>JAHFDT010000061.1 GCA_023248875.1 Myxococcales bacterium | reverse complement strand
ACCCTGCTCTCCCGTCGCCCCCGCTCCCGCCCGTAAGGCGAACCCCACCGAAAGGCCTAGCTGTATGATAGGCTGGGCGAGTATTACGACATGCTGAAGAGACCGAACAGGCATTGCCTGCTTTTCGCCTGCCTGCTCAGCGCCTATCTTCTTCCTCGCAGTGCTCGCGCCCAATTCCCCACCGCCAACTGGTTGCAGCAGTCGCCCTCATCGCAGCCAAGTTCGCGCAGTAACACCAGCATGGTCTACGACATCAGCAGCAGCGCAACGGTCCTGTTTGGCGGTGACACGGGGACCTCCTACATTCGCGACACCTGGGAGTGGAACGGAACCAACTGGAGCTCCAAGAGCCCTGCATCGAGCCCCGACTCGCGCTCCAGCCACGCCATGGCCTATGACAGCTCTCGTCAAGTGGTCGTTCTGTTTGGCGGCACCAGCACCTCAACTACATACATGGCCGATACCTGGGAGTGGAACGGAACCAACTGGTCCTCGAAAAGCCCCGCCACCTCTCCCAGTGGACGCTTCAACTTTGCCATGGTCTACGACCAGAACCGCAACCAGACCCTTCTTTTCGGCGGGAGCATCTCCTCGGGGAGTAGCTCGGAGACCTGGACCTGGAACGGAACCAACTGGTCCAGCCAGAACCCTGCGACTAAACCCACTTCCAGGAACAGCCAAGGGATGGCCTACGATTCGAGCCGTGGCTATGTGGTCCTATTTGGCGGAAGCGACAGTGACTATCAGAACGATACCTGGGAGTGGGATGGCACCAACTGGTCCTCCAAATCGCTCGCTACCAAACCGGGGACGCGCGACTCCTTCTCTATGGTCTATGAGGTCGCAGCCGGCTACACCCTGCTGTATGGTGGTGTAGTCTCGGTAAGCTCGGCCAACGACACATGGGAATGGAATGGAACCAACTGGTCGTCCCGCGCGCCGACCAGCAATCCCAGTTCTCGCATCAGCTACGCCCTCTCCTACGACACTTCCAACAAAGCGGCCTACCTCTTCGGCGGCTTTGTCGGAATGTCTTCGAGCGCCGAGACCTGGAAGTGGACTTGCGTCTCCAGCTGCGCGACGGGCTTCGAGCTCGCTGGGGTGACGGCGCTCCGCCAAGCTTCCTCCGTCACGGTTTCCTTCCACGCCACCTTTGACCCCAAGAACGCCGGCCTCGATGTGATCCGCAGCGTCAGGAACGTGCGTATCCCCGTCAACGCCACGCGCCTTTCCGGCACCGCGCTCCTCGGCAGTGAGTTCAGCTATGCGGTGCGCGACGAAAATGTCCCCGAGGGTGCCGTCTACTTCATCGACGCCATCGATCTGGAGGGGAGTCGCACTTCGTATGGCCCCTATGCCATCACCCCTTCGCCCGGCATGCTGCACCTCTTCGGCTGCGCCCTCGGCCGTGCCACGAGACCGCTCGCGCTCTTGCTACTGGCGGGCCTTTTGACTCTGACCCTGCTCTACCGTCGCCGCGCCCGCCCGTAGGGCGAGACGCAGCCCCGGCGCACCGACCAGGGTGACTGGGACCACCTGCATCACATGGTAGACCAACGCAAACGCCAAGGCGGCCTCCTTGGGCACCCCCAGCCATACCAGCGCCCAGGCGGCGCCCCCCTCAAAGGCGCCGATCTGCGCTGGCGTCGATGGCAGAGTGATGGCGAGATTGAGCGTCAGCAGCACCAGCAGCGCGGCCGCGGCGGGCACCTCGATCCGCAGGGCTAGCAAAATGAGCAGCACCTCGGCAGCATCGGTCAGCCAGACTGCGAGTGAGGTCGCCAGTGTCACGCCAAGCGGCCGTCCGCCCTGCAGCACGCGGGTGCCCAGCACGAACCGCCCGAGCAGGCTCTCCTCGGATCCGGACCGGCGGCGAGCCACCCACAGCGCCAGCCCCAGCAGCAGCACCAGGGTGCCGACCAGCAGCGAAAAGAGCCAGCCAAAGCGCTGCCCGAGCCGAGGCAGAAGGAGCGGCAGTGGCGCCACCAGCACCAGCAGCGTCACCAGGTCGAACACCTTCTCCATCAGCGCCACTGCGACCGAGGTGGTCGCCGGGATCCCTTCGCGCGCTTTGAGCAGCCACACGCGCAGCACCTCGCCGGCGCGGGCGGGCAGGAGATTGGTGGCGGCCGCCGCGGCAAACCCATAGCGAACCAGCCGCCCGAACCCCACCGTGCGAACCGGCCGTAACAGCGCCTGCAGCCGCCAAGCGCGAAACAGCATCTGAGCAAAGTTGAGCAGCGCGGCGACCGCCACCCACGGCAACGAAGCGCGGAGGAGCGCTTGCCCCAGCACGGGAAGATCGATCTGGCGGACGAACCAGAGGCAGGCCGCGATCACCACCGCGGCAGCGATCAGACGAAGTGCAGTCGACAGGCGCGATGACACGACTGTATTATGGCGCTTCGTTGGGCGGCGATGGCTCCGGCTCACGATCGGTACCGGGCTCAAGGCGCTCCTCGACGCCGGCGGGCGCCGGCGCAGAGGGACTTTCGCTCGGCGCAAAGCGCATCGCCCGCGGCGGAATCGCGGTGGCCGGTGCCACCAGGTTCGGGGGTGCGCCTCCCTGTGGGGGCGGGCCGGATGGGCCGGATGGATCAGGGGGCTCGGGCGCGGGGTGGCTGGGGGGATCTTCCGACGGCAGAGAGGGACCCGCGCCGGGCTCGCCTCGGGGCAGCGAACGGTAGGGGGGGAGCGCCGCGCTTGCCGAGGAGACGGAGGCGCGCACATCGGGCGGGGGCTCCTTCATGAAGGTCGGCGCCGCGCTCGCCAGCGGACCGCTGAGGAGAATGCCGAAGTAGCCATCCGGCCGCCGCATCGCGGCACCGGCCAGCATCAAGGTATCGATCATCGGCTCGCGCTTGACCAGAGCCTCCGAGGGTTTGATTTTCAGGTACAGGTGCAAGATGGAGTACTGCAGCGGGTCGCGCAGCTCGATGTAGCCCTCCAGATCAAAATCGATATCGGGCGAATGGGTGCGAATGTCGTGCAGCGTCGCTCGCCCCTTGTCGAGCTGGACGCTGCCGTGGAGGGTTCCGAATGCCAACCGGGTCAGCTTTTCGGCGGTGAAATAGTTCGGAATGGCGATCTTGTTCTTGCCATCCCCAAGTACCGCATCGGCGATTTTCAGCTGCAGAGCGCCACCGAGCTGAGTCATGCTCTTCGGCGTGGTAGCGTCGAGCTTGAGCTCCAACCTGCCCGCCACCGGCACGCCCAGCAGCTGCACAAAGGCGGGGATCTCCGCGAGCGAGATCTCCTCGCTGCGCAGCGCCATAGTCAGCTCTTCGCCGACGGCGCGATATCTTCCGGAGATCGATCCGCCGGCCACACGAGCCGAAAACGAGGTATCGGCAAAATGGCGCAGCAGCTGGATGAGGCTGAAGTGGACAGTGAGGTCGCTCACTCGGTAGATCGTTGGCTGGGGACCACTGCCACTGGTGGCCACCGTCACCTGGTCGGCCGAAACGCCGGGTCCCGACAGCAACGTGAGACCAAAGCCCTCGGCTTTGACCGGAACCCCCATCGTCGCTGAGGCAGCCGCCTCGAGCCGCTCCCTGATCCGCTCCTTGGGCAGGCTGGCGTAGAGCGTGAGCAGAAACACCAGCCCCGCGAAGGCGGGATAGCCGAGCCCTTTCAAAAACCGCTGCAGCGTCATCCTTCCTTGCCTTTGCGAATCCCGCTCGGCTCTGTGTTGTGCTCGAAGGCGGACACCTTCATCTCCACCTCGAACTGCTCACGCTTGTCATCCACAACACGGATCCCGAGCGCGCTGACGATCACCAGATTGGGTCCCGTCTCGATCCGGCGCAGGTACTTGGTCAGCGCGTCGAGGCCCACCCGCCGCAAGCGCAAATTGACCGCGCGCTCGAGATATTTCTTTCCCACCGGCTGGGGAGGGAGCTCGTCGCTCTCGGCGATTTCGACGCCCGTCTCCTTAGCAGCCGATTCCAAGTAGCCCTGCAGCTGCACGGGGCTCGATCCCATCCTGACCTCGAGCTGCGCATTCTTCGCACGCGCCTGCTGGTAGGCGTCGTGGTGCTCGGCGATGTCCTTGAGCGCCTGGCGCATTTCGGCGTTGGCCTCTTCCAGCTCATTCAGGTTGGCTGCAACCGCCCCCCCCATCGCTGCGAGCGCAATCCCGAGCAGGGTGGCGGCCCCGGCAGCCAGCAGACGCCGCTCGCGGTTGGAGAGTCGCTCCCACCGGCTACGGAATTGCTGCAGCTTGTCGCCAAGTGACATCTTCGCTCCTCATGGACAAGTGGTGGTGATGTTAAAGTCGAACTCCTTGAGCTCGGTCGGAACGGTCTTGGTTTCGCCGCTCCTGGTATCGCTCGACGGCTGCGATGGACCCGACACGGTGCGGCTCTTCCCCTTTTGCAGCTCCTTGAAGCAGTCGATCTTTTTCAGCTCATCGGCGAAATCGTCCATCTGCTGGTTGGTCTGCGTGGTGGCCTTCAGGTAGATCTTCTTCGGCTCGATCTTCAGCTCCGAAATGTCGAGTCGAATCTTTTCCGACGGTGGCGCTTGACGCGAAACCTCGTCGAGTAGATCGAACGCCGTCACGGAGGGGATCGGGACCACTTCGGCGTGCCCCCCTTTGCCGCGCAGCTCCTCCGAAATCGCACGTGCATCCATCTTCTTGGCTCGGTCCGCGCCAAACAGCTCGGCCGCGGCGCGATCGAGTCGCGTCTGGAGCCGCTCCTCCTCCTGATGCAGCCCGCGCAGCGACGCGAAGGCATTGAGGCCGGCAAAGAGCAGCACGGCCGCCAGCGCACCTGCGAGCGCCACCGCCTTGCCACGTAGAAACGAGTAGTCGGAGCGGTAGGCGAACTCCCCCTTGCGGAAATCGACTTGCAGCCCCTGCTCCGCGGTCTGGAACGCGAGGCCTACCGCCACCGCCGCGTCGGGCGCGAACGCTTCGTCCACCGGCAGCGGCAAGGACGGCGGCGCACTCACCGGCAGCTCCAGCTCCGCCTGCAGATGTTCAGCGAGGCCCGGCAGCTGTGCCCCCCGCCCGGTCAGCCACAGCCCGGAGAGGGTTCCACCGTAGGAAGCCGAGTAGGCGGCCAGAGTCTGGCGCAGTTCGCGCACGAGCGGTCGCACCGCTTCACGCAGGCAGGCATCCATGCGGCGCTGCGGGGGCGATTCGGGTCGCATTCCGGCGTGGGCAATAAAGCCCGCTTCGAGCTTGGTGCGCTCGGCAGTATCACCGTCGAGATGAAAGGCGGTCGCAATCGCTTCGCTGAACCAGCGGCCAGCAAACGGAATCGAGCGCGCGAGCTCGGGGCGTGCTCGGTGCACCGCGACGACCACGGCCTCGGACGCCCCGATATCGACCAGTAGTCGGGGCTGCTCTATCTCCTCGCCGAGCCCTGCCAGGTGCGCGAGTGGCGCAGCACCGATCGAACGCAGTGGCAGCCCCAGCTCGGCGGCCTTGGCGACCACCTGGGCGATGGCCGCTTTCGGTGCCGCAGCAACGAGCACCCGTGTGGCTCCGCCTTCACTCGCCTGGCGGACCAACACGTGGTCGATCACCAGCTCGTCGATCGGCTGCAGCACCTCGGTCTCGAGCTCGTAGCTCAGCACCGATTCAATCCGGCGCGGATCGGAAAAGGGCAGGTCGATCAGACGAAAGGTGACCAGCTCGCCGGGCAGCGCCACCGCGAGCTCCGTGAATTCCTGATCGTCGTGCAGCGAGGGAAGGAGCGGCGCCAGCTGGGCCATTCGCGCCGTCACTCGTTCGATGGACGAAAGAGTAGCCGCTTCGGGCGCCGTGGCATGTGTTTCGACGCGCCGAAGGGTGACTCGGCGGAAGCCCACCTCGAGATGGGCGAGACGCAGCGTCGTAGCTCCGAGATCGATGCCGATGATGCGATTTCCCATAGACACTAATCCATCCGCCAGTAGACCCACGCGCCCATGCGATCCGTCGGGTCGGTGCTGGTCGTGTTCTGGTTGAAGTGCTGAGTATCGAAGACCGCGCGAACATGGACCGTGACCCTCTTCTTACCGCGCTCGATCGTTCCGGTCGAATCGATTCGGTAGATCTGACGAGGTCCCACTGTCGCCAGCATGGCGAGATTCTGGGGATTGAGCTCGATCGGCTGCACGCCCGGTAGCGGCGGCAGCAAGCTGGTCGAGTTGGCATCCGTCCCCTTCGGTGCTCCCGGCAGCGGCGGCAGCGGCAGCACGCCGCCGTTTTTGGCCGCAGCGACGAAGTCGTTCAGGCTCTGCACCCCACCGAGCAGCTGGCCGAGCGAGCCGATCTGCTGGGCCAGCGCCGAAACGATCACATCGTCTTGCAACGCGGGGCTGGACGGGTTCTTGGCAGCCGCGCGCAACAGCGCCGCCGAGATGGGCCAGCGCTCGGCCTTGATGGCGTTGATGTTCACCTTACAGCTGCCATAGACCGTGAAGAGCTCACCAAAGGCACCCCAAAAGTCGTCGCCCACGCCCTTGACCAGCTGCAGCTCCTCGAGCGTGTCGTAGTAGTTGTTGTGCGCTTTGTAGGGATCCCGCAAACCGTCGTAGCGATAGTCCTCGGAATTGCCCGAGGCTCCCAATGGATCGAACTGGTTCTCGTCGATATCCGACCAGTCGATGAGCGCTCGGGCGGTGAGATCGCGGGTGGCATATTGTCCATCGGCATCCGGGATGTCGAAGAGTCGATTGTAGCGCGGCGGAAAAAAGAGCGCGGTCAGCTGCGCGTAGAGCGCCTGCGCCTGATTGGTGATGGTGGGGGCGGTGGTGTCGGTCGGTGGCGGTGTTGAGCTCGGGGTAAAGGCATTGAGCCCGCCGGCACAGTTGAGATTGATCTTGCCATCCTCCGGCGCCATTTCCACATCGAAGCCGGCGCCCTTGCCCACCCCCAAACCCTTGATCGACGAAGTGCCGATGCCCAGCAGATCGCCCAGCATCGCCGCGCCATCGCCGCCGCCAAACGCCTTCATCAGCAGCGGCGCAAAGTCGCCGATCTGGATATCCATGTGCATCTGGCGGTTGATCGGATCGATGACACTCGCCTGGGTCTTGATGAGCAGGCGCGAAAGATTGATGCCCGATCGCGCCAGGTATTCGGCGCGCAGCTGGTCGCGGGCGTTGGCGGCCGCCTCGAAATCGACCCGCGCATGGTAGGAGAACTCCTCCACCACAGCGGTGATCACGGCCGTGGCCACCAGCACCATCACCAGCGCAAAGCCCTTTTGGTTCATCCGCGCGGCCTCAGATTGAGCGGCTCCTGCATCGGCAGCCGCACTTCGGTCTGAAACGGGACCTCCTTCTGACGCTCGTCGTAAACGGTCAGGGTGAACCGAACTTTACTGGGTAGGCGATCGGCTTGGCCATCTGCCGAAATGGTGGACCACTCGTCCCGCCACTGTTTGTCGCGCGCATCGTAGTAGTCGATCTTGAGGCGCATCACATCGTCGCACACCAGATCCGATTCACCCGCGGCCGTCTCGGGCTTGAGGTTCGAGAGGCGACGGGTCTCGCGACGCATGAGGTCAAGATGCCCTTCACGATTGCGGCGGCCATACCAGAGCACTTGCGAGGTGTCGGCCTCGTTGGCATCGGCGTAGAGCCGCTGGTGGCCAAACATGGAGAAGCGCAACTCATCGATGTCGCCACGCCGCTTGCCGATGAAAAAGGTGCGCCGCTCTGCTTGAGAAGTGTCCTCGTTCTGCGACAGAAAGGCCATCGTGGTTTCGCGCGCCAACCGCTCGAGCGAGAGCCGCACCGTGTGGTAACGCGCCGCACTAGCTTCGATCGCATCCTTGGTGCGCACGGTCTGGTGGAAGGAGCCCCAGATCAGCGTCGAGACAACCGCCAAGATGCCAACGGCGATCATCACCTCGATGAGGGTAAAGCCCCCCGTGCGCCTCATCGGCCGCTTCTCGGGCTGGGATTCAGATTTCCGCTCCCATGGGTGGGTGGAGGTGACGCTCCTCCCATCATGATCGATTGGTCGACGCGGCGCGGATCGGTCAGGTATTCCACCACCTCGACATTCTGTTCGCGCTTTCCCTCCCGCCAGACCACCCGCACGCGGGCTCGCCGGATCGCCTGCTCCAGCACCTCTTTGATGATCCCGAACTGCGACGCCAAGAGTCCTGCCGAGCCACCGAGCAGACCGCTCCCGGATCCTGCCCCGGTGGCCGCTCCGGTTTGCGGTGCACCGGGAAGATTCGCCAGGGAGCCCTCCATCCCTTTGCTCATGAGGCTCTGCACTTGATCGGTGTTCGGCAGTTCGATCTTGTCGATCACTGTCGTCCAACGAAAACGTTGGAAGCCCTGCTCGCTAAATTCGCCACTCGTTTCCTTGGCGAACGAGTCGTCGGTGAAGCCCTTTTCCTGCAGCTCATCTTCGAGCTCCACCAGCCGTTCGCGCGCCAGAAAGTTCGCCACCGTCATCAGTTTGGCGTGATTCCCTGCCGCCAGCGCCTGGCTGACCGAGCGAATCAGCGCCGTCAGCGCTCCGGCCAAAATGGCGACGGCGATCATCACTTCGAGCAGCGTGAATCCCCTCTTCATCGGGCGGCCTCGGCAGCACCCTCGTCGTCATATTCGCCAAAACCGCGCGGGGGTGGCAGATCGCCGCTCTTCACCTCCACCCGTCCGGTCAGCGGCGCCACGGACAGCGTGTAGACATCGCCATCGGTATCTTCGAGGTGGAGCACGGCGCGCTCGGTATGGCCGTCGGGAAAAAAGTAGAGATAGGCCTGCCCTTGGCCGTAGGGCTCACGCTGGCGCGGCGTCAGCACGTCGCGCACCTTGCAGCCGCGGAGATCGACCTTGGGCAGCGTCGCATCCTGGAACTGTTGGAAGCGGGCCTTCCGCGGCATCGGTGGCGGCTGTAGCTGCGCTGCCAGCCCCGTCAGCTGCAACTTCCCGCGCTCCTCCTCTTCGCGCAGCCGTCGCTCCCTTTCCTGCTCATCGGGCGCCTGGCCCCGACCGGGCGAAGACTCCTTGTTCCGCACCAGGTAGAAGCGGTGTTCTGACTGTTCGGCCCAATATTTGTTCTTGGAAAGATCCAGCACCAGTCGGTAGTAGGATCCAGTGGTGACCGCACGGTCGTAGAGATACCGGATCGCCGCTGCCAGCCGGCCAGCCTGAGAGCGCGCCGAGGCGCGGCCACTCGAACGGTAGGACACCATCACGGCACCCGATGCGGCTCCAATGAGCAGCAGGGCCACCATGATTTCCACCAGTGTGATGCCTCGAGCGCGCGCTTCAGTTGCGTTGAGCGCGAGCGCCGGCCCTCTCACTCCGCCGCAGACGTCTTCGCGCGGGGCACCCCGCGCAACGACCCGAGGGCGCGTACGTCTTTCGGAGGCGTCCTCGGCGAAGCCTGCGGCCGCCCTCCTCGCTCGCTGTACTCGCTCGCCGGTTTGGTACGTGACCAATGGGAGCGAGGACGAAAGCCGCGATTCAAAGCGACTGAAGCGTGCGCTATTTCTTGCACTGCTCATTTTGTCCTAGCCAGCTCCTTACATCGTCCTCATCGCCATCCTGCTTGTTCCTGCCCTTGGACCAGATGTCGGCGCCATCGGTGTTCTTGTCGCCTGGGCACTTGAAGTTGTAGGGCTGCCCCCACGGGTCGACTGAGTCCTGCTTCTGCAGGAATTTTCCCGTCATGAGCTCGTCGAGCGACTTCGGGCAGTCGCCGCTGTTCTCCGTCTTGTACATATCGACGGCACCGCTGATCTTTTGCAACATGATGTAGGCGGCTTTGCAGTTGCCTTTGTTGAGCATCGGGATGGCGTAGAAGCCCACCGCCGCCATCACCGCGCCGATGATGGTGACGACCACCATGATCTCGACGAGTGTCATTCCGCGTTGCACCGTTTCCCGCTTGGCCATGTCTCAGCTCCCTTTATGAAACGAATTCGTTCATCTGCAGAATCGGCATCAGAATCGAAAACACCACAAAAGCGACCGATCCACCCATGAATAGGATCATCAGTGGCTCGAGCAGCGTCGTGAGGCGCGCAATGCGCATATCGGTTTCGATGTCATAGGAGGCAGCCACGTTCTCCAGCATCGTCTCGAGCTGACCCGTTCGCTCCCCGACGGCGATCATGTGGGTGACGATCGGTGGAAACTGGCCCGAACGTTTGAGCGGCGCGGCGATCGACTCACCCTCCTTGATCGACTCTTTGGCCTCCTCCACCACTTTAGTCAGCGTGACATTGCCAAGGATGTTTTTGACGATCTCAAGGGCCGCCAAGAGCGGCACGCCCGAAGCCAACATGGTCGCCAGCGTCTTGGCAAAGCGGCTGATCGCGATCATCCGCGCCAGCGGGCCAACCAGCCACAGTCGCAGGATGAGGCCATCGTAGGTGGTGCGCCCTTTCGACGTCTGGAGCCAGCTCCGGAAGCCATACACAGTGCCCGTGGCCATAATCGCGATCAGCCACCAATAGCCACCGATAAGATCGGAGACGAAGATCATGAGGCGCGTATTCCAGGGCAATGCCTGCCCTGTGTCCTTGAACATGGCGGTGACCTTCGGAACCACCGTCACCATCAGGAAGCCCATGATCGCAGTGCCGATGAAGGTCATGGCAATGGGATAGAACATCGCTGACAGCACCTTGCCGCGTAGCCGGTTCTGCGCTTCGAGAAAGTCGGCCAGGCGGAACAGCACTGTGTCGAGCGAACCCGAGGCCTCACCGGCGCGCACCATGTTGATGTAGAGCGGTTCAAAAGAGCCCGGGTGGCGCGCCATCGCATCGCCCAGCGCAGACCCCTCATTCACCTGCGTCTTCACGTCGGCGAGGATCCGTTTCAGCGACGGACTATCGGCCTGATCGACCAGTGCCCCGAGTGCCTCCGACAGCGGGATCCCGGCCTTCAGCAGCACGCCCAGCTGGCGGGTGAGGATCGCCACCTGGCTGCGGTTGGCGTCGCGACGCAGCTGGCGCGCCCTCAGGCCCGCTGCGGGCCGCAACAGAAAGGCCGCCAAGCCCACTGCGCTCTCCGCCATCTCAGCGGCGCGCAGATTGGCCTCATGCGCTCCGGTCAGATAGATCCCATCCCGTTTGAGCGCCAACTTGAGTGCGCGCAGATTGTCGGCATCCTGCACCCCCGACACCTGCTTGCCCGTCGTGGCCAGACCTTTGTAGGCAAAGACTGGCACTACCTGATCCTCAGAAGGGCTTTGGAGGGAGAACCGGAGGCGGTGACGGCATCGGTGACAGAGACGGCATCGGTGACGGAGACGGTATCGGTGACGGAGACGGTATCGGTGACGGTATCGGTAACGGAGGCGGATCCGATCTCCCCCCACCCCAAGCTCGTCATCTCTGAGGACCACATTGCCCTTCGGCGCCATGGAAGCACGGCGGTCACGGGAGCAGTGGGTTTTCCGTCGCGCGCAGTTCCGCAGCTTCGACGGTCTGCCGTCGAAGCGAGGACTGTCCGAGCACGGCGGAAAACCCACTGCGACCAGAACCGCTGCCCGTCCCTGAGAATCATGCGCGGTCCTCAGCAGTGACGAGCAGCACCTCCTCGATGGTGGTCATGCCGGCGCGAACCTTGAGGGCACCGTCGTCGCGTAGCGTGCGCATGCCTTTGGCCACGGCGGCGCGCTTGATCTGTGTCGAGTCGGTGTTCTTGAGCGCCAGAGCGCGGATCTGGTCGTCGATCAGGAGCAGCTCATAGATGCCGCTGCGGCCGGTGTAGCCGGTCTTGGAGCAGCGCGGGCAGCCGGTCGCGAGTGCACGGTAGAGCATTCCAGACGGCGGCGGCTTGGTGCTCGAGCGAATGCGCGGCGCCCCCAGTTTGTCGGCGAAGAAGGCCTTGGCGTCGATGCCGATTTTTTCCAGCTCCTCGACGGTCGGCTTGTAGAGCTCGCGGCAGTCGGAGCAGACGCGGCGTACGAGACGCTGCGCGAGCAGGCCAACCAGGGATGAAGCGACGAGAAAAGGCTCGATGCCCATATCGACTAGTCGGGTGATCGCGCCAGCGGCATCGTTGGTGTGGACCGTCGAAAATACCAAATGGCCGGTGAGCGACGCAGTGATCGCCATCGAGGCGGTCTCCGAATCGCGGATTTCGCCCACCATGATCACATCGGGGTCGTGGCGCAAAAAGGAGCGGATAGCGTTGGCGAAGGTGAGCTCGATCTTGGGATTGACCTGCACCTGCGAGATGCCTTCAAGCTGGTATTCAACTGGATCCTCGACGGTGAGAATATTGAGGTCGGGCGTATTGATCTTCGAGAGACAGGCGTAAAGCGTAGTGGTCTTGCCCGAACCGGTCGGCCCGGTCACCAGCAGGATCCCATGCGGCCGCCGGATGAGCTCGTTGATCACATCGAGGTGGTCCTCGCCAAAACCGATGTCGGCGAGGTCGTGCAAAATGGACGAGCGGTCGAGCAATCGAATGGTGATGCGTTCGCCGAGCGGCGTGGGTGCCGTCGCGACACGCATATCGATCTCTTTGCCGGCGATCTTGCGGCGGATGCGCCCATCCTGCGGCAGCCGCTTTTCGGCGATGTTGAGGCCGGCCATGATCTTGACGCGCGAGAGGATCGAATTCACGTAGTTCCGGTTGGCGCGCTTGTGCTCGTAAAGGACGCCGTCGATGCGATAGCGCACCAGGAGCTCCTTTTCGCGCGGTTCGATGTGGATATCGCTGGCGCGCTCTTTGACCGCTTGAAACATCAGCGAGTTAACCCAGCGGATGATCGGCGCCTCGTCGGTGAGATCGAGGATATCGACCAGCTCCTCCGCCTCGCCGCCCATCTCATCGTCCTTTTCGCCGAGTTCGGTATCGCCAGTGGCACGTGCGTAGACCTTGTTGATGGCATCGATCACCTTCGCACCCGCCACCAGCACCGGTTCGACCGCGCAGCCGAGCGCGCGCCGCACATCGTCGAGCGCCGCGACATCGAGTGGATCGGCCACAGCGACGGCCACCACCAGGCCACTGCGCCGGATCGGCAAGAGCTGGTGCGCTTTGGCGAAATTGATCGGCACGAGCGCGCACAGCTCGGGGTCGACCTCTTCGGGCTTGAGCTCCGCCAAGACCACGAGACCGAGCTGCTGCGCGAGCGCCGTCAGCACCTGCTCTTCGGTCGCGTAGTGCAGACGCACCAACACTTCGCCAATCCGAGATCCCTCGCGCGTTGCTTCGGCTGTCCGCGTCGCGCGCTGCTCCTCGAGCGCTTCGCCGAGCTGCGCTTCGGAGAGCTCGGTCTGCTGGCGCAGGATGGCACCGAGCAGGCGTGGCTCAGCCGCGATCGTTGGCGCCGGCAGGGTGAGCGTCGCCTGCGTAGTGATATCGGCGGACCGTTCGCTCATTGGGGCTCTTTCAGATCGGGCGCCGGTACCAGCGGCACTGTCACCGGAGGAGGTGGCGGCGGCGATCGCGGCGGCAGCGGCATCGGTTCGACCGGCCCTTCGAAGCGGCGCACGCGCACCTGCGACTCCGCCGCGCGCAGATCGGCCGCGTCCCGCTCCGCCTCGACCGCCGAGCGATTGATCTCCTCGAGGAGACCGCGCTTGTGGCGAAAGTCGACCACCGGCTCGTAGCTACGGGTGTCGTTGAAAGCGCTGTAGTAGTCAAGGAACTCGCGCCGCTCCCGGATCTTGCGCTCGAAGATCCGACGTAAGTCCGACGGATCCTTGATCACATAGGGCGTCAAGATGATCAGCAGGTTTTGCTTCGAGATGCTCTTGCGGGTGAATTTGAAGAGGTAGCCGAGCAGCGGGATATCGCCGAGCAGCGGCACCTTATCGACGATCTCCGAAACGCGATCCTTGACCAGGCCGCCGATCACCACCGGCTGCTGGTCGCGCACCACCACGACGGTCTTGGCCGTGCGCTTATCGGTGGCGGGGCCGAGACCGTTGAAATTCTCCGAGGCCACATCGGAGATTTCGGCGTCGATCTCGAGCCGCACGAAATCGGAGTCGTTGACGTGCGGGGTCAGCTCGAGCGAGAGCGCCACATCTTGCCGCTGCACTGACGTACCAAAACCAAAGCTAGGCACGCCGGGCGTGGCTCCGGTCGCGCCAGGCAGCCCCGGAAATCCACCGCCCAGCGAGCCCGGAAAAGGCAGATTACGGCCCACCTTGATGATCGCCTTTTCATTATCGGTGGTCAGCACGTGCGGCATCGACATCACGTTGACGTCGTTGTTGTTCTGCAGCGCCTGGACGAATACGCCAAAGCTCGGCACCGGTGTACCGGCCGGCAGCCCGAGGGTCGTCGCGGCGTTGGGGATCTCGGGCCCGCGCAACCCCGCCGCGAGACCGGAAAGCGCGGCGGGCGAGAAGAGCAACGAATTGGTGGCGCTATTGGGCTCGACGCCACCGAACAGGAGCGACTGGTTGGGCGAGCCACCGAAGAGATTGCCCCCCCCATGAGCTGCCACACCCAGCTTGCGCGCCTTGTCGAGCGACACCTCGAGGATGGTCGCCTCGATGAAAACCTGACGGCGCGCGACATCGAGTTTGCGGATGAGATCGCGTAGCGTAAAGTAGTCCTTGCCCGAGGCGACGATCACCAACGAGTTGGTCGCCTTATCGGAGCTCACTTTGACCTCGCCCTCGAACAACGCCGGGGCGCCGCCGCTCGGACCGCTCGCCGCCGGTGCACCACCCCGTCCTCCCGCCGAACGCCCGCGCGTCACGCTGATGCCAAGACTCGAGAGCGTCGAGGCCATATCCTCGGCATTGGCGTTGGCGAGCGGATAGACGTGCAGCCGGTCTGCCGCCGAATCGAGTGGCCCCCCGGTCTGGTCGAGCCGGTTGATGAGCCCGAGGATATGCTGATAGGCCTTTTCCGTGGCGACGATGATCAGCGTGTTCGAGCGATCTTCCGGAATGATCTGCGACACCGTAATGACCCCGCCGCCCGATGGAGACTCCCCCTCCGGAGGCGTTACGCCACCTATTGGCTCGCGCGGTATACGGCTCAGCATCCGCTCCGTGCCACCCGCCAAATTGGGCCGGTGGGCACCGGGGCCGGCCGCCTTGGGCTGAAAAACCTTTTCCAAGATCTGCGACATTTCGGCGGCACCGGTGTTGACCAGCTTCACCACCCAGATTTTTTCCCCCCCCTGCGGCTGAATATCGAGCTGCTTGAGCAGCTCCTCCATGCGCCGGATGTTTTCCGAGGAGTCAGTGACGATCAGCATCCCGGTGGGGGCAAAGGCGACGATGTCGCCATCTTTGGACTTGATCCGCCCGAGCAGCGGCATCAGCTCGTCGGGGGTCACGTGTTGCAGCCGAATCAATTTGGTGACGTAGGATTCATTGCTCGGCGTGGGGTGATCGGGCCCCAGCAGCGGCACCGGCAATTCGTGGGCGCGCTGCGCCTCGATGATGGTGTAGAGCTCGCGCCCTTTGGGCCCCTGCGGCTGAACCGTCACACCCATCGCATTGAGGGCGGCGAAAAAGAGGCGCCTCATCTCCTCGGGGTAGACCGGACCGGGTGCGATCAGATTGACCTTCTGCTGGCGCAGATTCTGGGGGACGATGATCGGATGGCACAAAACCGGGCTGGCCCACTCGACCAGCTTCTGTAGATCAATCTCGGGCGCGAGGTCCCATTTATAGAGGCGCCCCTCCACCAGGCGCCCTTTGCACTTGGTCAGAACGGCATCGCGGCCACCGATGGGCTCCTCGGCGGGATTGGCCGGGGGTACTGGTGCGGCGGGAGCTGCCGCAGGCTCGGGTCGGGGCGCCGGCGGCGCGATGGGATCGCTGTCGATGCGATGTGGCTTCGCGCGACGCTCGGGGGAAACAGGCCGATTGGAGGGCGGCACCTTGGCGAGGGCCGTCCCTCCCAGCACCAAAAACATGATGGCAATCCGTCTCATTCCCAACCTCATCGAATCGTGTAGTCGAGCGTTGCCGTTTCGCCCCGCCGATCGACGGTGACGGAAAGATGGCTGGCGGAGCGAACCTTGGTGTAGACGCCGAGCGCCTGGTCGGGGGTCGACATCTCCATGCCGTTGATCGACTTGACCGTGTCGCCGTTCTCGAGGCCGATCTTGGCGAAGATCGAGCTCGGCCGAATCGCATAGAGCTTGAAGCCATTCGGTCGGCCGTCGCGCACCGATGGCACGAAGCGCGCCGAAGTGGCCAGCGCGGTGGTGTTGGCGAGCAGCTTGTCGATCAGCGGCCGGTCGATTTCGCATTGCGAACCGTTGCAGCGCACGCCCCGCTGGATGTCGTTGTCCATTGGATCGCCGGAATTACCCATGCTCGCCACCGGCGGTGGCATCGCTGCAGGCGCCGAGGGTGCGGGCGTACTGCCCCCCGCGAGCTCGAGAAATTCGTGGTGCCCGCTATTGAGGAGATAGACCCGCCGTTCGATGACCCGCTCCACCCGAGCCACGCCACCCGGTAGCAGCGAACCGGCCGCATACATCGCCATCGCTTTCTCGTTGGTGGAAGTCTCGCGGATCACTGCCATCGACCAGCGTTCGTCGCTCGGCACCACCATCGTCGAAAGCAGCTCGAGCGGCAGATCGCTCTTGCGCGGCGTGTTGTCCGTGACCTCCGCGGCCTGCGTCTCGTTCGCCTTGATCGGCGCGCAGCGCGAGCAGAAGACGTTGCGCTGGACGATCGCCTCGACCTCTTTCGTGTGGCTTCTCTCCGGTGGCGGGAGAGCAAACCGCGGGCGGGCGGACGACTCCTTCCCGCTCTCGGAGCCGAGCCAGGTGTGAACCGCCAGGTTGGCCGCCGTGCGACCGGCAAAGCCCGCGCACAGCCCCGTCGCGGAGAGGGTGATCACCCAAAAGTAGCGTTTGAGGAGCAGATCCATGGTGCCAAGGAGGACGAAGTAGCAACCTCAGTGCCATGAGGACTTTCATATAACATATTAAATTTATTTGACAATTACCAATGCCGCTGACGATTTTCATTGCCAAATTGGCAGCGGAAACCCGATGCACTGGCTCCCGTTGCCAAAGTGACAAAGGGGTCAAACCGTATGCTTGCCGTTTTCCCGCTGGATTCGCTCGGAGAGGATGATCTTGATGAGCGTCTGGTAGGGTACGTCGTTCCGGTTGGCCAGGATTTTCAGCGCTTCCAGCATCGACTCTGGCAGCCGCAGCGAGATGGTCTTCACCGAGGGCTTCAGGTTGGGAAGGGTAAGGCGCCGCGCCTTCGACCAGTCAACCTCTCCCACCGAATCGTGCTTCAACCAGTAGGTGCGTTCTTCCTCTTCTGTCCGAAACCGCCGTCGTTTAGCCATGAACTCGATACACCTCCCGCTCCCTTTTCGTCATGTCCCTGGCGGAGATCACCCGAACCAAGTCGCCGCGCAGGATGAAGACCACGAGCAGAAGCCGCTTTTTTTCGGTTCGCCCCAATGCGAAGTAGCGCTCCTCTTCAGCAAAGTGCCCATCGTCATCTGCAACCACCAGCGGCTGCATCAAGAAAACCTGCTCCGCCTCACCGTTCGAAACTCGGTGCCTGAGCCAGTTCTTGTCTCGATTCCCTTCGTCCCAGTCGAAGCCGGTGCACCGGCGCAGCCGTTCGACGAGGCCCACTTCTTATGTATATGTTATAAACATACATAAGTCCAGGGGCCCTACGCTTCGTTTTCCGGCTCCGGCCTCCCCAACTTGCGATAGATCGTCCGCGTGGCGATCCCGAGTAGCTGCGCCGCCAAGCGCTTATCTCCGCGCGTGTGGACCAACGTCTCCTGGATGACCCGCAGTTCGATCTCTTCGAGCGGAGTACCAATTTCGAACGTCAATCCGCGTCTCGGAGCCGGCGCTTCCCCCTCCTTGGCCAGCACTTCGCGCGGCAGATCGTCGACATCGATCACCTCGCCCCGCGTCAGCACCACCGCGCGCTCGATGGCATTCTCGAGCTCGCGCACATTGCCTGGCCACGAGTAGGCCCCCAGCGCATCGAGCGCCGCGCGCGTACAGCCGCCCACCGGCTTGTGGTTTTTCTCGCGAAAGCGCGATACGAAATGGTCCACGAGGAGCGGGATATCTCCGACGCGATCGCGCAAGGGCGGCACCGCCACCGCGATCACATTGAGCCGGTAGTAGAGGTCCTCGCGGAAGCGCCCCTCCGCCACCGCGCGCCGGAGATCGCGGTTGGTGGCCGCCACCAAGCGGATATCGATCTTCTGCGCCTTGCCGCCGAGCCGCTCGATCTCCCCCTCCTGCAGCACGCGCAGAAGCTTGACCTGTACCGCCGGCTGGAGCTCGCCGATCTCGTCGAGGAAGAGGGTGCCACCGTCGGCGTGGGCAAAGCGGCCATCGCGCCGCGTCACGGCGCCGGTAAAAGCACCCTTCTCATAACCAAACAGCTCCGCCTCGAGGATCGACTCCGGAATGGCAGCACAGTTGACCGGAACGAACGCGCGCCCCGCCCGTTGCGACCGATCATGGATCTGGCGCGCCAAGAGCTCCTTGCCGGTGCCCGATTCGCCGAGCAGCAACACCGTCGCTACCGAGGGGGCCGCCTGGGCGATCACCTCCAGGGTGCGCCGCACCGCGAGCGACTGTCCAACGATCGGGCGCCGCCGCTCCTGCTCGAGCTGCGCCCGGAGCGCTCGGTTTTCCACCAGCAGCCACTGCTTCTCGAGCGCCTTTTGCACCACCCGCACCACTGGCGCACGCTTGAGCGGCTTGGTGATGAAATCGTAAGCCCCCTCCTTCATCGCCTCGACCGCCGCCTCAACCGTGCCGTAGGCGGTCATGAGGATCACTTCGGTCTCGGGCGTGACCGTGCGCGCGGCTTTGAGCAGATCGACGCCGGTCATGCCCGGCATCATGAGATCGGTCAAGAGCACATCCACGCGCTGTTTGCGCAGGATTTCGAGCGCCTCGCGACCGTCCGGAGCAGTCATTACGTCGAGGGTTGGGCTCGGCCCGGTCTGGGGACCCGCCCAGCCTTCGCGGGCAAAGATGCGCACCAGGGATTCGAGGTTAGACGGCTCATCGTCGACCAAAAGGAGGGTGGCCTGGCTCACCGGTGACATATTGTCATAGCGTGCCATTTCGTCAACGAGAAAGGGTCTCTTTGTCTTTGTCTCCGTCTCCGTCTCCGTCTCCGTCTCCGTCTCCGTCTCCGTCTCCGTCTCCGTCTCCGTCTCCGTCTCCGTCTCCGTCTCCGTCTCCGTCTCCGTCTCCGATACCGTCTCCGTCCTGGACCGCATCCGGAAAAAAATTGAGAGGAGATCCCTGCCTGACAAACTATCGAAGCGCGCGAGCCCCGAGCCCGATTCGCTGCAGGCGGAACTTGCCACGCCACAGGCCCGAGAGCAGCAGCGTGTAGTTCCAGGCGCCATCGCAGCACTCCGAACGGAGTTCCATTACCAAAATGATGGGACTGCTCATACCCAACGACGCGGGACTTTTCTCTTTGCAATCCACGGTCCACTCAGCGACTGTTGGGCGTGACGTTTTGTCAGACGAGGGAACATGGAAACTAGAAAAGCACGCCTACTCAAATCGCTCATACAGATCATCGCCTGCTTCAACCTTGTAGCTTGCTCATCGCCATCGGACTCCTCGACGCCCGATTTGGCGATGGCTGAGGTAGCAATGCCTGATCTGTCGATGCCGGACTTATCGACGCCCGACCTATCGATGCCCGACCTTGCAGTGCCCCCCAGCAAGGCCTATCACTGGGTCTATAGTGGATCGAGCACGCTCTATTCCTTCGACGGCTCCACCTGGTCCACGGTAGCGGCCAACACACCCAACGGAAATCTCGGCGCAAAGAGCTACATCGGCGTCCTCGCCGGCAAGGCCTATC
>JAHFDT010000060.1 GCA_023248875.1 Myxococcales bacterium | reverse complement strand
ACGGAGATGGGAGAAAGTGACGCAGTAGTGCTAGGTGAAGGTGATGAGTTTGGTCCGGCGTCGCTTCTTGCCATCGACGGTGAGGGCATCCAGCCGAAAGCTACGCGGCGGCAATTTCATCCCGAGAGCGTCGCATACCGCTTGGTAGTCGGCAATGAACGAAGAGGTAGCTGCGGCGTAGGGGAAGATTAGATCGAAAAAGGCACTCGCGTGGCGGCCAGCCAGGCTGGCTGTAATGCTCGACTCAGGGTAAGGTGGCGCTACGATCGTCCCCGCAGCGGTACGCAGCCGAAAGCTCCAGACCGCCTGGACCGAGATGCTCGTCGAATAATCGTCGAACATGAGTTGCTGATGCCGCACCATATAGTCGCAGAAGCGATTGTACGCGATCGTTGCACGTTCGGGATCACGCTCGATCTTCCAGGACCACTCGATAGAGGTGGCGCCATCTCGTTGGCGGATGGCTGCAGCGTTCGGCGGTCCGAAAGGCGTCCAGGCTTCCACCACCCACGGTTGGCACACGTGCCCATGCTCAGCCAGTGAATTGTAGATGAGATTCAGCGCTAATCGGCCCTGTTTGCAGGCGTCGGCGAGGGAGCTCTGGCATGGTTCGATAACGCGAAGCTCGATGCTGTTGATCGAAGCGCCCATCGCGCAGGTAACGAGGAGATTGTCGATGCGTCGACGAGCCGCTTCGGCGGTCTTGGTCTTAAGGCCCAGTCCACCATAGGGGTTGCAGAACACAATGAAGGGCGGTTCCAGCCGGGTCACTGTAGCCAACTGGCTAGCGCCATCTTTGCACGTTCGGCGTGGAGCGTACGACGATCGCGCTTTTTCGCCCGTTCTAGCAGCGGCGGTAAAAGACCGAAGTTGACGTTCATCGGCGAGAAGGGCTCGCCCGGCTGGCGCGCGCGCACGAGGTGGTGATAGAGGCCGCCGATGGCCGTGGTCGGAGGCGGTGGGGATGGCGTTTTTCCAGCGAGTCGGTCGGCGACGAAGCGGGCGCAGAGGAGGCCGATGGCGGTCGATTCGATGTAGCCCTCGACGCCGGTGATCTGGCCGGCAAAGCGCACACGGGGCTGCGTGCGCAGCCGCAGCTCTTCGTCGAGCAAGGAGGGCGAATGGAGGTAGGAGTTGCGGTGGATCGAACCGTAGCGAACGAACTCGGCGTGGCGAAGCGCGGGGATGAGCGAGAAGATCCGCTTTTGTTCCGGGTAGGCCAGGCGGGTCTGGAATCCGACCATGTTATAGCTGGTGCCATAGCGATTTTCCGCGCGTAGTTGCACCACGGCGTAGGGGTGTGCTGCGCCCGGGCGGGGATCGTCGAGGCCCACCGGCTTCATCGGGCCGAAGGCGAGTACGTCGTCGCCGCGATCGGCCATCACCTCGATGGGCAGGCACCCTTCGAAATAACGCGGCTCTTCGAAGGTTTTGGGCGCCACCTTGCGGCCGCGCCTCACCTCATCGACGAAGGCCCGATATTCGACTTCGGAAAGCGGGCAGTTGACATAATCCCCTTCCATGCCAGGGGGACCTTCCCGTCCCCCCTCCTCGGGCGAAGCCCTCGGAGCCTTCCCCCACCGCGCATCACTCGCGCGGGCATCGGAAGCATGCCGTTTTCCATAGCGTGAGGCGCGGAACGCGTAGCTCCAGTCGATCGTTGCCGCATCGACGATCGGTGCGATGGCATCGTAGAAGTAGAGGCGGTCGCCCGCAAGGCGTCGGATCTCACGCGCCAGCCCAGCGCCCACCAGTGGGCCGCCCGCGAGGATGACCGGCCCCTCGGGGATGCGATCGAGGGCGCAGCGCACGAGCCGGATCTGGGGCAAAAGGGCGATGCGTGTGGTGACGAGTCGCGAAAAGGCGTGGCGATCGACCGCGAGCGCATCCCCTGCGGGAACCCGAGTCGCATCGGCGCAGGCGATGATGAGCGAGTCGAGCTGGCGTAGCTCGGCTTTAAGTAGCCCCGCCGGAGTCGTGGCATCGTCTGACCGCAGCGAATTGGAGCAGACTAGCTCGGCCAAGAGGGGAGTGCTATGCGCGGGCGAGATCTGCGCTGGCTTCATCTCGATCAGCGTCACAGAAAGGCCGCGCTGCGCCAGCTGCCAGGCCGCCTCGCACCCTGCCAAGCCACCACCGACGATGGTGACTTCAGCCATTCGCTGCCTCGGAGACGGGGATGGTGACGGCGATGGCAACGGCGACGGCGACGGCATCGGCGACGGCATCGGCATCGGAGTCGGGAACGGTATCGGAGTCGGAAACAGTATCGGCAACGGCGATGGCATCGGAGTCGGAAACGGTATCGGAGACGGAGACGGCGACGGTATCGGAGACGGTATCGGAGACGGCGACGGCATTGGAGACGGCGACGGTATCGGAGACGGAGACGGCGACGGTATCGGAGACGGTATCGGAGACGGAGACGGCGACGGTATCGGAGACGGTATCGGAGACGAAGACGGAGACGGAGACGGTATCGGAGACGGAGTCGAAGGCGGTCACTGATGGAATCATTCGACGGTGATCCGGACGTTGGGGTGATGGCTAACCCAGTTGGCGACTTCGGCCATCTCTTCGTCCGTGGCCAAGCCGATGCAGCCGTCCGTGGTGTCGAACCAATTGACCGCGCGGCGCAGCCACTTCAGAAGGCGATGCGGGCCGTGGACGCCGACTGCACCACCAGTGTAGCCCTTGGATGACTGTGCCGCGGTGGGATATCCAATGGGGATGAAGATGCCATATTTTCTCGATGGGCGAGGCACCCCGAGCGAGTAGTCCCCGGTCGGCGTCTTGCCATCCCCCTCGCGGATCTTGCCGATGCCATGATGGCCGATGCGCACGTTGAAAGAGCGAACCGCGTGCGACGCTTCACAAAGGGACAGTAGGTGAGTCCCGGCGTGCACAACGATCGCGTTCTCACGGCCGCCAGGGCAGCCCTCAGCATTGCCATTGGTACTCCAGCCGCATAACACGATCGCCACCAGGCACGCAGTTCTGTTTCGGGGTTTGGGAAGAGCGTTCATTCGATGCGTTTAGCACATCTCGCTCAGCGGACCCGTCGCCCGCCCAGGAAGCGAAACTTCTTTCGATACTCCTGCAAGGTCGTGCGCGGATAGACAGCCACCCGCAGTGGCGCGTGGTTGTAGGGCTCGACGAACAAGGTGAGCCCGCGATCCGGATACACCCATTCGCTCCCCTTGAGCAGCACGCCGCCCGAGCGCGCGTCAAGCTTCGCCGCGGGAGCGCCGAGCTTGGTCAGTAGCGGCCTCAGATCGGAGGGATGGCCAAGGATCTCCGCGTCCATCATCACCACGTGATCGCCGTCGAGCCAGACGCGGATCGAGTCAGGAAAGTCGCCACCACTCGCGCTCAGCCATGAGAGTAGGCGGTGATCCTCGCCGACGTAGCCGCCGCCGCGCCAGCTGTCGTGCGCGGTTGAGAGAATCTGTTCCAGCTCAGCGACCGTGCATTCGGGCAGTCCGCGCCAGTGGCTCAAGTCCGGCCACGTAAGCGCCTTCAACGCGACCAGGCACGCCATGATGGTCCCGTTCATGGTTTGATCAATCCCACCTTGCCCAGGAAGTATGCGGCGTAGAGGCTGCGAATGCCGACACCATCTCCAGATCCAGTGTCATCCTTCGACCGCACTCGGGTGAAAGCCGCTCTTTCGGCCAGAGGTCGCGCACGCGACGAAACACGGTCTGCCCCTGCTCTCGGTTGCCTCGCGACCTCAGGCAGCATCACCTTCGGCTGCCGCCGGCACTGCCTCATATCCACAGCCTTCCGTCAGGCAGCGCGTCTTGCCGCCGCCCTTGCGGTTTTCGCGCTTGACGAGGAACGGCGCCTGGCAGCGCGGGCAGGGCTCGGGGATGGGGCGATCCCAGGAGACGAAATCGCAACCAGTCTTGCTGTAGTTCGAGCAGCCGAAGAAGACCTTGCCGCGGCGCGAACGCTTTTCGGTGAGGAAGCCGCCGCACTTTTTGGGGCAGGTGACACCCAGTGAAATCGGTCGCGTGGTCTTGCAGTCGGGGTAGCGCGAGCAAGCGAGAAAGCTGCCAAAGCGGCCGCGCTTGACCAGCATGGCCGCACTGCATACATCGCACTTTTCGTCCGTCATGGGTTGCACGGCGATTTCGACGGTGCCATCCGGGCGCCGCACGAACTCCTTGGTGTTGCGGCACTCGGGATAGCCTGCGCAGGCGAGAAATTCGCCGTTGCGCCCCCATTTGATGACCATCGGCGAGCTGCACTTCTCGCACTTGTGCTCGGTCGGGATCTCTTCGCGTTTGAGGTCGCGCATCTCCACGGCGGCGCGGTCGAGATCGATCTTGAAGGGCTGATAGAATCTTTCCAGCAGCTTGACCCAGTTGACTTCGCCCTCTTCGACCTTGTCGAGGTCATCCTCCATCCCAGCGGTAAAGGTCACGTCGAGGATATCGGGGAACGATTCCACCAGGAGGTCGTTGACGCGCGTACCGAGCTGGGTGGGGAAGAAACGCGCCTCCTTCTTCTCGACGTAGCCGCGGTCCTGAATGGTCGAGAGAATGTTGGCGTAGGTCGACGGGCGACCGATGCCCTTTTCTTCCAGCTCCTTGACGAGCGACGCTTCACTGAAACGCGGCGGCGGCTGCGTGAAGTGCTGCTCCGGTTTGACTTCGAGCAGTTTGAGTCGCTCGCCCTCGCTCACCTCGGGCAAGAGGCCGCTATCGGGATCCTCTTCATGGCCGGTCGTCTCGTCCTGCGACTCCTCGTAGACCGCGGTGTAGCCAGCAAACTTGAGGACCTGTCCGGTGGCGCGCAGCCCGGCTCGACCCGCGGCGACATCGATGGCGGTCATGTCGTAGACCGCCGGCTTCATCTGACAGGCCACAAAACGGTTCCAGATCAGTTGATAGAGCCGCACCTGATCTTCGAGGTCACGCACCTTCTCAGCATCGCCGATCGCCGACTTGGCGAGCAGCCGGCGCACCGTCTCGGGATCGTATTTCATCGAGGTCGGCCGGATCGCTTCGTGCGCGTCCTGTGCCTGCTTCTTGGTTTTATAAATCACCGGCTCATCGGGCAGCGAATCGGCGCCGTAGCGGTTGGCGATGTAGTCGCGCGCCTCCGTGACGGCATCCTGCGACAGGCGGGTCGAATCGGTTCGCATGTAGGTGATGAGGCCGACCGCGCCCTCTTCACCGAGTTCGAGGCCTTCATAAAGGCGCTGCGCCAAGGCCATGGTCTTCTTGGCGGTAAAGCGGAGCTTGCGCGCCGCTTCCTGCTGCAGCTTCGAAGTGATAAAGGGCGCGAGCGGATGGCGCTTGCGCTCTTTACGCTCGATCTTCTCGACCAGGTACTGCGCCGTTTTGAGCGCTTCGGCCACCGACTTGGCGTCAGCGCCGTTGGTGAGATCCGCCTTCTTGCCATCGAGCTTGACCAGCTTGAGACGGAAGGAGGGAGGGTTTTCTCCTTCGACATGACATTCGATCGTCCAGTATTCGACCGACTTGAATGCGGTGATCTCCCGCTCGCGCTCGACGATGATTCGCACCGCCACCGACTGCACGCGACCCGCCGAGAGTCCGCGGCGGACTTTCCGCCACAGGATCGGTGAAATCTCATACCCGACCAACCGGTCGAGGATCCGCCGCGCCTGCTGCGAATCGAATTTTTTCTCGTCGAGCTCCCCCGGCGATTTGAGCGCCTCGGTGATGCCGCGCGCGGTGATCTCATTGAATAGGATCCGCTTGATGTTCCCATTGGAAGGCCGGATCTCTTCCGCCAGGTGCCAGGCGATCGCTTCTCCCTCGCGGTCGGGGTCGGGAGCGAGATAGACCATATCGACGGTTTTTGCCGACTTCTTGATGTCGGCGATGATCTTGCCTTTACCGCGGATCACTTCGTATTCGGGTTCAAATCCGTTTTGGATGTCGACGCCCATCTTCGATTTGGGCAAATCCTTGATGTGGCCGACCGAGGCTTTGACCGTAAACCCAGCGCCGAGATATTTCTTGATGGTATTGGCCTTGGCAGGCGATTCGACGATCACGAGCGCTTTTTGCTTGGCTGCCATTTTTGTCCTTACTACGCTAACCGCAGGTAGCGTCCCCCCGCTGCTTGGGTGCAGAGTCCGCCCATTTCCAGATCCACCACCAACCCCATGGCTTCCTCCGTACGCACGCCCGCGCGGTGCGCTAGGTCTCCGAGATCGCGCGGCATGGCATCGAGCACTGCGTAGAGTTGCGCGGCGCGGGGATCCTCTGGGGGTGGGGGGGGCGCAACCGTCTTTCCCACCCAGCGGTCGAGCACCTCCTCCACCGATCGCGCGCCGAATGCTCCTTCGCTGAGCAGCGCATCGCAGCCGGGCGTGCCGAGCCAGCTGATGACGCGCCGCCCATAGTTCCGGGCGGCACGGGCGGTGTAGAGCGCACCCGAAGTCGCTCCCGCATCGATGACGACGACCGCATCCGACAGGCCCGCGATCAGGCGGTTGCGGATCGGAAAACGAAAGCGGGCCACTTCTGCCCCGCGATCGAACTGTGACACCAGGGCACCGCGATCGCTCAGGATCTGTTCAAACAGAATCCGATGCTGCGGCGGATAGGCGATATCCACGCCCGTGCCCAGGACCACGACGGTGGCTCCGCCCGCCGCGAGCGCGCCGCGATGGGCGGCTCCGTCGATGCCCATGGCGCCGCCGGAGACTACCGCCACCCCGGCGCGAGCAAACGCCTCGGCCAGCGCCTGGGCTGCGGCGACCGCGACGGTACGGGCGCGACGCGCACCAACGATTGCCACCGCGGGCCCGGTCGGAAGCTTTCCGCGCACCCAGATGCGTGGGGGCGCGTCGGAAACCTGTGCCAACCGTGCGGGGTACCTCGACGATCCAGTTCGAATTTCAATTGCGTCCATCGTGGGGGAGCTACGAATAGCGGTACCTCCTGGCGCCGTCAAGCGCCATCGAGCAGGACTATCGGTGATCTAAAATCCCTTGCGTGCTTCGACCCGATCGCCGATTTGCAGTTCTCTGATCGATCGTGTCACCAGGCCCGTCAGCGTGTGGGGGCGAACATCGATGGCCAGAATTTCGCCGATCAGCTCTTCCGGAAAGTGCGGATCCTGCTGGGCCACCTCGTTCAGGCGATGTTTGTAGCCGTCGCCGCGCCGCACCACCACGAACCGATTGCCCGCCTCCACACCCTCTTGGGAACCCCGATCGAGAAATACTAGCATCTCCGAGCTGACCAGTTGAATCGGCTGCATCGCGCCGACGATCATGCCGTCCACATCCACCTTGTCGACCACTGGATCGACCAACTTGAGCCCCAAATCGAGCGGTCCCACGCGATAGCCGCGCTCGATCGGATTGCGCGCCTCGACGATCAGCGCCCGCGCGATGTGGTGGCCCGCCCGTGCCTTTTGGGTCGGCTCCTCTCCTTGCACCTCCACTTCCCCGACGATTTCTACTACGGCACCGAGCATCCGTCCGGTCGTCGGGTGCTTGATGTGGCTAAGGACGTGATAGACGGAGTAGTGATCACCCCGTTTGAGCGGCTGTTCTTCCGAATAGTCGATGTAGGCCTGATCTAGCGTGGAGAGCATCATCTTTTCATCGCGTGCGCCGATGACGGTGGAAGCGGCATCGAGCTGTCCCGGCTCCACGAAGCCATTTTGTCGCAGCAAAGTCGGTTTGAGCTCGCGCGGAGGGGGCCGTGCAAAGCGCGGTGTCTCTGGTTCTGAGCTGGGCTTGGTGACCGGCGTCGGTTCGGGGGCTCCCGGGGGAGCGAGGCGGATGCGGTCCCCCGGGAAGATCCAGTGCGGGTTGGTGATGCTGGGATTCAGCGACCAGAGCTTGGGCCAAAATCCGGGGTTTTGAAAATAGGCGCCGGCGATGTTGGAAAGCGTATCGCCGGGGGCGACCAGATGGTATTCGGGCATGGGCTGATCCCGTACCGACTCTTCGGCGGAGGAGGGCCAATCGACCACGGCCTCGCCGCGGCCGTGCCCTTCGGGAAGGGCCTTAGTGGCACCGTGCTCCGTCGCAGGCGTAGGGGCTTGCGCTGCCAGCGATGGATAGAGCGTCTGCGCCGGGCTGCCGAGGGCGGGCTTCTCCGGCGCTGGCATCACATCGCTCCGCTGCTGGGCTCCTGCCTCCACTGCGGCCAAGAGCAATCCCCCCCAAACGCCGATCTTCACCAGCTCTCTCATGGATGCTTCTCCGCCTTCAGTTCGCCCAGGCGCCGTTGGGCGAGGTGGGCCGCCTCCGTGCGCGGATAATGTTCGGCAACCTGCCCGAGAACGTTGCGTCCCGCCGGGCCATCTCCCAACGACAGCAGGCAGTAGGCCAGCTTGAGAAGCGCATCGGGCGCCTTGTTGCTCGATGGCCAGCGCGCCACCACGCTTTGGAAAATCGGTGCCGCCGAGTTGTAGTCATGGCGAGCGTAGAAGGTCTCGCCTAACCAGTACTGGGCGTTATCGGCGTAGTCGTGGCGCGGGTAGCGACGAACCAGCTCACGGAAGTCGCTGGCGGCCTGTTCGATCTGGTTGGCCTGGAGCTCCCCGTAGGCTTTGCGATAGAGCACCAGCGGGTCGGCCACCGACTTGAGCGGCTCGGCCGGGGGCAGGGGGGGGAGCTTGACCACTCCCAGACTCTGGTCAGGATTGGGGCTCGGTAGAGCACTGCTCTGCGTCGCCGCCAGCAGCGGTTTGGAGCCCTCGAGGTGCAGCACCGGACGGGGCCGGTTCCAGGAGTCGGCCTCGTCGTCCGCCTCGGTGACCTCCGGAGCGGATTCCGGCGTGACGGCGATCACCGGCAGCGCGGGGGCACCCGGAGCGGTACCCTGTCGGGCGAGCGCAATCTTCTGGCTTTCGATCTGATCCGCGAGCAGGAATAGCCGGTTGTCGAGCTCCTCCATTTTATGGGTGGCATCGCTGTGCGCCGCCGTGGTGGCCCGTTCGCTGGCCTCGAGGCGCGCCCGAAGGTCGCGCAGTTCAGCCTCGAGCACAGCCGAGCGGCCGCAACCCATCCCCAGGCTCAGACCGAGCAGTGCACAAAACCGCATGGCATGGATCTTAACGGGTCTCGTCGGCCAGAGCAAAAAAGACACAACCGCTCTCTGGGCGGGCTCATGTTAGGCTGCACCGATGCAGTCCCGTTTTTTCCGCGTGGCGCTCGAAGAGATTGGCTATGTGCGAGCGATCGTGGATGGCTATGACGGGCTGGCGGTGGTTCGTTCTGCCGACGCTGAGCGTGGCGAATTGGAGTGGCTGATCGCGGTGGGGCGGGAAGCAGAAGCCGAGGCCTTGGCGAGACGTCTCGGGGAAGAGGTGGGGCTGTGCGCGATCCCTAAGCCGAGCGATTGGCCCCCCCTGTGATTTTTCGGTTGACAAGTCCCAGCATAAAATGGCAATCTGTGACTCACTCGGTGAAACAGGTTCAGGCGTCTGCCGGGCCGACGTTACACGGTTGCTCCTAGAGCGTACCGGGACACGACAGTGGGCTTACGAGCCGCACTCGTCGGAGGTCGAGTTCGACGACGCGAAGTTCCTGTGTCACCATGCCCAGGAGGTCGGCAAGGAGCTGATTTTAATCGAGTAGGGGGCGGCGCCGAGCGCAAACTGCCAGGCCAGCGCGCCGTTTCGGCCGCTGCTGAGTGAAGGCCCCTGAGGGCCTACGCGTTTCCCGCCGCCCCCGTGCTCGAGCTCCCGCCCTTCACCCGGTCCTGCTACGGCCCACCGATGGGGGTCGCAGCGTGGCAGCTTCGCAAGATCTCCTCTGCACCGCGCGCGAGTAGAGCTTCGGCGAGCTGGGTGCCGAGTGCGGCGGCATCGCGGTTGTCGCCTTCGAGCTGTGACTGCAGGAGTTGTGTCCCGTCGGGACGGCCCACGAGGCCCGCCAACTTCAAGCGGGCGCCGTCCAGCGTGGCGTGCGCCGCCATCGGGGTGCGGCAGCTGCCGTCCAGCCGGGCGAGAAAGGCGCGCTCCGCCGTGGTGGCGATGGCGGTCGGGGAGTGGTGCAGTGGGGCGAGCCGTGTCCGCGTCGCCGAATCGTCGGCGCGTGTTTCGATCGCCAGCGCGCCTTGGCCGATCGCGGGCAGCGATTCTGCCACGTCGAGAATTCGCGTGATTCGCTGGCTGAAGCCGAGGCGGTGCAGACCTGCGGAGGCCAGTACAATCGCATCGAATTCGCCGCGCGCGAGTTTCTCTAAACGCGAATCCACATTGCCGCGCAGAGGAATGACGTCGAGATCGGGGCGCACGGCCCGTAACTGGCAGACGCGGCGCAAACTGGAGGTACCGACGCGGGCGCGGGAAGGAAGATCGGCGATGCGATCGATGGAAAGACCGGGCCGCACCAGGAGTGCATCGCGGGGATCGGCACGCTCCGGTACGGCGGCTAGCGTGAGACTGTCGGGGAGTTGGGCCGGAAGATCTTTCATGGAGTGGACCGCGATTTCAGCGCGACGGTCAAGCAGCGCCTCTTCGATCTCCTTGACGAATAGCCCCTTGCCACCCAGTTCGGCGAGCGGTCGGTCGAGTGTCCGGTCGCCTGCCGTGCTCAGGACCAGTAGCTCCACCACCAGGGCCGGGTCTTGCTCGAGCAGCCAGGTACGTACATGGTTAGCCTGCCAAAGCGCCAATCGGGAGCCGCGAGTGGCGATGCGGATCATTTTCTGCCTCGCGCTACCGAGGCTGCGCTCTCGTCGTTCTCGCTGAGAGCAAACAACGTGCGCACCGCTTCGGCGAGCGCCTCGGACTGCTCTTCGTGCTTGAGCGCGATCAGCGGCGCATGCAAGAGCTGGTTGACGATAGAGTCGGCGAGTGCCTGCAGGGCGCGTCGGTTCTGCTCGCCTTCAAACGCGCCACTCACCTTGTGAGCCTCAGCGCGCGCTACGGCGACGAAGTGTTCACGCAGCGCTTTGATCGTCGGTACTGCGCCGAGGCTGCGCTCGGTGGCAAAAAAACGATCTACCTCATCGGCGATGATCGCTTCGGCCGCCTCGGCCTCCTTTTGGCGGCCCGCCAGATGGTCCTTCACCAGCTCTTGCAGCGCGTCGACGTCGTAGAGGTAGACGTTTTCGAGCTCGCCGACCGAAGGCGCAACGTCGCGGGGCACGGCGATATCGATGATACACAGCCAGCGACCCCGCCGCGCGCGCATGACACGTTGTACGAGCTCGCGCGAGAGGATCGGCTGCGCGGCCCCCGTGGAGGAGAGCACGACATCGCAGCGCTCGAGGAGAGCCGGCAGCTCGCTCCAAGGATGGGCGGCGCCACCGATGCGGGCCGCTAGTTCCGCCGCGCGTTCGAAGGTGCGGCTGGTGACCAGGAGCGGGCCCGCACCCGCAGCCGCGAGATGGCGGGCGGCGTTATCGCCCATCTCACCGGCGCCGATCACCAGGACCTCTTTGCCCTGGAGATCGCCGAAGATGTGGCGCGCCAGATCGACCGCCGCCGAGGCCATCGAGGCGGAAGATCGGGCCACTTCGGTCTCGCTGCGCACCCGTTTGGCAGCAGAAAAGGCACGCGGAAGCGCCCGTCCCAAGAGGGGGCCGATGGTCCCGGCGCGTTGGGCGAGCTGAAACGCCTCCTTGACCTGGCCCAAGACCTGCGGCTCCCCGACGACCATGGAGTCGAGGCTGGCGGCGACGCGAAAGAGGTGGCGCACCGCTGCCGCACCGCCGTGGAGATAGAGGTGCGTATCGAGCAGGGGGGCTTCGATGCGCTGGTTCTCGGCGAGTAGGTCGCGCGCGGCGGCGCGGAGCTCGGCGGTCGCTCGGTCGTCGGGCGCCGCGAGGTACAGTTCGACCCGATTGCAGGTGGAGAGGATGAGCGCCTCCGAACCGAGGCGGGCGGCGCTGCGCAGCGCCGCTTCGAGCGCCTCTCCCGAGAGCGCCACGCGCTCGCGCACTTCGACCGGCGCGGTACGGTGGGAAAGTCCGACGGCCACCAGCATCAGATCGGGCCCCGGAGGAAGTAGATGGCGACGACACAGAGCGCTGCGCCGAGGCCGGCGAGCGTCAGTAGTGCGGCACGTCGCCCGCGCCAGCCGCCGAGCCGCCGCGCCAACAGCAGCGTGGCGAACAGGCCCCAAGCGATCGCCGAGAGTGCGTAGCGCGGTGCCAGCAGCCGGTGCACACCACCGTCGGGAAGTCGCATCACCCAGATCGCGCCGGTGATCATCGCGATGGTGAAGAGTGGAAAGCCGAGCAAGATACAGGTCTGATTGAGCGCATCGAGCGTGGCGAGCGGAGGGCCCTGACGAAACAGGGCGCCAAAACGGTGGCGCTTGAGTTGGGTCTCGGCGCCGAGATAGATGAGCGCGCCCACTCCAGCGACGGCAAAGACCGCGACGCCGGCCGTGGCGAGGCCGATGTGAAGCAGCCGCAGCAGGGTCGAGGCCTGCGGCCCGCTGGTACCAGAGGGAGCGAGCCGTGCGGCGACATGCAGCACCATCGTGATCGGGACCAGGAGGGCACCGACGAGCGGCAGCGGATGGCGCAGCGTCACCCCGAGATAGGCTCCGACGGTCAGCCAGGCGATGAACGAAAGCGCCTCACGCCCATCGACGAACGGGTGGATGCCGTGCAGGCAGAGCGCGCCGATATCGGCGGCGTGCGAGAGAAAGGCGCCGGCCAGCACGAGACGTGCCGACCGCGCCAGCCGATCAGCGCTGGTGGCTGCGTGGGCCATGTACAGCGCGCAGGAGACGGCGTAGAGCGCCAGGGTCAGGGGAAAAACCGGCGACACTGTCTAGCCCATTTCAGAGAGGCGCAAGGCGAGCGCCTCGCTCACCTCAGCGACAAAGCCAGGCTCGCATTCGTAGGCCGCTTCACCGAGGAGCACCGAGCTATCGTAGGTCTCCGCGCCGAGGGCCGTGAGCTGTTCCAGCGTTTTTACCCGCCCGACCAGATCGTGAAGATCCCCCGCGTCAGCGACAGCGCGGGCGATGTGGAGAGCGGGGCGCGCGAGAAAACTGGCACCTAGCAGCGACATCACGTCGCCGACGATGTTGACCTTGTGCTCGTCGAGCCAGCGGTCGATTTGGGCCTGGGAAAAGAAGAGCTGCGCCATGGCGGCAGATCATACCACGCTTGATGGGCGATGCCGGTGGCGACCGATCGTGACGAGGCCCAGCAAGCCCAGTGCGCCCAAAAGGGCGAGGGCGCTGCCGATGGCCACGGGACGACTGGCGTAGGACATGACCACGCGGTGATGGCCGGCGGGGAGCGCCACGCCGCGAAAGGCCCAGTCGGCGCGCAAGAGTTTGGCCTGGGCGCCATCGACGGTGACGCGCCAACCGGGGTAGTGGGCGTCACCGACGATGAGCACGCCGGGCGCGGCGAGATCGGCTTCGAAAACCATTTCGTGGCGGCCGGCCGAGACGATCCGTGCGGGGGTGTAGGGACGGTCGAGCTGCCGGGGGGGAATGGGCGCGGGCTCCTCGAGCAGGGCCACGGCGCTGGGATCGAATTCGGGATCGACGAGACGTGCCGCCAGCGCGGCATCGGAGCCCGGGACCTCGGCACGATAGACCACAAAGGCGCGCGGTAGCACGGTGGTGTTTTCAAAAACTCGCATGTTGCGATCCCAATAGGGCTCGAATTCGGCCGCCGGCGCAAAACTGGGACCCGGCGATGGGCGGAAGCGCTCGACCCAGCGCGCGCCCTGTGGCCCTGGCGGTGGATGGCCGGCCAAGAGCCAGCGCACATTCATGAGGTCGAGCAGGCGCGAGCCGAGATTGTGAACGCCGATGCCAGCGAAATCGTCGCGCAGCGACTGGTGGGGATAGGGGTGGCCGTGAGCGATGAGATAGAGGAAGTCGACATAGCGCCAGATGGCGACCGAGTCGTAGCCCGATGCGTTTTCGAGGCCGAGCACCATGCCGACGTTGTGGAGGCGGAAAGGGCCATCCGGATCGTTGACGAAGCGGGCGCCTTCGGCATGGTCGCGCAGCCACTCCACCGCGGCGAAGCGCTCCATCCCAGAGGGGTAGCGCGCCGGTTGGGGCTGAAGGTAGCCGCGGTTGGTGAGCAGAAGATCGACGGCGAGGAGCAGCGCAAAGGCGGCGGCAGCGATGGAGTGGGGTAGCCATCGTGCGATGAGGGTCAGCAGGATGCCACCTCCCAGAATGCCGGCGAAGTGCAGCCAGGCGCTGGTCGCGGAGAAGGTGAGGGCGGCGGCGATCGCTACGGCACCGGCGATGATGGCCGCGAGAGCGAGGGTGGAACGGCGTCGTTCGAGCAGCGCCGCGAGGCCATGCGAACCGAGGATCGGCAGCGCCAGGACGCCCATGAGAAGCGCTCGCGCCGGGCAGCGCAGCGCAGCATAGAGCGGTACGTGGAGATAGAAAAAACGGTGGATCGGCCCGGCATCGCCAAAGGCGAGCCCGATCGCCAGAAGCACCAGTAGGCCGAGGACGATCGACTCTTTTCGCCGGTGCTGTAGGCCGAGCGGGGCGAGGAGAACGCAGACGGCGCCGACATACCAGCCGCACAGCTCCCAATGGTTGGGCGCGCCCACATAGTGGCGGCGGTCCTCGCCGCCGAAGAGATCGGGCACGAGTAGCGTGAAGAGATAGCGGACATGGGGCCAGGCGTAGCTCGACGCAAAGCGGTAGTCGGAACCGAGTGCTCGGGGCGAATAGGGAAGGTGGGCCAGCGTCGGTGCGATCTGGACCGCTGCCAGCAGCGCGCCGAGGATCGCAGCGAGCGCAAGCGCCCCGAAATTGTGCAGCGCCCGCGGCTGGGTCGCTACGCGCGCGGCGGTGTAGCCGGCGATCACCAGCGCGGCAAAATGGCCGATCGAAAGCGCGCCCGCGACCAATGCCAAGCCCGTCGCGAGCGCTACCAGGAGCAGCTCGCGTCGCCGTCGCGTTTGCAGCCATCCTTCCACCCCGACCAGGATCCAGGGGAGCCAGCCCATCATCTGCACGAAGATGACGTGGCGGATGCGGACGACCCCGAAGCTCGAGAGCTCGTAGGCGAGGCCGCCGAACAGCGCGATGGCGGGCGCGAGCCCGCGCCGACGCAGAAGCAGCCACATGCCGGCGCCACCGAGGAAAATGTGCAGCGCGATCGAGTAGCCGAGGCCGCGCGCTGCGCCGATCAGGTAGTAAAGAACGTTGGGCGGGTAGAAGACACCATTGTAAGGGTCGACCACCAGCGGCCAACCGCACCAGGAGCCGCGCTCCCAGGTGGGCAGCTCCCCCGCGGCAAAGGCCCGTGCCGTCACGATGTGGCCCGGATAGTAGCCATCAGCCGCGTCGTCCATGTGGTAGACCGCGCCCTGAAACAGCACTTCGCGGTGGAGGATGCAGACGCACAGGGCCAGTGCTACCAAGCAGGCGAGGGTCGATCGGGGTGGGGGGGCTGGCACCATGCCAAAGTGGACGTTACCACGCGAAAGTCATGGGAGACCCTGGCATTCTGTCCGTAGCCTCCACTGCTCTTGTCCTGCTGCTGCGGTCGTGGTATTCGGCTGGGACGAGGAGGATGTCCATGGCCGCAGCCAATGTTCAGGAATTCACCGACGGCAATTTCGATGCCGAAGTGCTAAAGAGCGACAAGCCGACGTTGGTCGACTTTTGGGCCACCTGGTGTGCCCCGTGCCGTGCGATTGCGCCGATCGTCGAAGCGCTGGCGACGCAGTATCAGGGGCAGGTGAAGGTGGGCAAGCTGGATGTGGACCATAACCAAGGGGTGGCGAGCCAGTATGGCGTGCGGTCGATTCCGACGCTGCTGCTGTTCAAGAATGGCAAGGTGGTGGAGCAGCTCGTGGGCGCGGGGCCGCAGACGCGCGCAAAGCTTGAGGAGGCCTTCAAGAAGGCGATGTAGCCTCAGTAGGAGTATCTCCGGATCGAGACGTTCATCAGCAGTCCGAGCGCAATCATCATCGTCAGCAGCGACGATCCGCCGTAGGAGATGAGGGGCAGCGTCACACCCACGACCGGGAGCGAACCGGTGACCATGCCGATGTTGATCACCACATGCCAGAAAAAGAGGCTGGCGACCCCGAGCGCGAGGAGCTGGCCAAAGCGGTCGCGGGCAGTCGCCGAGATGCCGATCGCCCACAGAATCAGAAAGAGGTAGCAGCCGAGCAGCAGGAGGCCGCCGAGGAGACCCCACTCCTCGGCCCAGACGGCGAAGGGAAAATCGGTCCAGTGCGCGGGAAGGAATTGCAGCTGGTTCTGCGTTCCGTGTAGCCAGCCCTTGCCGGTCCACCGTCCGGAGCCGATCGCATAGACCGACTGGCGGGCGTGGTAGGCGGCACCGCGAGGATCGGCCGTCGGATCGAGAAAGGCCATGAGTCGCTTCATCTGGTAGGAGCGCACGCTGGTCTTGTGGCGCAGCGCGAGGCGCAATGCGATGCCTGCGGGGGTGACCAATAGCGCACCCAACCGGTGGGGCCAGCGGAAGGGCGCAAGCAGCACCAGTGACAGACCGATCAGGTAAACCAATGCGGCGGTGCCGAGATCCGGCTGTAGGTAGATGAGTCCAAAGGGCACTACCAAGGTTGCCAACGCGGCGCCGTTGTACATCCACCCGTTCGCGCGTAGCTCCTGGGGATCCTCGGAGAGGAGCTTGGCCAACATCAGAATGGCGCCGATCTTGACGAGGTCGGAGGGTTGTCCTCCGAAAGAGCCGATGCCCAGCCAGCGGCGAGAGCCGTTAATATGACGACCGAAAAGGAGAACGGCTCCCAAGAGGGCGATGCAGCCGCCATAGAGGAGCGGAGCGATCCGTTCGTAGAGACGATAGTCGATAGCCGCGACGACGATAAAACCGACGAGGCCCAGGCCGAGCCAGACGAGCTGCTGGGTGTAGAGGCCGCGCGGGGCGACGCGCGTCGCGGAGTAGAGATTGACAAGGCCGATGGCGAGTAGAGCGAGGGTGACGCCCGCGAGCGGCCAATCGAACTGATGGCGCAGCTTGTCGAGGGCGGAGCGCGGGTTCATCGTCGCCCCTGGAAATATCCGCGGTAGATTTCCATGCTTGTAGGAGCAGCAATGTGGCCGCCCAGCCCGCCGTGCTCCACTAGGACGACCACCGCAATCTCGGGATTTTTTGCCGGTGCAAAGGAGGCGAACCAGGCGTGGTCGTTGCGCACGTCCCATCCCGATGCCTCGCCTTTTCGTGTTCGCGTCACCTGAGCGGTGCCGCTTTTACCACACACCTCGACGGGAAGCGCGATGTCACGGAAATCGTAGACGGTGCCCTTGAGCTCGTTGACGACACCGCACAGCGCGCTCCGGACACGCGCAAGATTCTCCGGATGGGTACCGATTCTGTGGCGCAGGCGTGGGGCGAACGACTGCACCACTCCGCCCTGGGGGGTTTCTATCCGCTCTACCAGGAGCGGCACGTAGAGATCGCCACCGTTGGCCAGCGCGGCGTAGGCCAGCGCCAGCTGCAGCACGGTCACCTTGGTCGAGCCTTGGCCGATTGCGGTATTGAGGGTGTAGCCGCTGCGAAATCCGCCCGCTCGTCGATAGTATTCCTGCGTGGGAATAAAGCCGGGTGCCTCCCCGGGCAGGGCAACTCCCGTGGGTGCGCCGAAGCCCAGATCTGCGGCCAGGCTGGCCATACGGTCGAGCCCAGTGCGCTCCCCGAGGTGGTAGAAGTAGATGTTGCACGATTCCACCATCGCGCGATGCAGGTTCATCGCACCGTGAGACTTCATGCAGCCGAAGGTATGGCCCGGCAAGCGATAGGTGCCGTGACAGATCATCTTTTCCTCGGGCGAGACCAACCCGTCATCGAGTGCCGCCAGCGCGGGGACTATTTTGAAGGTCGATCCGGGATAGTAATTTTCGCGCAGAGCTTTATCGGTCAGCGGGCGAAAGGGGTCCTTCTGAAGCCGTTCGTCCTCGGTACGCGTGAGTCGTCCGGTCAAGATATTGGGGTCAAATGCCGGATGTGACGCGAGCGCCAAGATGCGCCCGGTGTTGACCTCGACCACCGCCGCGGCTGCTGAACGATGGCGCCCGATCGCTCGTTCCACGAGCCGCTGCAGATCGAGATCGATCGTCAAGAGCACGTTGTCGCCGGCCACCGGATCGACGCGGCGTGGGCCACCGTAGACTTGTGAGAAGGACTCGAGTTCGTCGCGATCGACCTCCGCGCTGAGGGCCCCTTTGGCGTCGACGAAGAGGCGCTCGAAGCCCTCCTTGCCGTGGAGGTAGGACTCCCATTGCCGCTCGATGCCTGCACGACCGATCGACTCGGAGAGGCGATAGCCCTGGTCGCGCAGACGTGGGAACTCCTCGGCGTTGATCTGGTTCATGTAACCGACGACATGTGCTGCTACCTTGCCAAACGGGTAGAAGCGGTGGGCCTCGACATCGACAGTGATGCCGGGCAGTTCAGCTTTGTGTGCTTCTAGCAGAGCCATCTCGTTGTGGCCGATCTCCTCGAAGAGCGTCATGGGGTGCAGCCGGTCACGGTCTTTTTTGGCGGCGACCTTGGCACGCAGGGTTTCGGCTTCGGCCTCGCCGAGGTGGAGAAAATGAGCCAGGCGGTCGAGTGCTGGAGCGGTGACTAGACCCGGGGTCAGGTAGACCTGATAGCGAGGGCGGTTGTCCGCCAGTGCTCGCCGCTTGCGGTCGAGGATCAGGCCGCGCGCTGACGGGAGAGGGATCTCCTTGATGAAATTGTCCGTCGAACGCCGGTAGTAGTGGTCGCCACGCAAGACTTGCAGGTACCAGAGGCGCGCGCCGAGGGCGCAGAACATGAGCAGAACCACCGCTGCAGCGAGCCGATAGAGGGTGCGGTTGGCGAGGCTACCGCTATCGAGCGCGGGGCCACGGATCACCGCAGACGCCTGCGATCTGCGACCGGATCGAGTGCCAGCTGGACCTCCATGCGTTCGAGTAGGGAGAAGAGCACGGGTGCAGCCACTGCGGTTGCCAGTGCGGTGCCGGGAACAGCGCCAAGAACACCCCAGCCGATCGCTGGATTCACGGCCACCCGCAGGATGACAGAGAGTGCTCCTGCCCAGCTCGCAAAAAGGGCGCTGCCGATCGCCGTCGCCAGGGTGCTGCCGACAAGAATCCGCGACGCAGTGGTTTGGGCCGAGATGCCGGTGATGGTGTAGACGGCCATATGAAGGCCGCGCGGGGCGCCGGTCGATAGATCGGTCAGGTAACCTAGCACGAGCGCGAGCGCCGCGATCCCACCGGAGCTGCCGCGGCGGCCCATGGCCGCGTACAGCAGCACGATCAGCCCCATCTCAGGCGTAGGCAGCCACTGCGGTAGCGCCGTCTTGCAGGCGGCCTCGAGAACCAGCCCCAACCAGGCGAAGGCCAGGAGTAACAGGGACCGCTTCATCGCGGTGCTCCCAGGCCATGGTGCGGGGCGCTCTGGCGGCGGCCCTCCTCGGGAGGTTGCGGTGGCGGCGCCGCCAGGACCACCAGCACCTCGCTGAGTCGGGAAAGGTCTACCGAAGGTGCGATTTCCGCTTCCCGCCAGAGCCCGCTCGTTGGCGAGGTCAACTGGGTTACCTGCCCGACGGGAAGATCCCGTGGGTAAACCCCGTCGGCCCCGGAGGTGACGACCCGATCACCGACGCTGACCTCTTCGGTGCGAAGGAAGCGTGCGCGATAGCGGTCGCCCCCTGCCACCCCTCTGCTGAGCCCCTGGACAGCGTGGTTGAGCGCCCCCTTGGCATCGCGGCGCAGGACGACCACGTCCGCCGAGGATTCTGGATCCGTGGCCAGGAGAACATCGCAATAGCCGCCGAAGACCCGGCGAACGGTGCCCACGATGCCGGTAGGGGAAAGCACCGGCATGCCCGGCTGCACCTCGTCGGTACCGCGGTCGAGGCGGATGCGGACGACGCGATAGAGCGGCGAGGTGT
>JAHFDT010000059.1 GCA_023248875.1 Myxococcales bacterium | reverse complement strand
GAGCAGCTCCACCCGAACCACTCCGGGCCAGGTCGGGCGATAGGAAAAGGTTACCAGCTGCGGCGGCAAGGAACCATCCACGGACTCGCTGCCCCCATCGTCGGGAGGCGGGCTACCCTTGGGGCAGCCGGCCAGCCCAACGGCGCTCGCCAAAACGGCCCAGGCAAAACTCAGACGGGATCGGTCCAGCATCCTTCTCATTTTGTATTCCATGCGGAGGCTAGCCACAAGCGCCGATCTCTTTAAAGTTGACCGGCTAAAAGCGGGATCGCTAGGCTACTAATGGAGCGGCTTTTTGTTCAGCCGGTCAAAGACAATTGGCGAAGCCCGGAAAATGGCAGCTTCTCGTTTTGGCGTTGCTCGGCTGCGGATCGGACGTAACACCGCCACCCACGCCCCCCACCCCCGCCGATCCCGCGCCGATCACTACCACCTGGTATCTCAATGCCGACAGCTCGCGACTCACCCTAACCATCAGCACCCTGAAGGACCATCCCCTCCAGGCGACGCTCGTCAAGGAGGCCTCGGGTGAGCCCTCGGTCATCGATGCCATCCTATGGGATGGATTGCGCCTCGAATTCCGACGCAGATTCGGGTCCACTACGGAGTGGTATTCGGTGATCATGGGGGCAGGGATCTTCGTCGGTCGCTTCTCCCAGAGCGAAGGATCGATGGAACGCCCCGCCGATCCGACGCAATACCGGAAGCACGTGACGGCCTGGAGCGAATTGGCCACCTCTGGCGACATCCTGCCGCGCGGCTTTGAACTGCTCCTCGATGGTCAGCAGCGGGCACGATTGCATCTCGATCGCGACAGCCAGGGCGCCTTCGTGGGGCGCATGAAGGTCTACTCCAGCGTCAGCAATGGATCGGCTGCGGAGCAGCTGGCGGATGACCTGATGGTGACCGAATGGAATGGTACCCATCTGGCGTTTTCCCGGATCAACCGCAGCGGCAACAACGCAGCGGAGACCTATCAAGGCACCCTCAGCGGACGCCTCCTCGCCGGCACCTTCACCACTAGCGCTGACTCGGCGAAGCACTCCTTTACTGGCGCGCGCGCGGATGTCCTCATGTATGGGATCGTGCCGAGGACCGCCACCGATCTACAAACTTGGCAAACCCGAACCCGCAGCCAGCTCCACTCACTGATGCTGGCCGGCAATCCCGCACCGACGAGCGCTACCGTCACCCAGGACCCGCCGATGAGCCCGCAGCCGATGACCCAGCCGGCACCCGACCGCGATGATGACCTCAGCCACCATCCTCAGGACTACCTCGTTCGTAAGCTCACCTTTCGCCATACCCTGCCCAGTCCGAGCGGCGGTCCTGACCTCACTCGAACTGCCTACGGTTACCTCGCCCTGCCCACCGGGCCCCCACCCCCCGGAGGTTTTCCCGCCGCAGTGACGGTCAATGGGCACGATGGCAGCGCCTGGGTGCAGCTGGATCCAGACGAAGAGTACTACTGGTATGGCGATGCATTTGCCCGCCGCGGCTACGCCGTGGTGGCGCTCGATATCTCGCACCGTCCCCTGCTGGATCGTCAGACCCTCTATACCGACTACACCGATGGAGATGATGCGGCCCATGGCAACGTGACCCACCCCGCCATCCAGGCGCCGGGGCGGGACAGTGATTGGGAGGAGGACGGCGAGCGAGTGTGGGACGTGATGCGCGCGGTAGACTTTCTTTCCTCGCTTCCCGAGGTCAATCCCAAGCGCATCGTCGCCACCGGCCTCTCGATGGGCGGTGAAATCACCACCTTCTCCGCCGCACTCGAACCGCGGATCGCCTTGGCCGTGGCCGCCGGCTTTTCGCCCGACCTCGGCGTGATGCTCTACCACGGCAACCACCCCTGCTGGCGGTGGCAACACGCCGATGTGCGCGAGTACATCGAGGTCGCCGACCTGCACGCGCTCATTGCGCCGCGCCCATTGGTGATCGAAACCGGGAAGCAGGACTGGGTCTTCTCCAACCTTCCAGAACCCTTCGCGGCCTCGAAACAGCTGTTTCGCTGGAGCAGCCGGGCCTATGGGCAGCCGAACAACTTCGTTCACTACCTGCACTACGATGGGCACCACTACCACGTCGGAGATCTCTTCTCGGCAGGCGGTGCCAAGCTGTTTGTGCGCGTTCCGGTGCTCAGCGAGCCTGACTCCCCGTACACGGACGCCTGGGAAACGGACGGTCGAACGAGGCTTCCCAACGACCAGCAGTTCACGCTGTTCGATTTCACGAACTCGGCGCTGCCTTGAAATCCGTGGCCCCGTATGGAAAGGTTGAAGGGTGCGCCTCTGGCTTGCCTTTTTCCTGCTCTCCTCCTGCGGGAAGCCGCCAGGGAACGATGGCGGCCTCCCCGATCTCTCACCTCCCGTAGGTGGCAACACCTGCCCCGGTCTGGCCGTCGCTCCCTCCTCCCCCATTGCCTATGGTCTCGCTGAGCTGGAACGTGCGCTGGTCGAGGCCAAGGTTTTTGCGTCGGTTTGCCTGATCACGCACGAGGCCTGGAATGGGACCCTCGCGATCGACTCTCGCCCCGAGTCCTTCGCCATCGTGCCGGCAGCGAGCGGCGGCGCGACCATCGTGGGCCGCGACCCGACCGGCGCACTCTACGGCGCCCTCGAGCTGGCCGAGCGGCTACGCCTCGATGGCGCCAGCGCGCTCACGCTCGCCACGCCCCTCTTCGGCACGCCCGCGGTGCCGATCCGGGGCGCCAACCTCTTTCTGGTCCTGCCCGAGGCGGGTGAAACCAGCTGGTGGTTCCGCGACCCGGTTTTTTGGCGAGAGTATCTTGACCTCCTCGCGCGGGCACGCATCAATTTTCTCGACCTTCATGGGATGTACCACGGCAGCCAGACCACCTTTCCGAACGCTCTGCTCTACTTCGCCAAGAGCCAGAGCTTCCCCTCGGTCGGCGCTCCGAGCGGCGAGCGCGATCTGAATCTGGCGGCGCTCCACCAGATCATCGCTTTAGCGGGTGAGCGCGGCATTTCAGTGGGCCTTATGAGCTATCGCTCTGACGAGAGCCTCGACGGTCAGACGGTGCCCGAGAGGCAGCGGTTGACCCCCACGCAACTGGAAACCTATACGCTAGAGGCGGCCACCGACCTCGCCCAGCGTCTCCCTAAGCTCGCGCGCCTCGGCTTCCGCATCGGCGAGAGCGGACACGACGCCAAGTGGTATGTCGGAACGTTCGTCGCGGGGGTCAAGCAAGCGGGTACAGGCGTACGAATCTACACCCGTACCTGGCTAAGCAGCCGGCAGTCGGTGATGGCGATCGTCAAGGCAGCCGGCGAGGTGATCCTCGAGGCGAAATACAACGGAGAGCACCTCGGTTTGCCCTATCCCATCCAGGGGGGCGCCTTCGTAGAGGAGGGCTGGACCGTCTATGGCTATGAAAACTACCTCGACCCCCCCAACCGGCCGCTGCCCTACGCCCTGATATTCCAGGTACGGGCGGGCGGAACGCACCGGATCTTCCGCCAAGCAGGACTGGAGCGAACACGCCGCGCCGTTGCGTTGACTACCCTCGGAGGGGTCCAAGGCTTCACGCTCGAGGCGCCCCACGCCTATTTTCCCCAGCGTGACTACTACCACTTCCCGCAAGATCAATTTTCGAACTGGACCTTCCGCCGCGACGAGCCGATGTACCTGCAGTGGGGTCGCCTCGGGTATGACCCGACGACCCCGGAGCGTGTCTTCCGCAGCGCGCTGGCCGCGCGGCTGGGGACCGATGCGCTGTGGTCCGCAGTGCAAGCGGCGTCGGAGATCGTGCCCTGGATCCAGTCCGCGCACACTTGCGGGCCGGACCATCGCGACTATGCACCGGAGCTCGAGGTGGGCGGACACGTCGCCTACTGGGCGAGCGGCAAAAATGCCGCCGCCGTGGCCCACTCCTGCGCCCCCTACTCGCATGGGGGGCCGATCTACCACGGCCCCTTTGACTCCTTCGCCATCGCCTCCCCCCTCGAGACCGCTACGGATTGGACGAGCGGACACGGCACGTCGCGCATCTCGTCGCTCGAGGCGGCCGAGCGTGTGCTCACCGCAGCAGCGACGGCACGCCAGGCAGCGCTCGTCTCCACCATTCCTCAGAATGCCGAAGCGATCGACGTCCAGCGCGAGTGCATCGCACTCGCCGATCTGGGCGAACACTTTGCCCACAAGGAGCGATCCGCAACGCTCTTGGCCGTCTACCAGCAGACCGGCGACGCCGCCTACCTCGCCGCCACGCGAAGCGAGATCGCGGCAGCGCATCAGGCTTGGCAAAAACTGGCCTCCGATACTGCCTACATCGTGCCGTTTCGCGAGATGCTGCGCATGGCGCCCCTGGGTCTCCCGCTGTTCCACTGGCAGAAGGAGCTCGATCGACTCCAGGACGACGACAGCTCGATCGACGCGGTCGAAGCCTTCATCAAAGCACACCCGCCGCTGTGGTCAGGGACACTGCCTGCGCCATCGGACTGGCTCGCGACCCAACGGCCCCCCGGCCCCGGGTTGCAGTCCCTCTCCTTCAACCCGCCGCAGGGATCCTCGTCGAGCTGGAAGGTGACCGCGCTCTTCCAGCAGCCGGTACCGCCCGGCACAACCGTCCGCTTCCTCTGGAAGCCGCTCTCCGCCCTCGCCGACTGGAAAACCATTCCGGCGACGGGAAACGGCACTCAGTGGAGCACCCTCATCAGCGGCGGTGGAGCGGGAGCGCAGCTCGCGGTCGAGGGCGTGGGCGGCCGCGGCATCGGCTGGCGCTATCCCGAAGTGCTCCAGGAGACGCCCTACCGCACGCTGCTGCCTTAGACCGACCTTGCTTCTTGCCGATGGGGGCGAGACTTAACACTACTGCGTCACTTTCTCCCATCTCCGTCGCTGCTGCGGGCCCCGTCCGCTTCCTCGCTCCTCGGTCGGTTACGACCAGTAGCCTTCCTCATCGCTCGTCGCGACCGGGTCTCCTCGCGACGCGACGGCTCGGTCCGAAAGTGACGCAGTAGTGTTAACCGCTTTTCAGGTTGGAAGCACTGGTTACCGGCGGCTACAATGAGAATGTGGAGCCGCCCGAGCAGACAGAGTTTTGGTCCGGTGCAAAGTTTTCCTCGAGGTTTTTTATGGGCGACGCCGATGTCCATCACGCGATCCGAAAACTGGTTGCGCTGCTCGATGGTGCGCAGATTTCCTATGCCATCGCAGGTGCGATGGCGCTCAATCACTATGGCTATCGCCGCGCCACGGTCGATGTGGATGTGTTGCTCACGCGGGAGGGGCTCGCCGCGCTGAAGCGGCACGCTCTCGGGCTTGGTTATGTCGAGAAGTTCCCGGGCAGCAGAGGGCTGCGCGATACCGAAAACAACGTGGCGATCGATGTGCTCATCGCCGGGGACTACCCCGGCGATGGACAGCCGAAGGCGGTGGCTTTTCCCGATCCGGCAGTTGCAATTCGCACCGGTGGGATTGCGCTTCTACCCCTTCCGAAATTGGTGGAGCTCAAGTTGGCCTCGGGGTTGAGCGCGCCACACCGGCTGAAGGATCTCGCTGATGTGCTCGAGCTCGTTCGTGCCCTCGGCCTTGGGGCTGACTTCGCTGGGCAGCTGGATCCTTCGGTGCGCGCGAAATTCGATGAGCTGTGGCAGGCGGCACAGGGAGCGGACGAAGAGTAGCCAGCAGGGGTGGATTAGAATTCCACGGCGTAGCTGAACGCCGCGCCGCGGGAGCCGCTGGGACCGAAGGTGGGGACCAGAGCGATATGGCCAGCGAGCGCCTCGCGCTGCAAGGAGGCGCTTTTCACCAGCAGCGGCACGCCGATGGTAAGACCGATCACCGCTTGTCCGATACCCGCCCCCACGAGAACCGCCGCAGCGTAGGCTTCAGACAGGCAAGCCAGCCCACTCAGCCCAACGGCCCCGGAGGTCGAACAGCCAAATCCGGTTTCCATGCCAATCACTCCCACGACCGCTGTTGCCGCGCCAACAGCCCCCACGACCGTCATGGTCGCACCCCAGTTGCGATACCTGGCAGCACGAAGGAGGAGTAGGCGCGGCGCAGGTGGCTGCTCGGTCGCCACCAGCGGAATCGCGCGTGCCGGTTCGTCGGCTCGTGCCAGACTCTGAGTCAGTAAGATCGCTCCGAGAATCACCGAAATCAGCCGTGTCATAGGGGACTCCTTGGTTGGCGCTTCTCTTCAGCAGCTACCATGCCAAGGGGGGGGCAAGAAATGCGCGGAGTTAGGTGCTCCGTGCGGTAGATCACCGACGGCGGCTGGTGGGATTTCAACACGCGGGTGTTCGTCGCTTCGACCGACCTCACGTTAAGTTGAGCGTAGCGAGGCGGCCGACGACGCCCTCCGACTGGGGGGGACCGAGGCGAAGCAAGGAGCGACGACGCAGGGCTACTGGCAGTAATCCCAGGAGGAGCGACGACGCAGCGCCGAAGGGATCGGTCGCCGAAGTAGATCAACTTAACGTGAGGTCGGTCTCAGCCTCGTGATCTGCGCTAAGCCGTCCTCCGGGGAATTTGAATGGAGATCCGTCGACGGCGCCGCCGGGAAGAGCTAGCCAGCCTGATCTGCAGGCCCATCGCCCACCGTCGCGGCATCGCTGCCACCATCCTCCGTGCCCGCGTCCACTTCCCCTGCCGCATCGCTCGTCGCTGCGTCGACTCGGATATCGAGGCGCGGGGGGGCAATTCCATTATCGCTGCAAGAGGCGAGCAATCCTAGAACGGCGAGCCAGCGCACACGCATTACGGCCCAGTGTACCATAGCCGCGTCCGCCCCAGCGTGAACAGGCGCACCAGCAATAGCCCGGCGACGAAGCCGCCGACATGCGCCATCCAGGCCACCCCAGAATCGAGCGGTAGCGCCAACTGCGACACAAACCAGATCCCGAGCAGCAGCCACGCGGGCACCGAAATGGTAGTGATGAAAATGATGAGCACCCACAGGCAGCGGATGCGCGCGCGTGGATAGAGCAAGAGGTAGGCCCCCATCACGCCGGCGATGGCGCCCGAAGCACCCACCATCGGCGCCGTCGAAGCGGGCACCGAAAGCACCTGTGCCAGCGCGGCCGCCACGCCGCATACGAGATAGAAGACGGCGAAGCGCAGGTGGCCGAGGGCATCCTCGACGTTGTCGCCAAACACCCACAGAAACCAGAGATTCCCGATGAGATGGCCCCAGCTGCCGTGCATGAACATCGAGCTGAAAACGCTCAGCGGCTGCGGCACCTCCTGGTGGAGGAGGATGTGGCCCAAACGCGGCACGTCGAGCGCGCCATCACGCATCCCAGCGAGCAGCCACGAGGGGATGAGGCCATAGTCGAAGGTCGACAGCGTCACACCGTGAAGAAGTTCGTAGCCCCAGGCCACTAAATTGATGGCGATGAGGAGGCCGGTGACGAGCGGCGTGCCGTAGCGCGGGTTCTCATCCCGCAGGGGGATCGGAATCACATGTCTTTTATAGCAATAGTTTCAGGGCTCTGGCGACAAAACGGACGGCCAAACGAACGCTCGACAAGGGCCCCGGCTTGGGGTACCATTACGGTTAGTAGTTTCTCTTTGCTCTCCGCAGTCGGCCACAAACAGTTTCAAATCCACACGTGGAGGTACAAAGATGGCGATCCGAATCGGGGGCGGCGATTCGCCGTTCGATTTCTTCGACCGTTTTAATAAGGATACCGAAAAGAGCCTCGCCAAGTTGGCTTCTGGGAAGCGCATCACCAGCGCTGCAGAGGATGCCGCGGGGCTCGGGATCAGCGAACAGCTGAAAAAGGAGTTCGCGAGCTTGGGGCAGGCCCGCAACAACGTCGACTATGGCGCCGCCGAGGCGCAGATCGCCGAAGGGGCGATGGGGCAGCAGTCGGAGATCATGTCGCGGATGCAGGAGCTGGCGGTCCAGGCGTCCAATGGCACGCTGAGCGCGACCGATCGGCAGTTCATCGATAAAGAGGCGAGCGCGCTGGCGTCGGAAATGAATCGCATCGCCAACACCACGGAGTTCAACGGCTCCAAGGTGCTATCGACCGATTCGGGCAATGTGACGATTCAGTCGGGCACCAAGAACGGCCAAACGATGAACGTCACCTACGCGAACACCACCAACGCCTCGCTGGGGGTCAGCTACGGCGCGGGCCAGGCGGTCGACTTCAGCACCGCCGCGACCGCGCAGGCCTCGCTGGCCAACATTCAGGCGGGCATGGCGACCCTCTCAAGTTCGCGCGCTCAGGTAGGCGCTGACACCAACGCACTCGAGGTGCAGGGGCGTACGCTCGCGGTCCAGCGCGAGAATACCGAAGCGGCACGCTCGCGCATCGCCGACACGGACTATGCGGCGGAAACGGCCAACCTGGCTCAGAGCCAGATTCTGTCCCAGGCCAATCTGGCGATCCACGCCCACCGCAATCTCATGTCCCAGAGTGCGCTCGACCTGCTCAAGGGCTGACGTACACTCCCCTTCTTGCTCCCCATCCTCATCACCTTCCTTGCCGTCGCTGCACTGCTCTTTGCGGAGCAGCGTGGCTCCCTCGTCGGCCGCTCGGTCGCCAAACCGATCGCCTCGACAGGATTCCTCGCGCTGGCACTCTCGAGTGGTGCCACGCAGAGCCGCTTTGGCGACGCCATATTGGTGGCGCTGGCGCTCTCCTGGCTAGGCGATGTGCTGCTGATCCCCAGATCAATGACCTGGTTTCGACTGGGGCTCGGCGCCTTCCTCGTCGCCCACCTCGCCTACGCGACCGCCTTCCTGATCCGCGGTGTCGATGCCCACGCGACGCTGGCCGCGGCAGCCGCCCTGTTCCTGATCGGCCTGCCGATCGCGCGCGGGCTTCTGCCGCACGTCCAACGGGAGATGAAGGTGCCGGTGATCGCCTACATGCTGCTGCTCTCGATCATGGTTGCGCTCGCCGTGGGCACCACCGTGGCCGAGCCGCAGCCGCTGATCACCGTTGCCGCAATCGCCTTCTATGTTTCCGATCTCAGCGTCGCGCGCGATGCCTTCGTCGCGCCCAGCCTCTCCAATAAGCTGTGGGGCTTGCCGCTCTATTACGGCGCGCAGCTGCTCTTTGCAGCGCTGGCTGGAGCTCACTGCGCGAGATAGATCTGCGTTCCCTGCACCCCAAAAAATCCCCCGCCGGCCGGCAGCACCTCGCTCTGGTTGCATTCGTAAATGATGTCCAGCGTGTTGCCTTGGGGCCCACCGGGGGGATAGACCTTGACCAGTTTGACCTTCGCAAAACCAGCGACCGGCATGGCCTGGTTGAACCTAACGTTGCAGCCGCCTCCGCGGGTCTGAAGAATCGGCAGATAGACGGTGACCGGGCCACCGTTTTCCGCGATCCAGGAGCTGATGGGCAGGCCGGCCGGATGAAGCCCATTGCCATTTTGCAGGGAGATGTCACCGCCCACCGACAGGGAATGGCAGACCCCATGGTGCGCGTCGTCGATAAGCTGCTGGAGGATCGGAATGCTCACAGGCGGCTGGGGCGACATGTTCGTAAAGCCAGCGTTGTCGCTGCTGTCGTTGCGGAGCCGCACATTGAAGGCGCCGCAGACCGGAGCGCCCCCTTTAGGGCGGACGACGCAATCCGGTATGGCAATGGGAAACGCGCAAACGTTCGAAGGCCCGCCGCCCACAGCGATGGCGCGGGCCGATACCTCGGTGAAGCTACGGCCGATGAACTGGGCGAGCCAGCTCTGCACCGCCCCACCGGAGGCGGCGGTCCGATGGGTCCGCACCTGGACGGCGTTGATCGCGGTGACGACGGAAGCTGGATCGGACAACGCTTCAAACCAGGGCGGCGCCGCTTCGGCATGCCAGTGGCCGAGCGCGATATCGCCGCTCGGCTCATTGGCGAGATTCAAATGGAGAGCGATGGGCGTGCCATTAGCGCTGTGTTCGGCAGCAAACTGGTAGGCCATCAGCCGTGCCGTGGCTAGCTGCGCCACCGTGCCATCGAGTCTGCCCGCGCCCGCCAGCGCAGCTGCGTCGGCACCGTTCTGCAGTTGCGAGCGCACGAGGTAGATATGGCCCACGTCCACGGCGAGCGCGGCAAACCCCAGTAGCGCCGGCAGACTCGCCACGAACATCACCATGGAGATACCGCGCTGACGAAGATGGCTCATGGTGCAGTCAGCGGCGAGGGCACATTGGGCGCCACGACCATCACGGGTGGCCGCCGAGCCGCATCGGAATCAGGGCGGGGCGAAAGCGACCGCCGATAGGTCTCGGCCACAATCGCGGCCTCCTGGGGATCGAGCCCCTCGGCCTCGAAGCTTCTCGCGCTTCCCGCTCGGCGATCGATCACTTGACGCCCAAACACACCGCGCACGCTGCGGCCATACTGCGGGCTCATGTGGCTGCGATCGCATCCCATCCCACAAAGCAGCGCTGTCCACCAGATGAATCTCGAGATCATCGTCCCATGGCCTCCAGGTGAGCAGGTTTTTCGCATCGATCGCGGTTGTGCTCTGCAACCGCAAATCGGGGCGCCAGGCGCAATGCCTCCGCGAACGCCGCACAGGCACGCGCGAGATCCCGACGCCAGAGATAGAGTAGCCCCATGTTGTTGCTCATCTCCGCGGGAGTTCCCACGCGATCGAATTCCTGCCGCGCCCGGACCAGATCGCCATCGCGTCCCCAGGCAAAGCCCAGGTTGACCCGCGCTCGACGGTAGGAGGGATCGGCACGCAGTGCCGCTTCAAATTCTGTGGCAGCTTCGCGGTACCGCCCCGCCACGTAAAGGGCAAAGGCCAGGTTGTTGCGAACCACTGCCAGCTCCGGCGCGATCGCCACCGCCGCCCGCTCCTCCGCGATCGCTTCGCTGGTACGCCCCTGCGCAGCGAACAAGATCCCCAAGTCCGAGTGAGGCATCGGATGGTAGGGAGCGATCCGAATGGCGCGGCGCAACTCCTCCTCCGCAGGCCCCACGAGCCCCTTCTCGCGATAGACGATGCCGAGCAGCGCGTGCGCCTCCGCCTCATCGGAGGATCCCGGAACGGCCGAGCGCACGACCTGGCGCAGGGGCTGGAATGCTGCCTCATACGACTGGCTGTCGATGAGGCTGCGGGCGAGCGACAGCCGCAAGGAGGTCCCCTCCAGAGGCGGGCTCGAATGGGCGCAACCGGCCGCGGAGAGCAGCAGGGCCAGAAACCTCATACGCCGCCTCCCAGGGTGGGCAGCAGCGTGCGCACAATTCGCACCACCGCAGGACCCATGATGACCGTGAACAGCGATGGCAGGATGCACAAAATCAGCGGCACCAGCATTTTGGTCGCCACCATCGCCGCCTGCTCCTCGGCCCGATAGGAACGCCTTTGTCGCATCCCCGCTGCCTGCACTCGCAAGGCCTTGGCGATGCTGGTGCCAAACAGCTCCGTCTGCACCAGCGTGGCCGCGAGCGTTCGTAACTCGTCGAGGCCGGTGCGCATGGCGAGACGACGAAAGGCTTCCCCACGGGCAACCCCCGCCTGGATCTCGAGCCCGGTCTGCGTCATCTCTCCGGCCAAGAGCGGCCCACTTCGTCGCGTCTCCTCTACCACGCGCGACAGCGCGGCTTCGAGCCCCAGCCCCGCTTCGACGCAGGTGACCAGCAGATCGAGGGTATCGGGCAGCTCTCGCGAGAGCTGCTTTTGCCGCTGTGCGACGCGGCGACTCACCCACACGTTGGGCACGATGAAGCCGAGGGCCGCCAGCAGGGTCGTCACTTGCAGCGCGTGGCCAACCGGGTTCACCGCGAGAGCCGTCCACGAAAGAAAGCCGCCACCGCCGATCAGCGCCAACGCCACTTTGCTCCCCAAGAAGAGCTCCACCGCGCGTTCGCTTCGCAGTCCGGCATGATCCAGTCGTTGACGTATCCGTAACACCTCCATCGCTGCCGATGGGCGCGACAGACGCGACAGAGCGCGCAGCAGTCCCGCCCCCAAGGACGGCTCTGCCGCCGGGGATAGCCCGGCCGCCTGCCCCTCCCTGCTCGGCGACGATATTGTTCTCTCTAGGCGCCTCTCGACCTCCTCCCTTCGCCCACCCCACAGTAGTTTCGCGCACAGGGCGACCGCCACTGCGGAGGTGACGATGCCCGCGGTGCCCGCCAGTGCGACCGAGTTCCGCCACAGCGCTTCCATCAGTAGTCCACCTGCGCCAGCTGACGCATCCACAACAGCCCCACCGCCCAGGAGATCACGCCGACGATCAAGAGGGATCGCCCGAGCCCAGTCGCTAACTCGGCGACGTAGCCGCGATTGATGATGCTGATCAGCAGTCCCACGACCAGCGGCAAGGCCCCGAGAATGATGCCGCCGAGACGCCCCTCGGCGGTCAGCGCGCGCAGCTTTCCGTAGAAGCGATAGCGTTCGCGGATCGTCTCGGCGATCTTTTCCAGCAGTTCGACCAGGTTTCCACCGGTTTCGTGCTGCACCACGATGCTGACCGCGAAAATCGACAGATCGGTGTTGCCGGGCACCCGTTCGGTCATCGCCACCACCGCCTGGTCCAGCGGCAACCCCAGATTCTGCTGTTCAAAGGCCTGGGCGAATTCGACTGCGATCGGCGCCGCCATCTCCTGGGCTACGAGCTTCAGCGAGCTCGCGATCGCGTGGCCCGCCCGCAGCGAGCGGGCCATCATTTCCAGGGCATCGGGCAGCTGCTCCGAAATCCGTTGGCGACGCTGGGAGCGCCGGCGCAGAAGCAGGCCCACGGGCAGCGCTCCACCCAGCACCGCAGCGCCCAGCCCCAGCAAAAGGCCCCGCCCCATCCCCACGAGCGGCGCACCGAGCGCCCCGGCGCCCAGCAGGGAATAGACGCCGAGTCGCACCACCGTCCAGTCAGAATCCGCCTGCTCGATGAGGCGCTCGAGCCGCTGCACCAGCCCCACTCCCCCGAAAAGCTCCTCGAGAAGAGTAGAGCTCGACACCCGGCGCCGCCGAAACAGCTGGATCCCCGCGTCGGCCTCCCCCACGCTGCGCAGCCGGCGCCGCAGCTCCTCCTGCTTGCGCTCAGCGAAAAACCGAAGCGTATAAAGCACCGCCTCCGCCCCTCCCAGGGCCGCCAAGATCACCACCAGGAACAGGGCGTGACCCACGGCTCACCCCATCCCTTCGGTGGTCAGCACTCCGGGGGGCGGCTCGACGCCAGCGCGCGCCAGCCGCTCGAGGCATCGCGGACGCACCCCTGTCGCCAGAAAGCGCCCCTGCACTCGTCCCCCCTCGTCGACACCGGTCTGTCGAAACTGAAAAAGCTCCTGCAGCTGGACCATCGTCCCCTCCGTCCCCACCAGCTCCGAGATCGAGCTCACCCGTCGCTTCCCATCGCTACCACGGACCAACTGGACCACCAGGTCGATCGATCGCGACACCATCTGCACCAGGTTCTGCTCGCTGACTGTGACCCCGCTCATTCCGACCATGGCGCTGATGCGCGTCAAAGCATCGCGGGGAGTATTGGCATGGAGGGTCGCCATCGACCCTTCGTGGCCGGTGTTCATCGCAGAAAGCATGTCGAGGATCTCGCCGCCGCGGACCTCACCGACGATGATGCGATCGGGGCGCATGCGCAGCGAGTTGCGGACTAGATCGCGCGTCACCACCCCCCCCTGCCCTTCGACATTCGGCGGACGAGTCTCGAGCCGCACCACATGTGGCTGCTGCAGCTGGAGCTCGGCTGCATCTTCGATGGTGATGATCCGTTCATGGTCCAAAATCGCCGCCGACAGCGCATTGAGCATGGTGGTCTTCCCGCTGCCCGTGCCGCCGGAGATGAGCACATTGAGCCGTGCCCGTACGCAGCATTCGAGGAAGACCGCCATGGCCGGGAGCAGCGATCCCAGGTTGACCAGGTCGGGCATCGCCAACGGGCGGCCGCCGAAGCGCCGGATCGATAGGATCGGCCCATCCACCGCCAGCGGTGGAATGATGGCATTGACCCGCGAACCGTCGGGCAGACGAGCGTCGACCATGGGCGAGGTTTCATCAACGCGGCGGCCGATCCGGTTGACGATTCGATTGATGGTCTGGATCAGATGTTCGTCATCGCGAAAACGGGTGGCCGTCTTCTCGATTCGCCCAGACCGTTCGACATACACGGCGCGATGGGTGTTCACCAGAATGTCGGAGATGGTCGTATCCCGCAGCAGCGCCTCGAGCGGCCCCAGGCCCACGATCTCATCGCACAGCTCTTCGACCAACCCCTCGCGTTCACGGCGGCTCAGCGGCAGGTCCTCGCCACCGAGAAGGGTCGATATCCATCGCATCAGCTCCGTGCGCAGCTCGACCGCTTCGAGCTTACCGAGGGCGGCCAGATCGATCTGCTCGATGAGTCGCGTGTGCAGCGACTGCTTGAGACGCTGGTAGTCCTCGTTGTGCCCGCCCGGCGGCGCTCCTGCCAGACTACTCTGCTTGAGACGATCGTTCAGTCCCATGGGGGCTCTCCTTGACCGCACCACGACCTACAGCGCGCTTCAGTTGCGTTGAATCGCGGCTTACCTCCTCGCTCCCCTCGGTTACGTACCCACCACGTACGCTCCCTCGGGTCGCTGCGGGGGCGCTCGCGCTCAACGCAACTGAAACGCGCTGTAACAGGGCATCGAACAGTCCGCGCCGACGGCGCGTCACGCCGGCTACCCGATCCGCGAGTGCCGCCAGATCGCGCGTGACCGTCGCCCGGGGGGACTCCTCGCGCAGCAATCGTCCGCGCTGGATCGCTCGCACGACGGTGGGATAGTCACTCACGATGGTGACCTCGGGCGCAGCTCCGAGATGGTCGATCAGCGTCTCCAATTCAAGTGCTCCTCCCCGGCGCACTGCGCGGTTGAGCACGAGCCGGATCTTCTTGGAGTCGTAGCCAAGCCTCCGGAACAGATCGAAACAGCGCTGCGCGTTCTTGGTGGAAGGCAGATCCTGCGCCAGCACCATCAGCACCTGATCCGCCAAATCCAGGGCATCCAGAGTCACTTCGTCGAAGGCGTGCAGACCATCGAGTACGACATAATGGAAATAGCGTCTGAGACAGGCGAGCAGATGGGCGATCGATGCGGCAGAAGGGCGTTCGTTCTCCACCCAAGAATTACCGGCACCGAGTGCATAGAGGCCTGAGCTGTGGCGCGGCAGCGACGATAGGAGATACGACCGATCCATCCGCTGCTGATTGGCCAAGAGATCGCTCAGGCAAAAGCCGGCCTCGAGATCGAGAAATAGGAGCACGTCACCGAGAAAAAGCTCGAGGTCGACAACCACTACCCGTCGTTGCTCGGCCAGTTCGCCCGCCAGATTGACGGCAATCGTGGTCGCGCCAATCCCACCGCGCGTCGGCAAGCAGGCGATCACCACCCCCGATGGGCGGCGCTGCTGGAGGATCCCCCGCAGCGTCGCCGCCTGTGCAGCCACATCGCCCGCGAGCAGAAATTCACGCGCTCCGGCCCGCATCGCCCGAAGGATCAATTCAGGATCTTTGTTCCGACCCAGTGCCACAATCGGAAGATCGGGCGTCGCCGCGAACAGCCGTGCGATCGCCTGCAGCCCGGTCTCGACCTCCGGGCCATCCAGATGCACGACCGCGCCCGCCGGCCTGCCCTCCCCGTCTCGCGAGCAGAGTTCAAAGCCATCCCCAAGAGCGAGCCGAAGAGCACTCTCCCCCTCGGCAGAGCCCCCCACTAACGCCACCTGGGTCGTATCTTCGTCGAGCACGCTCTCCTTGACCGCCATGATCTCCCCCTTCACCGCTGCCGTCCGAATCCCACTTCCCCCGCAGGCTCGCCTTCGACCGCGATCGCCTGTCCTTGGGCGGTCGATGTGCCCCCGCTCGCATGACGTGTCTGGCCCCAGAGAAACAGCTCGAGGTCGTCGGGATCGTTGAGCTCCCCCTGCCCCGGCAGCGGGGGCACGTCACCGGCGCTAAGTGGGCGGACCAGGTGGACCGTGATGAGTACCAGCAGTTCGCTCTCATCCCGTCGATAGGAGGTCGAGCGAAACAGCGCCCCCAGAATGGGCAGGTCCCCGAGGAGTGGGATCTTGCCGATGGTGCTTCGCACCCGATCGGAGAGCAGTCCGGCGATCGCAAAGTTTTGCCCGTCGCGCAGCCGCACCGTGGTCTCGCTCTGGCGTGACGTGAGGCCGGGCACGGTGAAACCGCCGAGCGTCACCCCGAGCGATGGATCGATCTCGCTGACCTCGGTAAACAGGTGCAGATTGACCAGCCCCCCCTCGAGCACCGTCGGCAGAAACTTGAGCTGGATGCCGAATTTTTTGAATTCGACCGTGACGGTTCCGAGACCGCTCGACATCGGAATGGGAAACTCGCCGCCGGCGAGAAACTTGGCCTCTTGTCCGGTCATCGCCACCAGGGTCGGCTCGGCCAGCGTCTTGGCGAGGTTGCGCTGCTCCAGCAAGGAGACGATACCGCTGAAAGGGAACTGCGAGAGTCCGCTGAAGAAGAGCGAAAAGGCATTGCCAAACGGCATCTGCTGAATCGCCGGCAACCCCGGCCCCTCCGTACCGGGGATCAGCGAAGGCAGCCGATTCTGGAAAGAGCCCGACGGCGTGGTGGAGGTCGCCAGTCCAGCCACGCGATCGCCGCTCTGGTGAAACCAGTTGACTCCCATCTCCCGCAGCCCCGACCGTGACACCTCGGCGAACTTCACCTCCAGCTGAACCTGCTGGTTGCCGCGCACCCGCAGCAGATTGGCGATCTTGGGAGCATGGAGCTGAGTGACCTCGGCGACCCGTTCGGGAATTCTCACGTCGGAGACCTCCCCTGAGAGCACCACCAGGTCACCGGCCGCGGTGGCCGTGATCTCCTCCCCCGGAAAGAGGTCGTGCAGCTGCCCCCGCAGAGCATCGAGATTGCGGCGCACGTGCAGCGAAAAGACGATCGACCGTTCGCCGCGATCCCAGACCGTCAAGAAGGTCTCGCCCACTCCCTTGGCCGTGATGAGCAGCTGGGTGTGGGTGTAGACTGCGACATCGGCCACCATCGGATCGGCGACGCTCACCCGACCCACCGGAACGCTCACTTTGAGAAGACGATTCTGTCCCACCTCCAGCTCGACGTCGCGCCGCGCCGCGGGTTCGTTCTCGAGCGTGAGCGGCGGCGCCGCCTCGGTTCCGGCCTGCGCCCCAGCGCTCCCGGAACAGAGCAGCGAACAGAACAGTACCAAAGCGCTTCGCAGGCTCATTGGCCTCCACCATGGGAATGGAGCTTGCGCTCCTCCGAACGAGAGCCGCGGATGATTTCGACGACTTCGTCCTCTTTCGGCACCGCAGCCACTGCTGCCACCGCGCGCGCGATGTGATGGTGCAGCGGTGGAACGGGCTTTTCCTGCTCCTCCTCTTCGAAAAGCTCGGGCGGAGAGACCCCAGGCGTCTCGACCCGACCGGGATCGATCGCCGAGCGCATCGTGAGCTGGAGTTCACCGTGAAGGGACGCCAGCGCCAGCCGCTCCGACTGCTCCGGCGTGACCAGCAACGTCACCACCGGAACCTTGATGGGCTTGGCATTCTCCGCCACCATCTCTTCGCCCACGGCCACCACGCGGATCCCCTGCAGCACGATGCGCGAACGCACCTCCACGATATCGTGGCGCGGTGCCATGGTGGCAATGACGTCGACGAAATCGCCGGGATGAACGAAACCGGCGACCCCCGATGCCTCGTTCACTTTGACCGTCATCGCCCGCAGCGTGGGGGGGATCACAGCGGCCAGCCCCTGACCGCCTCCCGGAGCGGCCAGCCGCGATTCGACGAGCGGCTCTCCCGCCACCAGCGCGGTCCGCACGACCCGCCCCACCAGCGGCTGCGCCTCGCTATACGCGCCCGACGGCTCCGCCGCCACGGGCCAATCGACCAGGGTGATCATCTCCGTCTGCAGGGTGGTGGCCAGTGGCAGCTCGCTCTTGGCCACTGCTACTTTGCGCATCGGTACGCTGATCGGAGCTGGGCGGTGGCGCGAAATCGCTCTTGCGATCAGCCAGTAGGCGGCGCTGCCCGACCCGATGGCAACGAAAAGAGAGACCAGCGCCGCCACTCGTGAGCGCCGTGCCGACCGCGGTCGCTTCGGCGGGGCTTCAAAACTGGCGTACGTTCCCATCACGGCACCCCCATCATCACCGCGCGAGCGTGAGCGAGCGGACCGCTTCCGTCGGAAGGTAGCGGAACGAACCCGACCAAGGGCTTAAAGTGCATCGAGACATCGACGGTCACCGAGGTAGGTACAGCCCCGATCGTCACACTGACGTCGGTCGGCTGAGGGGCCAGACCGGCGCTCTGGAGGTAGGCGAGAACCGTTGCCTTCGCCTTCTGCGAATCGCCGCTGGGCACCGTCGTGCCGGCGCGTGCCCCCTCGCGCGCCGCATTGCTGACCGATAGGTCGCAGAAAAAATACCAGCCATAGTCGATCATCCCCAACACCAGCAGCAGAAACACGGGAAGGAGGAGTGCAAATTCGATCGCGACGACGCCACGACTCTGTTTCCGCGGGCTCATCCGCTGCCCCACATCTGACAGGCGGCCACGACAGCGATCGCCACACCGTAGGGAATGGGCTCACTCACCGATGAAGCATCGGGGATGATCAGCGAGCCAAGATGCTGTCGGACTTGCGCGCGCCGAACTCCTGGGGCGGTCCAATAGCAGCCGGCGGCGAGCAGCCCGCCCAGCACCGCCGAGCCCAAAATCAGCCACAGGGTGCCGATGGGACCCAACCACGTACCCGCCGCCCCGACCAGCTTCACATCGCCGGCTCCGATCCAGCGCTGGACAAACGGCACCCACAGCACCGCGATGCCGAGGGCCATCGCCGAAAAAGCCTGGCCCGGTTCACCCGCGGGAGAAAAGAGCGCCCGCGCCACCCCGCCGAGAGCCAGCGTCAACGGGATCCAGTTTGGGATGCGTCGACTGCGCACATCGCAAACCACCGCTGCACCCAGCAGTGCCCAGGGGAAGATCGGCGGAGTGGCCGGGGCAAAAAACATTACCGCACCACGCTCTTGGAGCTCATTGAAGCTTCTGAGCGACCTTGGTGAAGGTCGAATTCAGGTTGGTGCCGACGGTGGTGACGGTGGCAATGATCGCCACTGCGATCAGTGCCGCAATCAGGCCGTACTCGATCGCCGTGACGCCCTCTTCCTCTTTGAGAAACCGCCGAAATGATGTCATCGCTCTCCTCCTTGGTTGGACCCTACGCAAGGACAACGAGCAGCAGCATCGCCGCCGTGCTACCCCTCGCTCTCCGTCACAGGGGGGTGATAGGGATCCCCGGGAGAGCGTCAATCACGCGATCCATCTGCTTGCTCAGCAAGGGCTCACCCCTCTTGCTAAGCGACAGAGATCCTTAGGGGTTCAATCAGTCGGCGATCGACGCATCGCCGAGTGAGCTCCAGGAAAATCCCGGCGCCACGCACAGCCGGGTGGCATCGGGAGCGTCCACGCATACCGGCGTAGCGGGCGGACAGGTGCGATCGGTGCAGCGCGCCGCGCACATCCCCTCGCCATCGATCTTGGCGAGGCAGACTGCCAGCCCCGGGCAGCCGGATCCGAGCGAAGTGGGCGTGCAGAGCGTGCCGCCATCGCAGCGACAGCTCTTGGCGCAGAAATGGTCCGCAGTGCAAGTGATCCCGGGCGCGCAGAGCAGCGAACAGGGCTGACCGAGTCCCGGCAAGCTGCTTTCAGAACAGCCGAGGCAGGCTAGGAAGAAGAGCCAGCGTCGCATGGCTATTTCGGCTGCAGGCAGGCGATCGACGGGGTCGCCGCCTGTCCCGGCATGCGCGAAAGTTTGGCCACCAGCAGATCGGCCCGAACGGGATCGTCTAGATCGGTCATGGTGGCCGAGTCGATCACCGGCTGGCGGCGCGCTGGATTCCACACCTCCGCTTCGGCCACCGCATAGGTCCCTTTGGGAGTGCCTCGCCGCGTCAGCCCACCGACAATGAGCACGTTGCCACTCGGCAAGAGGGTCTGGGTATGGCCAAAGCGCGGGATGAGTAGACCCTGCGCTGCACCCTCGGGAGC
>JAHFDT010000244.1 GCA_023248875.1 Myxococcales bacterium | reverse complement strand
TCGCCGAAAAGGGCTACCACGCCACCAGTGTGCACGACATCATCGATGCCGCCGAGATCGCGCGCGGCACCTTTTATCTCTACTTCGAATCCAAGCACGCCATCTTTGACGAGCTGCTCGCTACCCTCTTCGCTGCGCTGGCCGGCGCCGTCCGCCGCATCGACACTTCGCCGGGAGCCGCGCCTCCCATCCAGCAAATGCACGAAAATGTGGATCGGGTCTTCGGCGTGCTTTCCGGCGAACGGGCCCTGGCGCGCATCCTCATCCACGAGGCGACCGGCGTCGATACCGAGATCGACCAGAAGCTGGCCGACTTCTATGGGCGCGTACTGCTCCTGATCGAGCGCGCCCTTGCGGCCGGCGAAGAGATGGGTCTCGTGCACCCCTGCGACCACAAGCTGGCCGCCTGGTGCGTGCTGGGCAGCGTGAAGGAGGTGTGCGACCGGCTGTTCGCCTCCGGTCGCGTGGAGGGGGATTTCACCCCGCAGGGCCGCCAGCTGGTTGATTTCATCCTGCGCGGACTGTTCCGCTAAACAGCGCAACAGCGCGGTTGACGTATGCCCGCAACATAGTCTAGACTAGCTGACTTAATTTCCGGCTGGCGAAGGGGGTCCTGATGCAGGCAGCAGCCGCCATGAAAAAGAAGGAACTCAAGCGTTTTCGAGAACTTCTGGAAGAGAAACGCGACGACATCCTGAAGAATGCCAAACGTACGCTGAACGAGGACATGATGCTCGATTCCGATGATTTGCCGGACGAAATGGATCTGGCGTCATCGGAGTACATTCAGTCCTTCACCTTCCGCCTGCGCGGGCGGGAAAAGACTTTTTTGAAAAAGATCGAGCGGGCGCTGGCGAAGATCGACGAAGGCACGTTTGGGGTCTGCGAAGAGTGCGAAGAGCCCATTTCGCAGAAGCGCCTCGAGGCCCGGCCTGAAACTACCCTCTGCATCCGCTGCAAAGAGGATCAGGAGCGCATCGAAAAATCCTACGGCTGATGCGTCCTGTCCTGTTCTGGGTTCCCCTCCTCCACCTCCCGATCTTCAGCTATGGCGTCATGCTCGGCCTGTCGCTCATGGTCGGCTGGTACCTCGTGCTCGGTCTGTGCGAACGCGACGGGATGAACCGCGAACAGCTGGGCAAGCTCTACACCCAGACGGCCGTCTGGTCGGTGATCGGCTCGCGCGTCCTCTATGTCGCCACCAACTGGGGAGAATTCGAAGACAATCTGCTCAATGTCTTCAAGGTCTGGCAGGGCGGCCTGGTCGCCTACGGCGGCTTTCTCGGCGGCTTTCTCACCGGCATCATCTACTGCCGCGTCCACAAGATCCGCCTGCTCGCCTGGGCCGACTGCGCGGTGCCTTCGCTCGGCACCGGCCTCGCCTTCACTCGCATCGGTTGCCTGATGTTCGGCTGCGATTTCGGTCAGGTGGCGGAAAATCTCCCCTGGGCAATCCGCTTTCCCGGCCCCTCGGCCGACGCCCCCCACGGCGCACCCGCCTACGCTGAGCAGCTTGCGCAGCACCTCATCCCGGCGACCGCAACCCAGTCGCTGCCAGTCCATCCGACGCAGATCTATGAGTGTTTGGTCGGGCTATTCCTCTTCGGTTTGACCATGCTGGTGCGCCGCTACCGAACTTTTTCCGGCCAGCCCTTTATCGCTTTCACCATGGCCTACGCGGTGCTCCGCTTTTATTTGGAGACGCTGCGTGCCGATTCCGGCCGCGGGGCGTTAGGTCCGCTCTCGACCTCGCAGATCATCGGCATCGCCACCTTCTTGGCCTGCGGGGCGCTCTTTTTCGTGCTGCGCGCGCGTGCGCAACAGAATCCTGCCGCCTTGCGCCTGTGGGAAAATGGCGCGGCCTACGTCACAGAACCCGCCCTGCCGGCGCGCAAACGAAAGAAGAGGCGGTAGCGATGGATCGCCGCAGCCTCCTGAAATGGGCCACCGGAGCACTCTCCGGGCTGGTGGGCGCGGCCGTCGCGGGTCCCATCGTGACGTTCGTCGGCCATCCGCTCGGCCGGTCGCAACGCAGAAGCGCCGCGCTGCCCGTTGCCGATCTGACCTCGCTCCCTGAGGGAGTGCCGGTCAAGACCGCCGTCATCTTGCCGCTCTTTCGCGACGCCTGGAGCCGCTTCGAAAAGGTGCCGCTCGGTGCCGTCTGGCTACTGCGGCGCGGCGAGCAGGTGCAGGCGCTGTCGGCCACCTGTCCCCATGCCGGCTGCTTCATCGACTTCGAACCGAAGGCCGGCCATTTCGCCTGTCCGTGCCACGGCAGCGCCTTTGATCTCGACGGGCACCCAACGGCCGGACCGTCGCCGCGGCCGATGGATGGTCTCGCTGCTGAAGTGCGCGAGGGCAAGGTTCTGGTCGCCTTTGCCCGCTTTCGACAGGGTCTACCGAATAAGGAGGAGATCTGAGTCAGCCCGAGCGAGAGTCGCGGGTCGAGCGTCGGCCGTCGATCTCGGACTGGCTTGACCACCGCACGGGCTATCGGGCGCTTCTGCGCGCTGCGCTCGACGAGCCGGTACCGGGTGGTGCGCGCTGGGCCTACGTCTTCGGCTCCTGCGTCACCTTCCTGCTGGTGCTGCAGGCGGTGACGGGTGTCGTCATGGCGAGCTGCTATTCGCCCTCGGTCACGACCGCTTGGGCTTCGGTCGCCTACCTGCAGGATCAGATGGCGCTCGGCTGGTTTATTCGCGGTCTCCATTCGGCCGGCGCCAGCGCGATGATCATTCTGCTGCTCTTGCACATGCTGCAGGTCGCGGTGTGGGGAGCCTACCGAGCGCCACGCGAACTCAACTGGATCGTCGGTGTGGCCCTCTTGGGGATCGCGCTCGGCTTTGCGCTCACCGGGTATCTCCTGCCCTGGGATCAAAAGGGCTACTGGGCGACCCAGGTGGCGACGAGTCTTATGGGCGCCGCGCCGCTCCTCGGCCCGGTGATGCAGCAGCTCATCCAGGGTGGCACGAGCTACGGCCATCTCACGCTCACGCGCTTCTATGCCCTCCACGTCTTCGTGCTGCCCGCGACCACGGTCTTGCTGGTGGCGATCCATATCGCCCTTTTCCGTCGGCATGGCGTGACCCCCTCCTGGCGGTTGAGCCCCGACGAGCTCGAGCGCAAGCGGGTCCCCTTTTGGCCCGATCAACTGGTGCTCGATGCGGCTGCGATCGCCCTGATCTTCTCCCTCCTCGCCGGATCGGTGATTCACACCCATGGCGCGGCGCTCGAGGCACCGGCCGATCCCACCGCCGCCTACGACGCCCGCCCCGAGTGGTATTTTCTGCCACTCTTCCAGCTGCTCAAGCTCTTCCCCGGTCGCGCCGAAATCCCCGCGGCCTTGGGAGCGCCCGCGCTGATCTTTGGACTGCTGCTCGCGCTGCCCTTTCTCGACCGCGCTGGGTCGCGTTCACCCCAGGGTCGCTGGCGCTATCTCGCAGTGCTCCTTGTTCTCATCGTCGGAGCGGCAGCGCTAGGCTTGTGCGCATGGCACGCCGATGCGCACTCGGAAACCTATCAGAAGGAGCACCACCGTGCGGAGGCCGAGGCGGAACGAGCGCGGCGCCTCGCCCTCGAGGGAGTTCCCGTCGCGGGTGGCCGAGCCGTCTTCGAAAACGACCCCACCTTTCGCGCGCGCCGCCTACTCGCCGAGCGGTGCCTCGGCTGCCACATCTATAGCGGCACGGGGGAAGAGCGCGGACCCTCCCTCGATGGCTGGTCGTCACGCGCCTATCTGACAGCCCTCTTGCACAATCCCGACCATTTCTACGGCCACACCCCGTTTCACGAGATGAAGCCCGTCACTGCGCCCGAGCCGCAGATCGCCGCCTTGGTCGAATACGTCTACAGCCTCGGCGGCGGTTCCGTCGATCGGGCCCAGGTGGCCGAGGGGCAGGCGCTGTTTTCCTCCCTGGACTGCGACCAGTGCCACGAAACCGACGGCTCCTCCTCGGGGCAAGGCCCGAATCTCGGCGACCGTGCTTCGCGCGACTGGCTGCGCGCCTTTCTGCGCGACCCCTCGGCCGAGCGCTTCTTCGGCAAGAAGAATGAGATGCCCAAAGTGGGCGAAAAGCTCAGCCCGGAGGAGCTCGAGTCGGTGGTCGATTTGCTACTCAGTGAACGCGCTAAGGGCTTGTTTTAAAATAAAAAAACCTCCACTGCCACTCGATAGAAGATTCTCGGCCCTTCCCCCCATTTCATAGATAGAGGGATCACAGGGAGACCGCCATGCCTAAGCCAGCGCTTGCGATCGATCTATCACCCGCGCCCGAATTGGAAATCTCGCCGAACGATTGGAGCCTACCCGCCGATCTATCTCTCACGTCCGATTTCGAAATCACGGTGGTTCTGTCGACGCCGCCCGAATTGGACCTTCTGCCCCCCAGCCGACGGGCGCGTTAGTCTAAATGGAAGGAACGAAGTTCAGCGCGCCACCTTTCGTCGGCGACTGCGCCGACGAAACACCTTGCGGGAGATCCGCGGCAGCTGGAGCGGGCGGCGTGCCATGATCTTCCTTAAAGCATGACCGACGCCAGTCCAGACTGCCCGACGGTTCTGCTAACTAGCTGGAACGTTTATCAATCCCCTCGGCAGTCGAGCGTTTCTACGCCCGCCAAGCAAGCCGCCACCAAGGCCTCGAGGTCGAGCGTAGCTTCGATCTTTTCGACCGTATCGCGCCGTGCGCGCGTCTCGGGATGTTCCGGCACAAACAGCGAGCAGCAGTCCTCGTAGGGCGCAATCGAAAGTTCGTAGGTGCCGATCCGCCGCGCCCAAGCGATCGTCTCCTGCTT
>JAHFDT010000058.1 GCA_023248875.1 Myxococcales bacterium | reverse complement strand
TCGCTCGCCCCGAGATGCTGGTGCCACCGCGGCCGCCTCAGCGCATTGTGCCGGCTCCGCCGGGAGCGATCGATGCGGTACTCGGCGCGGTGCCGATCGATGTGCGCGTGGAGTTTGGCCATCGCCAACTGACGATGGCGGAGTTCGCAGCGCTCAAGCCCGGCATGGTGATCCATCTTGACCAGCTGGAGGACGGACTGGTGCCGATCTCCTGCAACGGCGTGGTCAAAGCACTCGGCAGACCGGTGGTCGCGCGCGGCGCGATCGCCGTTGAGATCGTGGACCCGCAGGCCCCAAGGAGCGAACTATCGTGAGCACCGAAGACGAAAACGAACCCACGGATATGCCGGTCGAGCCCGTGGCAGCGTCGTTTGAGACGCTGCTCGGCGATGTTCCGCTGGAGCTGTCGGTCGAACTGGGTCGGGTGACGCTGAGCTTGCGCGACGTGGCAGGGCGACTCGGGCCGGGATCGATCATCACGCTGACTAAGTTGGCGGGGGAGCAGCTCGATATCCGGATCAACGGCCGTCTGGTGGCGCGCGGCGAGGCGGTGGCGGTCGGCGAACGTTACGGGGTGCGAATCGTCGAAATCATCGGCACCGGAGGAGCCAAGCTATCATGAGGAAATCTCTTTGCGCTTTTAGCATTCTGTGGGCGGGAGTCGTGCACGCCGAAGAGGCGATCAGCGTGGTGGCTGCCGAGGACGAGGTCACGATCTCGGTGCAAGGTGCAAAGATCGCCGGCGCGATCGTGTCGGTCGGCGATCGCATCGAGATCCCGCTGGAAGGTGCGATCGAACCGCAGCAGATCGAGATCAAGGACGACACCGTGCGTCGCGTGTCCCTGGTGGGAGGCGAGCCGCTCCGGCTGGTGGCCATCCTGCGCCACGGCCACGGCAAGACGCGTCGAATCGCGGAGCAGGCGCAGGTGGCAACGATTGGTAAAGGGCTGCGGATCACCCTACGGCGCCAACCTTCGTCGGACAGCAAGTCGGCGGCGTCACTAACGCCCGCCTCTCCGGTATCGGCATCGGCTACGGTGACGGCATCGGCTACGGCATCGGTTCCGGCAACGGTTCCGGTGACGGTTCCGGTGCCGGCTCCGGCAACGGTTGCGGTTCCGGCTCCCATCGCCAGTGCACCGGAGCCGACGACTCGGCGCACTTGGACGGTGCTGGCCGCTCTCCTCGCCTGCGGCGCTCTGGCGATCGTCGCCAAACGCCGCCGCGCGACGGGTGGCAAGTTGGAAGAACCACCGCTTCAGATTCTGGCATCCCAGTCGCTCGGCGGCAAAAACAGGATCGTGCTGATGTCGGCCGGCGGTCGCGAACTGTTGATTGCCGTCAGCGATCGGGGAGCGCGCCTGCTCACCCGCTGGAATGCGAGGCCGGCGCGGGAGCGCCCCGAGCCACTCCCCTTCAGCGGTCGTTCCGTGGAGGCAGAGAGCGCAGGGGAGGAGAATGATGAGGAAGAGCCGGCGCTGCGCCCGATCCCGTCGCCCGCTGTGCCACCCAGTCCAGCCATCGCGGGACTTCTTCGCCTACGCCGGCAGAGTCCGCAGCGCGCCAGCGAGTCCGAGGCCTCTGACGAGAGCGACACTACTGCGGCGGATGCCGAGTGGACGCGCGAGCTCTTGGCGGCAGCGGCAGCCCAGCGGGGAGGCCGTTCTTGAGAACGAGGACATCCATCGCAGCAATCCTGCTGCTGCCGGTCTCTGCACTGGCGGCGCCGGGCACGATCCCACTCCCCTCATCGCTGCTTTCGCCCGGGCCGATCGCAGGCCCTTCGGGGGCATTGCAGCTCGCGCTTCTTCTCAGTGTGATCTCGCTGTTGCCGGCAATCGTGCTCTCCTGTACCTGCTTCGCCCGCTTCATCATCGCGCTCTCCTTTCTCAAGGCGGGTTTGGCCACTCAAGGGGCGCCGCCGACCCAGATCCTGGTCGGCCTAGCCCTATTTCTGACGGCGTTTGTGATGGCGCCCGTCGCCACCCAGGTGCATCAGGGAGCGATCGCACCCTACATGGCCGGCAAGCTCGACGAGTCGGGAGCGCTCGAAGCCGCCACGCCACCGATCCGCACCTTTCTGCTCAAGCGAACGCGCCAGGCCGATCTCGCGCTCTTTTATGACGCGAGCCGCACGGTCCGCCCGGCCAATTCCAACGAGGTTCCGCTGCGGATCGCGGTGCCCGCCTACATGCTGTCGGAGCTGCGCACCTCCTACGAGATCGGTCTCGTGATTCTCCTGCCGTTCTTGGTGATCGATCTGGTGATCGCCACGGTGCTTTCGAGCCTTGGCCTCATGATGTTGCCCCCCTCGACGGTGGCACTGCCGGTCAAACTGTTGGTCTTCATCGCGGCGGACGGTTGGCACCTGATCATGAATTCTCTCTTGCTGGGAGTGAACGGATGAACAATGAGTGACGGTGAGCGAGTGAAACGAGCGAAGTGGGGCCTCCGCAGGCTCTGCCGAGGAGGCCCCCGATGAGTGAAGGAGCTATTTTCGATTTGTGGCGCAGCTGCATGCAGGTCATCGCCCTCGTGGCCGCGCCCTTCATCGTGACCGGGTTGGTGGTCGGATTGACCACGTCGATGTTGCAGTCCGCGACACAACTGCAGGAACAGATCCTGTCGTTCGTTCCTAAGGTGGCGGCCATGGGCCTCGTGCTGACCTTCGCCGGAAGCTGGGTGCTGCGGCAGCTGGTCGCATTCGTCCATGCCGCGATGCTGACGGCGATTCAGATCGGCCAGGGAGGAGCGCATTGATCCATCTCACCCCCATGGAGGTCGCCACGTTTGCCGCGACCTTCGTCCGCACCGCGGCCTGGATCCAGACCGCGCCGATCGTGGGCGATCAGACCACGCCCCGGAGGGTGCGTGGGGGTGCGGCGGTGCTGATTGCGATGGCGCTCCTGCCCGGCCGCCCGCCGGTGTCGCCGGAGACCATCTGGTTCGTGCTGCCGGGGGAGCTGCTGATCGGGATCTGCATCGGCATGGTGGCTCGCATTCTGATGGCGGGCATCGAAGCGGGGGGCCAGATCATCGGCGTCGAGATGGGTCTCAACTTCGGGGGCCAGTTCGATCCGGTGCTGCGCGACGAAGCCAATCCCGTCCACCGCATCTTTCACATCGTGGGATCGCTGGTCTTTCTGAGCGCTGGCGGGATCAATAGTTCAGTGCGTGCACTCTCCGCCGCCACGGTCAGTGGGCGAACGTTGCGCATCGCCGCTTCGGGCATGGTCGAATCGAGCAGCCAGGTGCTGGAGCTGGCGTTGCGAGCTTCGGCACCGATGTTGGTGGCGGCCACCATCACTCGCCTGGCCGCCGGCATGGCCTCCCGTGCCGCGCCAGCGTTCAACGTGTTTAGCGTCATGCTGTCCATGATGGCGGTGCTCGGGGGCCTCGTACTTCTGGCCACGGGACCGGCCTTCTTCCGCGAGGTCTCGCTCGCGGTCCACCGGTCGATGGGGGCCATGACCCAGATGGCGACGCCCTAATGGCTGCCGATCCAGATCAGGAACGACGAAAACATGCGCCCTCCGGTAAGCGCATGGGGCAGTTCCACGAGCGGGGCGACATCGGTGTGTCGCGCGATTTGGGCACCATGCTGACCATGCTGGGGGGCTGCCTCATCGCCTCTTGGTACCTCGGTGAATCGACCCACGCGCTACTGGAGATGATGCGCAACAGCTTTCGCTCGATCGGCACAGGACAGCTGCTCCAGCCGGCTACGTTTGCCGCGCGTAGCTACATCTCCTGCTGCACGCCGGTGGTGATCGGTGCTCTCATCGGCTACGTGCTGGCGGTCAATGTGATGCTCGGCACACCGCCGAGCCTGCAGCCATTCTTCCAGTTCAAGATGCCCATCGGACTCTCGCCCGCTGGCCTTTTCAAGATCTTCGGTTTTACCTCTGCCGGAGGCCGACTCCTCAAGGCGTTTGCCAAAGTTTCCTTCGTAGGGATCGCGGCCTGGATCGCGGCGCGCAAGGAGTGGGAGCGTTTTAGCGAGAACCCACCGTCGAGCGCGGCGGCCATCGCGGGCCACCTCTCGCATGTCTCCGGCAAGCTGATCGTCTACGCCGGGTCCGCACTGACCGTGATGGCACTGGTCGGCTACATCAAGGGCAAGCGCGAACTCCAGAAGCGCATGAACACCACTCCGGAGGAGCACAAGCAGGAGCGCAAAGACGTCGAAGGCGATCCCGCGATCAAGCGTGCGCGCTTCAAGAAGATGCGCATTGCCGCCAAGCGGCGCATCCAGGCGGCCGTCAAGAAGGCCGACGTCGTGCTGGTCAACCCGACCGAGTACGCGGTCGCGCTACGCTACAGCTCGACAGAGGATCGCGCGCCACGCGTGCTCGCCAAAGGGCGCGGCCACATCGCCGAACAGATCCGTGAGTTCGCCCGCCAGTTTGGCATCCCGATCCTCGCAGAGCCGCCGCTCACACGTCTCATCCACAAGCTCGTGCCCGAGGGGCGCGAGATCCCGGCGCAGCTCTACCACGCGGTGGCCGAAGTACTGGCCTACGTCTACCGGCTGAGAAGGAGGGCGCGGTAAATGGCAACTGCCGCCAGCAGTACCGCCGAAAAGGGCGGGCTCAGCAATCTCACCGGTGCGGTGGCGATGATCGGCATCCTGTCGCTGACCATCCTGCCCTTGCCTGCCTTTGTGCTCGATATACTGCTCGCCACCAGCATCTGCATTTCTGTCGTAGTCTTCATGATGGCGGTCTACATCGACCGACCGCTCGACTTTACCGCCTTTCCCTCGGTGCTACTGCTCGTCACGCTGTTCCGGCTGGCGCTCAACATCGCCACCACTCGCCGCGTTCTGCTCCACGGCGGCGAAGGCATCGAAGCTGCCGGCGGTGTGATCCGTGCCTTTGGGCAATTCGCCGTCGGTGGCAACTTCGTCGTCGGCGTAGTCGTCTTCTTGATCCTCGTCGCCGTCAACTACATCGTCATCACCAAAGGTGCTGACCGTATCTCGGAAGTCTCGGCCCGCTTCACCCTCGATGCCATGCCCGGTAAGCAGATGGCGATCGACGCGGATATGGGATCGGGCTTCATCACCGAGCGTGAGGCGCGGAGTCGCCGCAAAGAGCTCGAGCAGGAGGCGCAGTTCCACGGATCGATGGACGGTGCCTCGAAGTTCGTGCGCGGAGATGCGGTCGCCGGTCTCGTCATTGTCGCCATCAACGTCATCGGTGGCATGGTGGTCGGCATGTGGCAGCACGACCAAACGTTTGTCGACGCCGGTCGCACCTACACCCTGCTCTCCGTTGGTGACGGTCTGGTCACCCAGATTCCGGCGCTCCTCGTGTCGACCGGGTCGGCGCTGCTCGTCACCCGCGGTTCGACCCAGAACATGGGTCTTTCCGAGGCGCTGGCGAGCCAGCTCTTCTCGCGCTCGCAGCCGATCGCGGTCGCCGGTTCGGTGCTGGGCATTCTGGCGTTGGTGCCGGGCATGCCTCACCTCGCCTTTTTGACCCTGGCGGCTGGCGCTGGACTCTTGTCACGTCGCGTCGGTGCCAAAGCCGCGGACCTCAGCAAACCCGATGAAGCGGGCAAGGTTCGTACCCCCGCGGCGGAAGCCAATAAGGCGCTCGATCCGGCGGCACAGAAGGCCGAGATCGAAGGCCTCCTCCCGGTGGAGCTGCTGTCCCTCGAGGTGGGGCTGGATCTCCTGCCGCTGGTCGATGGCACGAGGGCAGGCGAACTCCTCAGCCGCATCGCCAGCCTGCGCAAGCAGATGGCCCTGGATCTGGGCCTCATCGTGCCCCCGGTCCATATCCGTGACGATCTGCGCCTGCGTCCAGGCGCCTACCGGATCATGATCTCGGGAGTCAAGGTTGCACAGGGCGAGATCCGGGCCAATCGCCTCTTGGCCATCGATGGCAGCGGCTCCTCCACCGCTCTCAACGGTGAGACCGTCAAAGAGCCTACCTTCGGTCTGCCGGCGAAGTGGATCTCTCCCTCCGACCGAGCCCGCGCCGAGTCGATCGGTTGCACCGTGGTCGATCCTTCGGCAGTGGTGGCAACCCACCTGACCGAAGTGGTGCGCAACCACGCGCACGAGTTGCTCGGGCGTCGAGAGGCGCAGGAGATCCTGGACGTCGCGGGCAAGCAGAACTCGAAGGTGGTCGAAGAGCTTATTCCGCACCTCATGTCGCTCGGCGATGTGATCAAGGTGCTGCGCGCCCTCCTGCAGGAGGGGGTGTCGATTCGCGATAGCCGCACCATTCTCGAAGCGCTGGCGGATACCGCCGGCCAGACCAAGGATCCGCAGGAGTTGGCGGAGCTTGTGCGCCACCGATTGGCGCGCCACATCACCATGGCTCATATCAACGAGTCGGGCGAGTTGCGCGCCTCGGTCCTCGATCCGCGGGCCGAGGAGCTGTTCCGCGGCAAGAACGCCGACGCCCAGTCGCTCTCCCGCCTTACGACGGCGATCGAAGAGGCGGCGCGGCGGGCGAGCCAGCATGACGAAGACCCGGTTCTGGTGGTGGCACCCGATGTACGTCGTGCCGTGGCCGCGGTCGCACTCCGGTATGCACCGGGAATGACGGTGATGAGTTATCGCGAGATCGATCCCACGGTGCCGTTTATCACCCGCGGCGTCATCAATGCGAAGGAGGCTAGCGCATGAGGATTCGAAAGTTCACAGGGTCGGATGTCCAGGAGGCCGTCACGCAGGTGAAGCGCGAGATGGGGCCCGATGCCATGATCGTCGCCACGCGGCAGGTGCGGCGCGGCCTCATGGGGAAAGGGGTCGAGGTGACGGCGGCGATCGACGTCGACGAGCCGGAGCCGCCCGATCCCGAACCGATCCCGATGGCGGCAGTAGCGCCGGTAGATCCGGTGATCACGGAGGAGCAGATCGAACGCTTTCTCTTGCCGCTGCGCTCGGAGATCCGTTCGCTGCGCACCATGCTGCGCCCGGTCGCCACCCGGACTTCCACCGAAGAGCTGCGGACCGAGCTGGTCTCGATCCGCCAGGCGATCGCCGCCATCCAGCCCGACCCAGCACAGCTCCAGCCGCTGCCCGAAGTAGTGAAGCAGCACCGGGTGACGGCACCATCGGATCGGCGGATCGTCGCGCTGGTGGGCCCGACGGGGGTGGGCAAGACCACCACCATCGCGAAGCTGGCGGCGCGCGCGGCACTGGTCGAACAGCGCAAGGTGGCGATTGTGACGCTGGATGCCTATCGCGTGGGCGGTGAGGAGCAGATGCGCACCTTCGCCGATCTCATCGGAGTGCCGTTGGTCTTGATCGAAGAGCCGTCACTGCTGAAGGCCAAGATTGCCCAACTCTCCCGCTACGAGCGGATTTTTATCGATACCGCGGGTCGTAGCCCCCGTGATGTCGACGCTTTTCGGATGCTCGAACGTACCCTGGGAGAGCTGGAAGAGCTCGAGGTGCACCTGGTGATGTCCGCGACCTCGACGCCCGCGATGATCGATGCCTGGTCGAAGCGGTACCACAGCCTGGGCATCGATCGGCTGCTGTTCACCAAGCTCGATGAAGCGACCGAAGCGCCGGAGCTGATTCGCGCGCCGGTTCGGATCAATAAGCCGGTGACCTACTTGACCACCGGGCAACGTGTCCCCGAAGATCTCGAGGAGGCGACCCCCGAGCGGCTATTGGAGCTCGCGACCGTGGGGCTCGCCGCGAGGGAGGTAGCCGCGTGACACTCGACGATCAGGCCGCAACACTGCGCAGGCTGGCCAAGAGCCAGAGCTCGGGATCGGTAACGACGATCGATCCCCAACGCCGACGCGTTTTCGCCATCACCGGTGGCAAGGGAGGGGTCGGCAAGAGCATGATCGCTGTCAATCTGGCCGCGCTCTATGCTCGGCGCGGAGCACGGGCGCTGGCGCTCGACGGCGATCTGGGCATGGCCGATCTTAACCTGCTGCTGGGCCTGGCCCCGACCAAGAGCCTGCTCGATGTACTGCAGGGCACGCCGATCGAGGAGATCTTGCTCGAAGCGCACGGCGTGCACCTCCTGCCGGCGCTCAACGGCAGCTTCCAGCTGGCCAACATCGACGCCTCAGCGCGCGAAGTGCTCTTCACGGCGGTCGATAGCTTGTCGGAGCGTTTCAACACCCTGGTGATCGACACCGGCGCCGGTATCGGTGAGAACACCATGGCCTTCGCCAGTGCCGCGGCCGATGTGATCATCGTTGCCACGCCGGAGCCGCTTTCCATTGCCGATGCCTATGCTTGTCTCAAGGTGCTGGCTACACGGCATGGTCTGACCCACGCGTTCTTGCTGCCCAATACCGTGCGTTCTCCGTCGGAGGGCGAAGAGATGATCGCGCGCCTCAAGGCGATCGTCGACCGTTTCCTGGGCATCGCCATCACGCCCCTGCCGTCGATCCCCTTCGATCCCACCGTGCGGGTGGCGGCGGCCGCAGGTGTGCCGTTGGTGATGCACAACCCCGACGCGCCGGCCAGTCGAGCGATCAAGAAGATCGCGCAGCGCATCGATGCGCTCTCGCAGTCCGAACAGGGGAGCGGCGAGGCGCAGCGTCAGTGGCTGCGGCGAATGTTCGACTTTGCGGCGCAGAAGCAAACACCGTGAGGAGATGAAGGTGACACAATGATGAGGGCGTACGTGGGCAGTGCGGCAATTCGGGATCAGACGCGCGAGCGGCTGATCGCGGAGCACATCGATATGGCGCGGCGGATCGCGATCCGCGTCGGTCGACGGATCCCACCTTGGCTGCAGGAAGATGACCTCATTGCTGCGGCGATGATCGGCCTCGCGGAGGCGGCTGACCGCTATGACGATACCCGCGGCGAGCCCTTCGTGGCCTTTGCTGAAAAGCGCATTCGCGGGGCGGTGCTCGACGAACTCCGGCGGGGCGATCTCTTACCACGACGGATGCGCACGACCGCGCGCAAGGTGGGCGAAACGCTGCGCCGTCTCGAACACCAGCTCGGACGGCCTCCCGAAGACGAGGAGACGGCCGCCGCCATGGGGGTATCGATCGAGGAATTTCGGGAAGAAATGGAGATGCTTACGCACGTCTCCTTCGTCGACATTGACAACACCAGCGATGGGGAATCGGGCATGACCTCGCCGATCGCCCAGTCACCTGCGGTGATCGCCGAGCGATCGGAGTTGGTAGGGCGCTTGCAAGAGTGTCTGCACAAGCTGCCGGAGAGGGATGCGCTGGTGCTATCGCTCTACTACGTCGAGGAGTTTGGCTACGCCGAGATCGGCGAGGTCTTGGGAGTGAGTGAATCGCGGGTGTGCCAGCTTCATTCCCGCGCCTTAGCGCGGCTCCGGGCAGAGTTCGAGTCGGACGAGTAACACGATGCAAGGAGAGTGAGATGGGTTCCGGAATTTATTTGGCGATGTCGGCAGCAGTGGTGCAAAGCGAAGCGCTCGACGTGGTGGCCAATAACATCGCCAACTCGGCTACCCCCGGCTTTCAAGCCGAGAAGCTCACCTTCGGCGAGGTGCTGACGAATACCGGGACGCACCGCTACCCTTACGTAGCGATCGATGCGAGCCACATCGACCAGCACGGTGGCAGCATCACCCGGACCGGCAATCCGCTCGACCTCGCGCTCCAGGGCCAAGGCTATTTTGGCATCAATACGCCGAACGGCGTACGCTACACGCGCGCTGGCAATTTTCAGGTCGACCCGCAGCATCGCATCCTGATGACCCACGATGGCATGGGGGTGCGCGCCCAGGGCGGAGGCGAGATCCAGATCCCAGCCACCACCAAGCGAGTCAATGTGGCAGAGGATGGCACCGTCAGCGCCGACGGCGCGCTGGTCGGTCAGCTGGAGCTATCGCGCTTCAACGGGGTGGACCTCGTGCGCGAAGGGGCGAGCCGTTTCCTTGCCAAGGCGCCGCCGCAAGCGGGTCCGCCGCCGACCGTGGTGGCGGAGGCGCTGGAGGGCAGCAACATGAACTCAGTCCGCGGCATGGTGGAAATGATCCACATCATGCGGACCCACCAAGCGGCGCATACCGCGATGGAGCATTTCAAAGAGTTGGATGAACGGGCCGCACGGGCCGGATCTGGTTAGAAGTTGAACGAAGCGCGTATTCGGTCGCGTTCAGCGCGAGCGCGCCCGCAGCGACCCGAGGGAGTGTACGTGGTGGGTACGTGACCAAGGGGAGCGAGGACGTAAGCCGCGATCAACGCGACCGAATAGCGCAGTAGGAGAGAAAAATGAATAGTGCACTATCGACGGCAGCAACAGGCATGGCAGCGCAAGAGACGCGCCTTTCGGTGACTGCCAACAACATCGCCAACGTTTCGACGCCGGGCTTCAAGAAATCGCGCGCCGAATTCGAAGATCTCATGTACCAGACGCTGACTACGCCCGGTTCACAGACCACCCAGTCGACCAAGACGCCGACTGGCGCCGAGGTGGGGCTGGGCGTCGGCCACATCAGTATCCAGCGTATGCACACCGAAGGCGATCTGCAGCAGACCGGCAATGCACTCGACCTGGCGGTCGAAGGGCACGGCTATTTTCAGGTGTCGATGCCCGATGGCAGCCTGGCCTACACCCGGGCGGGCGCCTTTCGCCTCGACCACGAGGGCAAGATCGTCAATCCCGATGGCCATCCGCTTTCGGCCGGCATCACGGTTCCGCCCGAGGCGCAGTCGCTCACCATCGGCGCCGATGGCACGGTCAACGCCAAGATGCCGAACGATGTGACGCCCGCGGAGCTGGGCAAGATCGAGATCGCCAACTTCGCCAACCCTTCGGGGCTCTCGGCGATGGGGCGCAACCTGTTCCGTGAGACGGCCGCTTCGGGGACTGCAACGCTCGGCTCCCCCGGGACAAACGGCCTCGGTACGTTGAACCAGGGCAGCCTCGAACTGGCGAACGTCAAGATGGTGGAAGAGATGATGGATCTCATTACTGGGCAGCGCGCCTACGAGGCGAATGCACGCGTCCTCAAAGCGGCCGACGAGATGTTGGCGCAGTCATCGCAACTCCGATGATGCGGGGAATCGCCATAGTGCTACTGGCCGTCGCAGGCGCCGCACGGGCGACCGTACCCGCGCGGGCCACCGGGCTCGAAGCGGCCATTGCCAAGCAGGTCCAGGCGGGGCTGCCGGCGGGCATGGCGCTCATCGAGGTGGCGGTGGCGGACGCGGTGGTTTGGGGGGCGAATTCGACGGTGGCAGTGCACTGGCCGAACGCACTCAAGGTGGGACAGAGCACGGTGTTGGCGACGGTGCGCGAAGGCGAAAAGGAGCGCGGACGGTTTTGGGCGCGGCTCACCTTGGGAGCGGTCAAGCGAGTCCTCGTGGCAGTGCCATCGATCGATGCGGGGGCCACTATCACCGAGGGCGATCTGGCGCTCGAAAACCGTGTGGTGGGCGAGAACGAAGGGCTCGACATCGAACCTTCGGCGCTGCTGGGAGCGACCGCGGCCCAGGAGATCACCGCCGGTGCAGTGGTGGGGCGCGAGGCTCTTTCGCTGCCACCGCCCTTGCCGCAGGGAGCGCCAGTCAAGCTCACCGTGCGGCGCGGTCCGGTGATGGTTTCGCTGGCTGGGATCCTCGAGCGCGCCACGCGTCCGGGCGAGATCGCGATCGCACGCAGTACGATCGATCGCCGGATCCTGCGCGGACGGCTCATCGACCGCGCGACGATTTTGGTGGGAGGCGAGGAGCGATGAAGCGCTGGTACTGGCTGTGGACGCTGTTCGTGGTGGGCTGCACGACCCATATTGCGCCCTACCGTACCAAAACTCGCGAGTTCGAAACCGGTGAATATGGCACCGGCATGAAGCCGGAGGTGGGCAGCCTCTACCGCGGCGGGCGTGGCCTCAGCGAGGATGACCGCGCCGGTCGCCTCGGCGATCTGGTGGTGATCCAGATCGACGAGAGCGATTCGGCCAGCCACGATTCCTCCACCAAGCTAGGCAAGAAGAGCACGAGCTCCTACGGCGTGTCAGGCGGCCTCATCAGCGCCCTGCAGAAGGCGATCCCTTCGGTCGACCTCAACAAGATCTTCGGCAGCGACTCCTCCTCGACTTTCGATGGCCAGGGGCAGATCCAGCGCCAGGGCAAGCTGAGCGCCATGCTGCCGGTGCGCGTACGCAAGATCCTGCCGAACGACGATCTCTATGTCGAGGGAACCAAGGTCGTGATGGTGGGCAACGAGGAGCACCACCTCTATATCAGTGGCATCGTCCGTCTGGCCGATATCCGTGGCGATGGCTCGGTGCCCTCCTCGCGCGTCGCCGACGCCGAGATCGAATACACCGGCCGCGGCGATGCCAGCGATCATCAGCGACCGGGCTGGCTCACCAATGCCCTCAACAAGGTCTCACCGCTGTAGGGAGAAATCATGGTGCGCACGCTCCTCATAGCTCTTGGCGCCCTCGTCCTCGGGGCGACGCCCGTGGCGGCGAGTCGCCTCAAGGATCTCATCGAGGTCCAGGGATTTCGCGGCAACCAGCTGACCGGGATGGGGCTCGTGGTGGGACTCAATGGCACGGGCGATCAGGCGGTGTCGAACGTCACGCGCCGACCGCTCTCGGCGATGATGCGCCACATGGGCACGGTGATCGACCCGAACGATATCCTGGTGCGCAACACCGCGCTGGTGATGGTGACAGCGACGCTACCGCCCTTTGCCCGTTCGGGGATGGGACTCGATGTGGTGATTTCGTCGGTGGGCACGGCCAAGAGTCTGCAGGGCGGAACGCTGGTGTCCACCGCGCTCAAGGGGGCCGATGGGCAGGTCTATGCACTGGCGCAGGGGCCGCTGCTGGTAGGCGGCTATGCGGTGGAGGGGGGCACGGGGTCGAGCACAAAGAAAAACCATGTCACGGTAGCGCGCATTCCGAGCGGTGCGACCGTCGAGCGCGAGGGGCCGGGGGGATTGCCGCATGAAGAGGTGGTGCTGGTGCTGCACGACCCCGATCCGACCACTGCCTCGCGGATCTCGGCCGCGATCAACCAGGCCATCGGCGAAGGCTCGGCGCTGGTGCGCGATCCCGCCGCGGTGGTGGTGAAGGTGCCCGCCAAGTGGCTCGGCAAGACGGTGGAGCTGGTGGCAACGCTGGAGGCGGTGGAGGCGATCGCCGACGCGCCGGCGCGGATCGTGATCGACGAGCGCTCAGGCACGGTGGTGGTGGGTTCCAAAGTATCGCTCTCGCCCGTCTCGATCGCCTACGGGGGGCTGACAGTCAACGTGGCCGAACAGCCGGCGGTGTCGCAGCCCAATCCGCTCTCCCCGGCCGGACAGACGCAGGTGGTGCCGCAGACCCAACTCGCGGTCGAGGAGAAGGAGGGGCGGTTGCAGGCGCTCGCCGAGGCGGCCACGGTGGGCGATGTCGCGGCGGCGCTCAACGCCCTCGGAGCCAAACCACGCGATCTGATCGCGATTTTCCAGGCGCTGCGAGCCGCGGGTGCGCTCCATGCTGAGATCGAAGTGCTCTAATGAAGATGGCGCTCGATAGCTTGAGCCGCGCCCCGGTGGCCCCGTCGCAGGAGGCGGCGCAGGCCAAGAAGACGGCGACTGCGCTGGAGGCCTATTTCCTGCGCCAGATGCTGAGCGAAGTGCGAAAATCGGAGGGTGCCGGCCTATTCGGTTCGGGATTTACGGCCGATACATACCATGAGATGTTCGACGAGGCGCTGGCAGATGCGATGGTAAAGGGCGGCGGGATGGGCTTGGCCCGGATGCTCGAAAGCCGTCTCAGTCAGCAGCCTGCAGTAGCGCCGAAGGTTCCGCCCCCGGCGCCCTTACCTGGCGGTTTGAGCGCGCTTCCCATCACGGCGCTCGGCGCTCCGACCAGCTCCAACTTTGGCCGCCGCACCGACCCGATTGATGGAACTTCCAAGTTTCATGCGGGGTTGGATCTGACCTCACCGGCCGACACGCCGGTCCGGGCCGCAGGCGCGGGGGTTGTGGCGCATGCCGGGCGCGCCGGCAGCTATGGCAATCTGGTGGTGATCGACCATGGTGGCGGCCTCGAGACACGCTATGCCCATTTGGCGCGGATCGCCGTGGGAGTGGGCGATCGGATCGGGGCAGGGGCCCACGTGGGCGAGGTGGGTCAGACCGGGCGTGCGACCGGCCCCCACCTTCACTTTGAAGTGCGAAGAAACGGGAAAGCCGTTGATCCCACTCAGGAATTAGAGTCTGCAGAGCGCGCTTCAGTTGCGTTGAGCGCGAGTGCCCCCGCAGCGACCCGAGGGAGCGTACGTGGTAGGTACGTGACCGAGGGGAGCGAGGAGGTAAGCCGCGATTCAACGCGAGTGAAGCGCGCTCTAAAGAATTCTGAGTAGCGGTCGATTCGAGAGGATAGGAGGTCCCCCTCATGCGTATCGAAGGTACTACACTCGGGAAAGTCGAAGAGAAAGAGCACAAGCCGAAGGAGCTGCAGCAGAGCCTGGACGGCGTGGCTCACACCAGCGCCGAGAGCAAACCAGGAGATGTGGTGGTGTTGGCGCCGAGCGTGAGCAAGCTGGTGGCCGAGTTTAACCGCGAAGCCCAGGCGCAAGCAGAAAAAGTGGCGCAGGTGCGACGCCAGGTCAATCGTGGTGACTACCAAGTCGACCACAAGCGGCTGGCGGAAAAGATGGTGAACGAAGAGCTGCACCGAGACCGCAAATGATCCCGGAGGACTGGACCTTCATCGGAACTACGGCTGAGCTCGAGGAGGCCTATCGCGTAGTGCTCGGGCTCGAGCGGCTGCTCGGTGAAGAGTGCGCCGCGGTGCGAGTTCTCGATATCAAGACCATCACCGATCTGGCGGAGCAGAAGCGCCTCTGGGCGACGGAGCTCAGTGAGCTGATCGAGCGCGCTCGCACGAGCGGGGCCCATTCGGGTGAGAAACCGATCGAACGTCGTGCCCTGGAAGGGCTGGTTCGGCAAGCGGCAGACCGTATGGTTGCGCGGGCGCTTGCCAATTCAGCTCTTCTGGCCGAGGCGATCGAGGTGATCTCCGAATCGCTGGGCCTTGGAACGTCGGACATTGCCACCTACGATGCCCGGGCGCGCCGTCGGATGACGGCACGGCCCTTGGCGGGGAAGCGGGCGGCGTAATGGCGGGACTCCTCGGGGCTTTCGAGCTAGGTGCCAACGCGCTGTTCGCGCAAAACGAGGCGATCTCCGTCACGGGTCGCAACGCGGCCAACGCCAACACCGAAGGCTTTTCGCGCGAAATCGTCGATCTGGAATCGAATCGCCACCTGGGTATCACCGTCGGGCTCACGCGGCGGTCGGAGGACAATCTGTTGGCTTCGCGGGAGCGTGAAGCCGATGGCAACCGCGGGCGCGCGACCACGCTGTCGACGGCGCTGGCCGCGATGGAGCGAAACCTGGTCGGGCGCGACAATCTCCCGGGCAATATCGCGGAGCTGTTCGGCAGCTTCATGGAGCTGGCTTCGGCGCCCATGGACGATGTGCGGCGTTCGCAAGTGATCAGCAAGGCGGGAGCGCTGGTGTCGACCTTTCATGACGTCGCCAATAGTGCTTCGCAGGCGCGCAGTGGTTCCGACGCTCGCCTCGTCACCTGGGCGGCAGCGGCGACCGAGGCGGCACAGGAGATTGCGAGCGCCAACCGCGCCCTTGGAACTTCGCCCGATCCCATGCTGATGGACAACCGGGATAAGGCGGCGCGCAAGCTGGCGGAGATCATGGGCGGCCAGGCGCGCATCGATACCGACGGCAAGATGCGCTTTGTATTGCCGAGCGGCGAGGTCTTGGTGGACGGCGATCGCGCGGTGACGATCCAGACTGTGGTCGACGCCAGCAATGGCAACCACCTGGCGGTGCGGGCGGTCGATGGCCAGCATGTGGGCGTTCTCACGCGGTCGCTCGAAAGCGGCAAAATCGCCGGGGAGATTGCGTTTCGCGATGGCACGGCGGCGCAGACGCAGCAGAACCTCGACCGTCTGGCCTACGATCTGGCACAGAGTGTCAATCTCGTCCATGCGGCGCACGCAGGGCTAGATGGGGTGGCGGGGCGAAATCTCTTTGTGCCACTCGGGAGCCCCACTGGCGCGGCGGCGGCGCTGCAGCTTAACCCTACCCTCACCGCCAATCCGCGGCTGATCGCGGCGGGAACGGTGGGACTGGGGCAGACCGATAATCAGGGGGCGGTGGCGCTCTCGGCGCTCAAAGATCAGCTGCTCGCCGGCGGCAACACCCGAACCTTCACCGACGAGGCGATTTTCGATCTTACCACCGTCGGGTCGGCCACCAAGACGGCCCAAGGCCAGCTCGAGCTCGAGTCGGCGCGCAGCGATGTACTGAAGTCGACCCGGGATTCGATCTCGGGGGTCAGCGTGCAGGAGGAGATGACCCATTTGGCCTCCTACCAGCATGCGGCCGAAGCGGCGCAACGGTTCATTGCAACGGTCAATTCGCTGTTCGATTCGATGCTCAACAAGCTGTAACCGGGGGAGTCGATGCGCGTCACCGAAGTCAGAATGGTCGAGCTGGTGACCAAAGCGCTGGAGCGGGCGCGCGACCGCGCCGCCGAGACGGGCAACGTCGTCTCGACCGGCGTGAGGGCGGATGTGCCGTCGGTGGATCCCACCGCCTGGCAGGATGGAATGCGCGCCAAGGTTCGCACCGCGCTCAGCGAGCACCACGGCTCTACGATCGGCCGAACCAAGGATGCGCTGGCCGGGCAGGAGGGGGCGCTCGAAACCCTGATGCAGGCTTTTATCCGGGCTCACGAGATTGCCTTGGGGGCGGCCAATGGCTCGATGAATGCGCAGGATCGCGGGACCTCAGCGCGGGAGGCGCAGGCGCTCCATGGCACGGCGCTGGTGGCGGGGAATACCCGCGGTCCCAATGGGGAATACCTCTTTTCCGGGAGTCTCGGGCAGAGCCAGGCCTATGATTCGACTGGCGCCTACAACGGGGATGCCCAGACCGAACAGGTGGAGGTGGGGGAGATGGGGCAGTTGGCGCCGGGGCTGCTCAATGGCACCGCGCTGCGGGATGTCAATGGGGTCAATGTCATGGGGCTCATCGGGCAGCTGGCTACCGACCTGTCGACTAATAATTTGGCTAGTATTTCTGCATCTTTGAGTCGATTCAATGACGCGATTGACGCGCTGGCCCGTGCCCGCACGCAGGTCGGTGCCCGGATGAGCGCTTTTGATTCAGCGGATGAGGCCCGGCGCTCGCTTCAGCTCCATCTACAGGAAACTTATAGCAAAACCATCTCGGCCGACCCGGTCGCGGCGGCCTCCGACCTGGCGCAGGCCAAGAATGCCCTCGAGGCCTCCCAGGCGGTCGCGCAACAGATTGTAACCATTACGAGACCACAGGCTTAGCGTTAATCCTAAAGTTTTTCTGAACCTGGTCGAACTAGGTTAGGCAGACCCACCAAGGAGAAGCCCCAATGGCAGGGTTCAATATCAGCAGCCTGATCACCGGTTTCGACTCCCAGGCCCTCATCGATGGCTTGGTCGCGGTCGAAAAGAATCCCGAGAGGGCGATCGAGCGGCGCAAAACCATCGCCCAGTCCCACTCCGACGAATATGGCGTCATCTCCTCCAATCTTTCGGCTTTGAATAGTGCCGCCAAGAATCTGAATACGCCTAATCTTTTGCAAGCCATTACCGCCTCCTCTTCGAACACTAGCTTAGTTCAAGTCACGGCTGCGAATAGCGCCTCGATCGGCACCTACAGCATCGATACCAGTGCGCTGGCCTATGCGCAGACCAATCGCTCCACAGCTTACGCTTCGAATAGCGCGGGCATCGCCGGCACCGGCAGCGTGGGGATCCGCGTGGGCAGTGGCACGACCTATACCGTGAGCTATGGATCCAGCGATACGCTCAGCACCATCGCTTCGAATATCACCAACTCCGGTGCGGCAGTGACTGCTTCCGTAGTTTCCGATGGCACCAACTATCGCATCATGGTTACCGGCACGAACACCGGCGCCTCGAACAGCATCACCTATACGGATGGAGGTACCGCCTTAGGCTTCAATACCGGCGGCAACCAGACTCAAGCCGCCCAAGATGCTGCCTTTACCTTAAATGGAATGAGTTTTACCCGCTCGACGAATACCTTTAGCGATGTCTTAACTGGCGTCACCATGACCTTGATCAATACCCGCGGCAGCGCGGCGGTCCCGGTGATTTCAGTCAGCAACGATCCCAACGGGATCGCCACCAAGCTGCAGCCGTTCATCGACAACTGGAATGCCCTGGCGCTGCGAGTGAATAAGAACTTGAAATTCTCCGGCAGTGGCCACCCCGATCCGCTATCGCTGTTCGGTAACCCCACGCTGCAGGACTTGCAGCGGCGGATGAACTCGGTGATCACCGCCACCTACAGCGATAGCTCATCGAGCACCTCGGCCGACCGGCTGGGGATCACGCAGAATCGCGATGGGACCCTCAGTTTCGACAAGGCCAAGTTTGTCAACGCGATCACCGGAGACACCAATGTGGCCAAGCGCCTCATCCTCGGATACGACAACGGAGCGAGTGGCTTAGCGTACGCAGTCAATAGTATGTACGTCGATTATGCGCAGTCAGGGACGGGTCTTATTCCGGCCGCCCAAGACGGAATTGCGAAACAGATCAAGATTTACGACCAGCAGGTCGATCGGATCGAAAACCGCGCGCAGCAGCTACACGACCGACTGGTCGCTCAATTCTCCGCCTTGAACTCGATTATGACCAAGTTGAATTCGCAATCGACTTCCCTGAATGCACTCGACAGAAAGTAAGCCATCCACCGCCCCTTGGGGGGACGTAGAGGAGTGAACAATGTACACGCGTGCAGCTTCCACTTACCGCAAGGTCTTCCTCGAATCAGCGCCGCCCACACGGATTCTCGATGAACTGTATGGTCGGCTGCTGCGCGATATCGAAGAGGCCTCGGCCGCGATCCAGAAGCGCGACCTCATCGGTAAAGGCCGTGCGCTCAACCATGCGCGCGCGATCGTCGATGAGCTCATGGCAGCCCTGGACCATGACGCGGCGCCCGACCTGTGCTCTAATCTGTCACGGCTCTACATGTATGCCTACGATCGAATGACCGATGCCAACGTCCGGGTCGATGCGGGTCCCCTCGAGCAGGTGGCGCGAATCATCACCATCCTGCGCGAGGCGTTCCAGGCGGCGGTGGCGTCCCAGGCGGCGGTGGTCCCACCCGGTGCTACGGGGTCCTCGAACGTGCAACCGTGAATGAAGGCGCCCGCGAGGTGCTGCAGGCACTTTGGGAGGCGACCCCCGATCCGCCCCAAGCCAGCAGTGATCCCAGCGAAGTGATCGAGCGTGCCCGTCAGATGACCGAGGCGCGCGCGGCACACATTGCGGCACTGCAGAAATTGATGGCGGGAGGTTTGAAAATGGACGTTGAACAGCAGGCGTTGATGAAGTCGGTACAGGAGCGCGATGAGCGCTGGGCCGCGCTGCTCCAGTGCGCGCGGAACACCGTGGCGGCGCGCTTAACCGCGCTCAGCCGAATACGCCGCTAAGTCGACTCACAAGTTAAATGCGAGGCCGCCGAAAGGCGGCTTTCTTGTTTTTACTGCACGACGAAGTCGGTAAAGAACAGTTTTTTCACCCGGCCCGCGCCGAGCTGCTTGTTGATGCGGCTCAAAAGCTCCGACTGTATGCGCGCCTTGTTCTCTTCACCGAGGGTATCGGCGACCGTCAGGCTCGAGAGATAGCGCAGCACTTCGTCGCGCACGGGGGACTTATAGGTAGTGAGGTCCTCGACGACGGAGGCGCGTGCCACCTCTACTTCGAAGGTGAGCTTGAGGTAGCGGCTCGACCCTGGCTCGTTGAGGTTGATGATGAACGGATCCAGCGTAGCAGTCTTGGGCACGGCGGAGCTCTCCTGCTCGATGTGCGCTTCGGCGGCGTGCCCTTCACCTTCCCCCGAAGCAGCGGGAGTCGCACCGGCAGTCGGAGCGCCGGCGACCGCGGGGGGAGCAGGCTTGCCCATCTTTTGAAGCTTCAGGAAGACGAAGCCAAGCACCACGATATTGAACATGAAGAAGACCATCAACAGGACGATGAGCATCTTGTTGCTGGACTTCGCAGGTGGAGCTTCGGTCTCTTCAGCCATGGCGGGCATGTTAGCTCGCCGCTGAGCGCGCGGCAAGGTTAGAGCCGCCTCTGTCAACAGAGAAACGAGCTGACCTAGCAGCAGGCTGTTGATAAAGTCGTTTTTAGGCCAGCCCCTCTGCCTCGATCCCCTCTGCCTCGGGCGCGGACACCCTCGGACCGGGGGACCCCGCAGACGTCCTCAGACCGGGGGACCCCACGGGCGGCCCGGCCAGAAGTCCGGCCGCAGCAGGAGAGGGGCCCCGGCGAGCTTTGCTCAACGGGGAGAGGCGGCACGCCTCTCCCTCGATCGACTAGCAGGCGGCATTCACTGGCTTGGTTTTTTGTGCTCATTTGAGTTTTTCAACAGCCTGCTAGTGGCAATGCCGATCGGATAACGAGTAACCGATGGAGATGATCCAGGTATTCGCTGCGGGATAAAGAGAAGTGGCGACGGTGATCGAGAGGATCAAGATGCGGTGATCTTTTTGGAGGGATCA
>JAHFDT010000243.1 GCA_023248875.1 Myxococcales bacterium | reverse complement strand
CTCTGGGTGAGCGGAGGAGGGCAAACGGCCGCGGGGATCTACGGCAATCGCACGGCGGCGGTCTACGGCACTACCAACAAGACTGCGGTCGAGCTCAACGGCACTTCGCAGCGGGTAACGGTCTACAATACGGCCGCCAACAACGGCGGTGCGCTGCTCGATGGTGCGCTGCGCCAGGTGGTGGTCTACGATGCCAGCGGCGCAGCGACCGCCTACTTGGATGGTCAGAGCGGCACGGTGGCCGGCAAGGTGAAAAACTTCTTCGCGCCCCATCCGCGCCGCCGCGATGTGGCGATCGTCTACGCCTCTCTCGAAGGCCCCGAGGCGGCGATGTACATCCGCGGCACTGCGCATCTCGTGGCGGGCCAAGCCGAGGTGTGGTTGCCGGAACATTTTTCCGTTCTGGCGGCGCATGAAGGGATGACCGTGACCTTGACCCCGCGCTCCGCTGAGAGCCTCGGGTTGGCGACGATCCATCTCGATCCCGAACGGCTGGTGGTCAAGGAGCTGATGAGCGGCGTCGGCAACTATGCCTTCGACTATGTCGTGCATGCGGTCCGCCGCGGCTACGAGGACTATCGCGTAGAGCGCTCGTGGGAGGAGTTTCCCGGTCGGGCACCCATCCCCTCCACGCCCCCTGCGGCGCACCCTGTGAGGGGCCCTCTGGAGCATGAAGCGCGGTGAAGTGCGTCGGCAAAAACGTGCTGCGCGCCGAGGGTGAGGACAAGGTCACCGGGCGCGCGAAGTACATCGATGACCTGAGCTTCCCGGGGATGATCTACGGGCACACGGTGCGCTCGTCGGTGGCCCGCGGTCGGATTCTTTCGGTGGCGCGCGATCCCGCTTTCGACTGGGGCGGCTTCACCCTCGTCGACCATCGGGCGATTCCCCCGGGCGGACGCAATATCGTGGCCATGATCGTCGAAGATCAGCCGTTCCTGGCAGTGGACGAGGTGCGGCACCGCGAAGAGCCGATCTTGCTCATCGCCCATGCCGATCCCGAGCGGCTGGCGGAAGCGGTGGCGCACATCGAGGTGCACTACGCCCCCGAACCGGCAGTGCTCGATCTCGAGCATGCGACAACCGTGCTCAAGGAGCTGACCATTTCCAAGGGCGACCTCGAGCAGGGTTTCGCCCAAGCGGATCGGGTGGTGGAGGGGAGCTACTTCACGGGCGCCCAGGAGCAGCTCTACATCGAACCCAACGGCGTGATCGCCGTGCCAGGCGTCGACGGCAAAAGCATCACTGTGTATGGATCGATGCAGTGCCCCTACTACGTCCAGCGAGCGCTGCGCCTCCTGCTGGGGCTCGACGAAACACAGGTGCGGGTAGTGCAGACCACGACGGGGGGTGGTTTTGGTGGCAAGGAGGAGTACCCGTCGATTCTGGCGGGCCACGCAGCCCTCTTGGCGTGCGCCGCGGGGCGACCGGTGAAGATGGTCTACGACCGCCTCGAGGATCTGGTGGCCACCACGAAACGGCACCCCGCTCGGATCCGCCATCGCACGGGCGTCCAGCGCGATGGCACGCTGGTGGCCATGGAGATCGAGGTCGATCTCGACGGCGGCGCCTACGTGACGCTGAGCCCGGTCGTGCTTTCGCGCGCGTCGATCCATGCCACCGGGCCCTACCGGGCGCCGCATGTGCGGGTGCGCGGGCGGGTACTGCAGACGAATACGCCGCCCACCGGTGCGTTTCGTGGCTTCGGCGCGCCCCAGTCTCAATTTGGGATCGAATTGCACATGGATCGGATTGCCGAAGAGCTCGGGATCGACCCAGTGGCGCTGCGACAAAAAAATCTCTACGCAAGCGGCGATGTAACGGCGACCGGACAGAGGCTCGACGGTTCGGTGAGTGCGCACGAAGTGCTCGAACGAGCGCTCCAGCGCCATGTGAAGAAAAAGAGACCGAAGAAAAAAGATGGCCTGCTGCGCGGCACCGGCGTCGCCACCTTTTTTCACGGTTCGGGGTTCACCGGCGGTGGCGAAGTCAAGTTGGCCTCACGCGCGGGGATCGAGCTCACCCCGCGCAACGTCCGGCTACTGGTCGGCTCGACGGAGATCGGTCAAGGCACGCGCACCATGCACGCCCAGATCGTCGCCGATACGCTCGCCATCCCCTATGAATGGGTGGAGACCGCCGATCCCGACACCGCGCGCGTACCCGATAGCGGCCCGACGGTGGCGTCGCGCACCTGCATGGTGGTCGGGCGAATTCTCCAGCGCGCTGCGCTCGATCTACAGCAGGCACTCGGCCCTTATCGGACGCCCGACGAATTTCGCCGCCGATCACGCAAGCTGCTCGCCAAGAGGCCGGCGCTACAATTTATCGCGCAGTACGATCGCCCCGGTGATATCCGCTGGGACGACGCCACCTACCAGGGCGATGCCTACGGCGCCTACGCCTGGGGCTGCAATATCGCCGACGTGGAGGTGGATCCCATCACCTATCAGGCGCGCTGCACGCGCCTGACCGCCGTCATCGATATCGGCAAGGCGATCCACCCGCTGCTGGCCTGTGGGCAGATCGAAGGGGGGTCGCTGCAAGCGGTCGGCTGGGCACTCTACGAAGAGGTGGTGATGCGCGACGGGCGCATGGCGAACGGACAGCTCACCAACTACATCATCCCCACCACGCTCGATACGCCCGAGATCCTGGTCGAGCTGGTGGAGAATCCCTACCCGCACGGACCGTTTGGTGCCAAGGGTGTGGGCGAATGTCCCGTCGACGGCCCCGCCGCAGCGATTCTGAATGCCATTCGCCAGGCGACCGGTGTGCGACTCAACGCGATTCCGGCGACACCGGAAAAGATCATGCAAGCGATGGACGCGCGATGAAGATCACACTGACCCTCAACCGCAAGCGCCGTACCGTCGATGTATCGCCGCTCGAGCGGCTGCTCGACACGCTGCGCGGAGCGCTCGGCCTCACCGGCACCAAGGAGGGCTGCGGCGAGGGGGAGTGCGGCGCCTGCACGGTGCTCCTCGATGGTAAGCCGGTGAACTCGTGCCTCGTACCGACAGCGCAGTGTTCGGGTGCCGCCATCACGACGATCGAAGGGCTGGCTCCCCGCGGGAAACTCCACAAGCTGCAGCGCGCTTTCCTCGAGTGCGGTGGCGCCCAGTGCGGCATCTGCACACCGGGGATGATCTTGGCCGCTTCAGCGCTTCCGGACCGCCCGACCCGCGAGCAGATCCGCACCGGACTGGCGGGCAACCTCTGCCGCTGTACCGGCTATGAAAAAATCTACGACGCCGTGGGCGTAGCGTTGGGCACGAAAAAATGAAGAGTCCGGTACGCCAGTTCGAGCTCTTGCGCCCGCGCACGCTGCGTGAGGCGCTGACGATGCTCCACAACGAATCGGGGCTGGTTCCCCTCGCCGGCGGCACCGATCTCCTGGTGTTGATGAACGCCGGCACCCTGCCGCGCGGCACGCACCGCTTTCTCGATCTGTGGGGACTCGACGAACTGCGCTCGATCCGGCGAACCCTCATCGGGCGTCGCCCCCAGCTGGTTTTCGGCGCGCTCACCACCTTTACCGACTGCATTTCCTCCCGAACCGTGTTGCGCGATCTGCCCATCCTCGCCCAAGCGGCCCGTGAGGTGGGGGGACCGCAGATTCAGAATCGCGGCACGCTCGGCGGAAACATCGGTAATGCGTCCCCCGCCGCCGATTCGCTTCCGGTGCTGCGAGCCGCGGACACCGAACTGGTGTTGAGCTCCGTCGCTGGCGAGCGGCGTATTCCTCTGGCCGACTACTTTACCGGCTACCGCACCAGCGTACGCCGGTCCGATGAACTGATCACCGCGATCGAAGTGCTGGTGCCACCGGGCAAGCAAAGCTTTCGTAAAGTCGGCACCCGCGCCGCACAGGCGATCTCCAAAGTGGTCCTCGCTGCCATCGGCAAACGGATTGCCCTCGGCAGTGTCGCTCCCACCGTCGTGCGGGCTACTTCTGTCGAGCGCTATCTCGCCGCCGGCGGCAGCGAGTTCGAAACCGCGCGCGAACTCCTCACGGATGACATCCATCCCATCGATGACATCCGATCGACCGCCGCCTACCGCCTCCGCGTCGCACAAAATCTCTTAGGACAGCTGCCTACATTCCAGCGGTAAACAGCCAGCGCCCCCTGTCGTACTCGAGCTCCAATCGCTTATCGCTCTGCTTGCGCTCCCAGCGCTCGCCTAGCTCAGTCGCCAGCTGGTAGCTGGCATCGTAGCGGATATCCACATGCGCGCGGATCCCGCTCACCTCTACCGCGCGATAGTCGATGGTGTAGCGCACGGTCCGCAACCCCTCGAGCCGAGTCGCGAGCACCTTCTTGAGCCCCTCGTAGCCGTAGTCGTCCTGCGCCTTGGGTGTCCCGGAGTCCTCGTAGTAGCGCGGACTTGCCAACAAAAGCAGCGTCGGTGCGTCGCGCTGTTCCAGCGCCTGCCGATATTTTTCGCACACATCTATAACCGTGCGGTTCTGCTGGGTGTCCGCCACAGTTGTGCCAGGGATCACTGGGACCGTGGCACAGGCTGCCATCCCGAGGGCTGCGCTCCAGACCAATCGTTTCACGTGGGCTCCCCCTGCGTTTCTCCTACTACCCTGCTGGTGTAGCGACTATTCCCGTACAGATCAAGAATCTCGCGTAGCCCCCACTCTGTTTCAGGCTATTCCTACCGCGCGCTCTATTCCCTCGCTTCATCCTTCTGGGTGAGATATGCTTAAAAATCAATGGTGCAGGTTTTTTACTTCGGGCGAAAAATTTTTGCCCTCCTGCTGATTTTGAGTCTGGTCACCGGATCAGTCGCTGGAACGGTCACCGTTTTTCGCTGCCGCTACGACGGCGTCGCGCGTTGGACGCCGGGATGTGTAGCGCCGTCGCCAC
>JAHFDT010000242.1 GCA_023248875.1 Myxococcales bacterium | reverse complement strand
TCGCCGATTGAGAGCTTGATGTTGCCCCCGGTGCGATGGCCGTTGACCTCTATTGATCCGCGTTCGAGCCATTCCCTCGCCTTGGAGATTTCGACAGCTAGGCGCGCGGCGAGAAAAAGCTCGATCCCCAACGGATCACCGACCGCAACGCGGAAGAGCCGCTTCATCCTGCCAGTGCCACCGCGATCTCTGCGGCCAGGCGGCAGTTGTTTAGCACGAGTGCGCGATTGGCCGCCAGACTCTGGGAAGCCGTAGCCTTCGCCAGATGCGCCAGCAAAAAAGGCGTGAGCCGTTTTCCACGGATGCCCGCCCGTCCGGCAGCTTCGAGAGCTTCGGCGATCACCCGTTCCACCAAGTCCGGATCCAGTGCCGCTTCGGCAGGAATGGGATTGGCAATCAGAACGCCGCTGCGGTCCCCTAGCGAACGGCGCGCCCGAATCACATCCGCCGCTCGACCCGCCGAATCGACCCGATGTTCTAGGCGCAAACCGCTCGTGCTCGTGTAGAAGGCAGGAAATTCCGAAGTACCAAAGCCGAGTACAAGTACTCCCAAGGTCTCCAGCCGTTCGAGGGTGAGCGGCAAATCCAAAATGGCCTTCGCCCCGGCCGAAACCACGGCGATCGGCTCGTGCGCCAGAGTGGTCAGATCGCTCGAAACATCGCCCTCCTCGCCGCGATGGACCCCGCCAATACCGCCCGTGGCAAACAGCGCGATGCCGGCGCGCGCCGCAACAAATGCGGTGGCAGAAACGGTGGTGGCAGCGTCGCCTCCCATCGCCACCACGGCCGCGAGATCGGATTGGTTGGCCTTGTCAAAGCCGCCGCGTGCGATTCGCTCCAGCGCCGCGGGGACCACTCCGACAGTCACTTCACCGCACAGCACAGCTACGGTCGCCGGCACTGCGCCTGCCGCACGGACCGTCTCTTCGGCCGTCAATCCGACCTCCAGATTCTCTGGCCACGGCAGACCATGGGCCACCAACGTCGACTCCAGCGCCACCACTGGGCGCCTGTCATCGAGAGCATGACGAACTTCCTCGCTGATTCGGATCACCCTGAAAACCTCAGCGGACTCAGGCAGCGTACTGCTGAGGTTTCCGGGGTTGAGGTCTCCGGAGTCAATTGCACTCGCGTGGGCCGCGCGCTACCGTAGCTCGAATCTGTTCCAATTCGTCGGCAACCACTTCATACCGGCGATTGCAAAAATTACAGGTCACCTCAGCTTTTCCATCATCGGCGATCATCTCATCCAGATCGACGGTCGTCAGCAGGGTGAGCGAATCGACCACGCGCTCGCGCGAACAGTGACAAAAGAAGCGCAACGGCCGCTCATCGAGAAGCTCGACCGCACGCCCGTAAACCCCATCGCATAACGAGCGGGGAGAGAATTCGCCGCGGAGCAGCAGCTCCCACAGACGGCCGCTGCGCAGCGCGTGCTGCGCTTCGCGTAGCGCCTCCTCCCCGGTCGGCAGCGTCTCCGACCGCGCTACCTTGGCGGGCAACGCCTGCACCAGCAGGCCGGCGGAGGCCACGATCGAGCCCTCCTCGATGACCACGTCGCAGCCAAGCGCGGAAGGTACCTGCTCCGAGAGCCGAAGATATCCTTCGACATCCTCATCGACTTCGCCGGTGGTGAGCGCGATCTGGCCCTGGTAGCGCTCCTTGAGGCCGAGATCACGCAGAACGTTGATGACCCCATGGCGGCCCATCACGTCGACCACTCGCCCGCGTCCGAGACAGGGCAGCTTGGCCCGATCGGGATGGAACAGATAGCCGCGGACATCCCCGGCATCGTTGGCGTCGACGCTGATGCCACCCGCCGGACCATCGCACTGGAGCTGCACTGTCACTCGTTCACCCCCCTTGGTGAGGGTGGCCAGGAGCAGACTCGAAGTCAGCGCTCGACCGAGCGCGCATGCCCCCAGCCCCTCGGCGCCGTGCCGCAGAGCCGCATCTCGTACGAGGTCAGTGGTGGTCGCCACGACCACCCGGAGCCCGGCATCCCGATCGATCCCCCGAACGAGCCGATCTGACATGGCGAAAATGATAGCACCATCAAGTGGAGCGGCGTCGCCGAACGTATCGCACGGTCGCCCAGGCGAGGAGGAACAGCGATACGATGAGAGTGCTCCGCTTGGCGCCCCAACGCAGGCAGGCGCCTCCATCCTCGGACAGCACGGCGAAGGTGCTGCGAAAGAGCGGGAGCGCACGTGGCCCGCGCCGGGACAGGAGCCACGGCTCCGGCCAGTAGATCTTCTGAATCTGATCGAAAAGGGGCGGGCTGGACTGGTTCACGCCCGCGGCCGGTTTTGCTCCCGAGACCCAATGTAGGCTCGCTCGCCGCGCGGGATCCTGGAGCGTGCTTACGGAATCGGGTCCGCGATCGGAGCTCAAGTACAGGCCAAACGAGGGGTCGATGAGAACCCAGCGCTGCAGCTCCGGGATCCACGCCTCGACCAGCACGTGGCCCGTCCCCGGCAGAGCCCATTGCACAACGCGCGCGGGGATGTGGGCGGCAAGCAGCTCGAGCGTGGTCAACATCGCGCGCGTACCGCAGCCGCCGAGTGCCTCCATGCGATAGAGGAGGATCAGCTTTTCCGGGCGAAAATGGCGACGCGTGAGATACGGGCTCCAAGGTTCGCCGTGAGGCACACGAGCGGCCACCTGTTCGGCCACGTAGAGCGCGCGCTGCAACGTCGGACCGGTGGGGATCTGGGAAACAGGAAAGACACTCATTGGCGGCGTGAGCTCCTCAGGCGGCAACCAGTTTATCCGTCCGAGGTTGAAGCGACCATCGCTGGCCGGCGGGCGGTTGGCCTCTTCGCCCGACACGCATACCACAGCACCGGTCGTAAACTCGCTCTCCTTCACGAGCGCAACGGCGAGGAGTGTCGCCCCCACGGTGACCCCAAGAAAAAGACGATCGCGTTTTTTGCCCACGTTGAGAATCTATCCTCCAGCGAGCCAGCGGCGCCAGAGGAGAAAGAATTCCTCCTCGAGTGCCTGCACAAAGCGCGGCGCATCGGTCATCGGCGATGCGGCGAAGCGCGGGCGCAGTGAGGATCGGATTGCGGCGAGCTGCGTCGCATCGAGCGCAAGGGCTTTGGCGCACTCGATGTAAGTGGGCATCGAATCGGCGATGAGCGCCTCCAGGGCGAGAGCGCTCAGCAGACTAACCCCGACGCGAGCCACGTGACGATCACCTGCCAACACGACCGTAGGCACGCCCATCCAGAGCGCTTCGCAGGTCGTAGTGGTGCCATTGTAGGGGAAGGGATCGAGCGCAATATCAACACGTCCATAGGTAGCGAGGTGATCCGATCGACTTCCGACATGGCCGGCCAGCTCCAGATGATCGGGTGCCACTCCTGCAGCCTCGAATTGGGCGAGCAGGTAAGACTTGGTGGCGGGATCGTCCAGCCCACGCGCCTTGATGAGTAGACGAGCGGTGGGCAGAGCGCGCAAAATCTCGGCCCAACAGACGATCGTCTCGGGGGAGAGCTTGGCCAGCTGATTGAATGAACCAAACGTGACAAACCCCTTGGTCTCGCAGGGCGGCGGCCCTGGTAGCGGCGCATCGGTCGGCGGCTGGTAGCAGAGAAATCCATGAGGCAGCCGCACCAGCTTTTCGCTATGCCACGCTTCGGCCCCCTCCGGGTCGGCCCAGCGATCCGTCAGTCGGTAGTCGATCGCGGAAAGTCCCGTGGTGTTGGGATAGCCCATCCAGCTGACCTGCACCGGCGCGGGGCGGCGCGCGAAGGTGCGCAAGCGGTTGTGGGAGGTGTGTCCAGCGAGGTCGATGAGAATATCGACCCGGTCGTCGCGGATCTTTTGCGCGGCCTGTTCGTCGTCGAGGCCGCTTAGAACACGCCATCCTTCGCCGATCAACGCGGCGAGACGAAAGGTCACCTCGTCGGGCTGGATCACATCCGAGTAGCAGAAGAGATCGATTCGTAAGCGATCGTGGTGCCGCAGCACCGGTTCGATAAAATTAGCGACGGAGTGAAAACAGAGGTCGGGTGACACATAGCCGATTCGCAGCCGCCGGTCGGCGGTCCGATCCACCGGATGGGGTGGCGGAGCTGGAAACTGGCCATGCACGTACTCCCAACCTCGGTGGGCGTCGTAGACCTCTTCGCGTGTTACCGCCGCGCTATAGTTCAAAATGTAGAGCAGATTGGAGTGGACCTCGGCGAGTGTGGGATCAAGATCGAGGGCGCGCTGGAGATGGGCGATCGCGGCATCAAACCGGCCGAGGTCTTTGTAGATGCTGCCGAGATTGCAAAGAATGTGCGTCGAATCAGGCTGCAGTGCCAAGGCACGCTCTTCGCACCGGATGGCATCATCGAGGAGGCCCACCTCGCGCAGCGCCACTCCCATGTTCATGTGCGCTTCGCACAGCTTGGGGTCGAGCTCGACCGCACGCGCGTAGGCCTTGACCGCACCGTAGCGATCGCCGGCCGCTTGGAGCACGACGCCGAGAAAATAGTGGATATTGGCGCGATCCGGAGCAACCGCCGTGGCGGTTTGCAACAGTCCGACCGCCTCGGATCCGCGACCGTTCGCAGCCAAAAGGACGCTCAACATGAATAAGGCATCCGGCTGATGGGGCTCACTGACGAGCAGCTGACGATAGAGCGCCTCCGCTTCGGCGAGCTGCCCGGTTTTGTGGGCTGCCGTAGCTCGTTGCAGCAGCGCCCACCAGGGCTCGCTCTCCTCGCCACTCATATCGCTCGGCGATGATACCAGACGAGCGGCGTCTGTTCCCTATTTCAGGATCACTCTTGCCCTCCGCGTTGACATCGCCCGGCTCGAATCTATAAACTCTGAACAAGGTCCATAGAGGAGCTCGGTGCCATCATGCTAAACGAACAGGAGC
>JAHFDT010000241.1 GCA_023248875.1 Myxococcales bacterium | reverse complement strand
GTCACCGTCACCGTCACCGTCACCGTCACCGTCACCGTCACCGTCACCGTCACCGACTCCGTCACCGTCACCGTCACCGTCACCGTCACCGACTCCGTCACCGACTCCGTCACCGTCACCGTCTCCGTCTCCGTCACCGTCTCCGTCTCCGTCACCGACTCCGTCTCCGACTCCGTCTCTGTCACCGACTCCGACACCGTCTCTGTCACCGACTCCGACACCGTCTCTGTCACCGACTCCGACACCGTCTCCTTCTGCGATGCCGTCACCGTATCCGCTGCCGTCGCTTGCCCTCGCTTCAGCCATCCCGGATGCCCTCATCGATGTCGCTGCGAACGATCCCGCCGCTCGCATCCTGATCGGCGGCGAGCTCGTGTCGGATGAGGGGCACGTGCGCCTCCACCTTCCCCCGAACCTCTACGGGGTCACCGTGGCGCGCGAAGGTCATCTCGGATCCACTGGCACTGTGTTGCTCAAACCGGGCGACCGAAAGGCCTTCTCCGGTCAGGTGAGACCGCTCAAGAGCCATGACTGGTCCGTGCTCGGTATCGCACTCACCCTCGTTGCGGTCGGCGCCGAAGCCGCCGCCATCGCCGGCCACGTGCTGGCTGACCGCAGCTTCGAGCACACCGACTCCTTCAACAACTTCTCGCAGATCGAGCGCTATGGCCAAATCACCGCCGGCACTTGCGCGAGCTTAGCCCTCATCTCCTATGTCATCGATGGAATCATCAACCGCCACCGCGTAGCCCTCGATCGATCCTATCGCTTGGAAGCGGTCGCTTGGCCCCGAGAGGAGCCCGCGCAGTGAGACTCCTGTTGGTCTCGCTCCTCGGGATTCTGGGCTGCGCCAAGGGCCGTCCCCTGCCCGAAACGATTCAGTTTACTGAACCGGGTCTCTTCCTCATGGGGAGCAACAAGACGCTCGGTGCCACCGATAGTGCCGACCACTTTCCCCACAGTGTTCGCCTCACCCAGGCGTTCCGCATCGAACGAAAAAGGGTCACCAAGTTTGCCTACGACTGCGTGATCGATGGACGATGTGATGGCGACTACGAGGAGTCGAATTCTGCCCTCCCCGCGCTGGTCACGCGCGACGCCGCACGCTCCTACTGCCAGACGATCGGCCGGCGCCTGCCCACCGAAGCGGAGTGGGAATTCGCATTCCAACACCAGCCCGACTTTCAGGACATGGCCCTGAAGTGTACCGATCCCGATGCCCCCAGCACCTTCGAATGGGTCGGCGATGACTACACCGCTGCGCCGGGCTGCCTGGACGAGACCCCCTGTTCAAAGAGCTGTGGCACCAACCGAAAATGCCGCGAGATGCTGTGCAACTGGCAGGGCACGTGCCAGCCCGACGACGCAATGAAAGATTTTTTCTGCACCAAGAACGACGCCATCCCCAAGCTGGATCCCTTCCACGTCGTGGCTGCGCCGGGCGCCCCCCTGCGAAAGCGCAACTGCGCCACGGCCGATCCGGGGCAGCGCTATGGGGATCCGAACTCCGGCGCCGCCTTCCGCTGTGCGGAGTTTGTGGCGCCGGATGCCCAGCTCCAAGCGACACTTTCAGCCCGGGTGCAACTGGGGACCAACATGGCTCACTGCGGCGATCTCAGTCTGATCCCCAGCCCCTCGTCGGCGGCGATTTGGCCGAAGCTCGGCAAGTGGCTAATCATCGGTGGAAGCCGCCTTCCGCCCCAGTTCGACGGGATGGTGACCACCTTTCCAAATATCAATTGCACTGGGCAACCCCCTTTCCTGGTACTGACCGGCATCCCGCTCGTCGATTTGAGATTCATGCTGAGCGGTACGGGAGGCACCCAGGAGTTCTTGTTGGCCCTGCACGAGGGCGAGAGCCCGACGGCCGATCCCATCAAATTAGCTCTTCCTTAGACCTTCCCTAAACTTGAGCGCTCGCTCAGCGCGCGCTACGATTTGGCACGATGAAACGATTTCCCGTCGCTGTCCTTGCGCTCGCGGTTTTTGGGCACCCCGCAGGGGGCGACGAAGACCGCGCCGGCCGCCGAGCGGTACGTGGCAGCGCCGTCGCTCCCTCCAACGAGAGCCCGGAGCTGCGCGAGCTGCGCCAATTCGAAGCGGCGGAGCTCGGTCCCAAGGAGATTCACACGCCGGGCCAAGGGGGCGAACCGCGGGCCCCAACGCCCCCTTGGCTCGCAGGACTGGTGCTGCCCGATCTCCCTTTCCAGTGGGAACCTCACCTCTTCCACTACCTGGAGTTCTACCGCAACGACCGCCGAGGCCACGCCATCATCGAATCGTGGCTACGCAACCAAGGGCGCTATCGCGCACTGATTGAACGGGCCCTGACCGAGGCACGTCTGCCCCATGCGCTGCTCTACGTAGCGATGGTCGAAAGCGGTTACGACCCGCAAGATCGATCGGGCGCAGGGGCCGCGGGGCTGTGGCAGCTCATGCCCGATGCCGGCCGCATCTATGGACTGCGCATCGACCACTGGCTCGACGAGCGCTATGACCCCGAGAAGGCGACCGCGGCGGCGATGCGCTACTTCCACGATCTGATGGCCCGTTTCGACTCTTGGCCGCTGGCGCTGGCCGCCTATAACGCGGGCTATGGCGCCGTACTCCGCGCGATCGCCAAATACAATACCAACGACTTTTGGGAGCTCATCCGCCACGAAGATGGGCTGCCTTGGGACACCACACTCTACGTGCCCAAGGTGATTGCGACTGCCATCGTCAGCGAGAACCGCAGCCACTTCGGATGCGACAAGCTCCCTGAAGTGCCGCCCTTCGACTTCGACTACGTCACAGTACCCTCGTCACAAAGCTTGGCGGTTCTAGCCCGGGCCACGGGCGCGACTGCGGCCGACATCGCCACGCTCAATCCCGAGCTGCGCCGCGGGCGCACCCCACCCGAGAGCTATCGTGCCCGCGTTCCCCTCGGTGCCGGCGCCCGTTTCAGCGCAGAGTATGATCGGCTCCGCGAGTCGCTGCAGACCTATGCGGTGCGATTTGGTGATCGTATCGAGCAGATCGCGCACCGTTTTGGCATGACGGCACGCGAACTGCGGGAGATGAACGGGATCGATGACCCGGCCAGCGTACGCCCCGGTAGCACGCTGCTGGTCACTTCGGAACGGAAGCCCCGGCCCCAGGCGGACGAGCCACCTACGATCGTCGCGGTGGCCGACCAGCAACTCGACGTTCCCGGGCGCAAGCGCCTCTTTTATCGCCCCGCCCCGGGCGATACCGTGCGCGACATCGCCCGGTTTTTTCAGATTGCCTCCTCCGATATCGAGCGCTGGAATCGGCTCGATGCCTCGGCGCGTCTCCAACCCAAGATGGTGATTGAACTATGGGTGGCGCCCGATTTTGACGAATCCTCGGTGGCGCTGCTCGATCCAGCGAAGGTTCGCCTTGTGACGGTCGGCAGCGAGGAATTCTTCGATCAGGTCGAAGCGCGTGCCGGACGCAAGCGTCTGGCCATCACCGTCCGGCCGCGCGAGACGCTGAAACAGATCGCCGTGCGCTACCACTGCAGCGAGGCCAATCTCGAACGCATCAACCGACTCCCGCGCACCACCGTGCTCCACCCCGGACAACGCCTCACCGTCTATGTGCCGATGTCCGCCACCGAGCGCGCCGCAGCCAACCGTGGACTGCTGGCCTCGATGGCGCCGCTCGTGCCGACCTCTTTCGTCGATGACGATCCCGGGGTCGATCGCACCCCGTCACTGCCTCGCCCACCCCTGCTGCCGCGTGCACCCCAGGTTGAAACCGAGGACGATTCCGGCCCATGATATAGTGCATGCTTTCCGTCGAAGAGGCGCTCGCGCGAATCTTGGCCCCGATCACACCGCTCGGGATCGAACTGGTAGCGCTCACAGACGCGCAGAATCGGGCCCTCGGCCGCTCTCTCGTCGCAGGGCGTCCACTGCCCCCCTGGGATAATTCGGCCATGGATGGCTTCGCCGTCCGAGCGAACGAAATCGCCCGGGGAAAAACATTTCCCGTCGCTACCACCATCGCGGCCGGCCGTGCTCCCTTGCCGCTGGCGCCCGGAGCGGTGGCACGCATCATGACCGGAGCGCCCCTCCCTGCCGGCGCGGATGCGGTGATCATGCGTGAGCAGGCCGACGAAACAGCGGAAGGGGTGCAGTTTCGAATCGTGCCGAAACTCGGCGACCACATCCGTCGTGCCGGCGAAGATGTTCGCGCCGAGGAGGAGGTCCTCGCGCTGGGCGATCCTCTTGGCCCCGGGGAAATCGGCTTGGCGGCGGCACTCGGTCGCACGCTGATCGAGGTGCACCGCCGGCCGCGTGTCGCCATCCTGTCGACGGGCGATGAGCTGGTCGATCCCGACCGGGTCCCGGGCCCTGGCCAAATTGTGGGTTCCAACGCCTATGCCCTGGCCGCCCAGTGTCGCTCCGCAGGCGCCATGCCGACGGTGTTGCCGATCGCGCGAGACGACCGCGCCCACATCGCAGCCGCTTTCGAAGAGGCCCTGCACGCCGACGCAGTGATCTCATCGGGGGGCGTCTCCGTCGGGGATTTCGATTTCGTCAAGGAGGCCCTCGCCTCGCTCGGTGTCAAAGAGGAGTTTTGGCGGGTGGCCATGAAACCGGGCAAACCGATCGCCTTCGGCAGCCGGGAGGGACGCCCGGTATTTGGCTTGCCGGGCAATCCGGCCGCTTCCCTGGTCGGTTTCGAACTTTTCGTACGGCCGGCTCTTCTGCGCATGGCCGGCCACCACACGATCGAGCGGCCGCGCGCCCCCGTGGTGTTGGCGTCGCCCTATCGGCATGAGGGAGAGCGCCGCCACTATCTGCGGGCCCGAGTCTCGCGCGATGGCACTCACCTGACCGCACAGCTCAATCCTCGTCAGGGATCGGGTCATTTGAGCTCGCTGGTGGGCATC
>JAHFDT010000057.1 GCA_023248875.1 Myxococcales bacterium | reverse complement strand
GGTTGGCAAGGCGCGAGGAGGGAGCTTGCCCGTAGGCAAGTGACCGACGAGCCTCCCCTCAAGTCTACGGAATGGGGGCAAGCCCCCCGCAGCCAGCCGGGATGCAGCGGGGGCGAGAACGAGCGATTTATTCAGACGCGGGCCCTTAGCTCTCGACATGCGGCTTGAGCCGCTCGGCTCGGCGTGTCGTACGAAGGCGAGCGAGGGCCTTCGCCTCGATCTGACGGATCCGCTCACGCGTCACACCGTACACCTTGCCCACCTCTTCTAGGGTGTGTTCACTCTTCTCACCGATGCCGAAGCGCATGCGCAGAATCTTCTCCTCGCGCGGCGTCAGGGCTGCCAGGGACCGGCGGGTCTCGCGCGCGAGGTTCTCGGCGATCGCCAGTTCCGACGGAGAAGCAACCTCCGTGTCCTCGATGAAGTCGCCGAGAAGTGAGGTGCCATCGTCGCTGCCGACCGGCATCTCGATCGACACGGGCTCGCGCACGATCCGCATGACCCGTTGTACCTTTTCCACGGGCAGATCCATCGCCGTGGCCACCTCTTCGACCGTGGGCTCACGGCCGAGGTCATGCGTGAGTCCGCGCGTAATTCGGCGAAGGTGATTCATGCTCTCGTTCATGTGGATCGGCACGCGGATGGTGCGCGCCTGATCGGCGATCGCTCGGGTAATCGCCTGACGAATCCACCAGGTCGCGTAGGTCGATAGCTTGAACCCGCGGCGATAGTCGAACTTTTCAATCCCCTTCATCAGGCCCACGTTGCCCTCTTGAACGAGATCCAGGAATTGTAGCCCACGATTGGTATACTTCTTGGCGATCGAAACGACGAGTCGCAGATTGGCTTGAATCAGCTCACGGCGTGCCCGATCCGCCATCTGCTCACCCTGGACCATCTCCTGATAGGTCCGGCGCTGCGCATCGACCGATCGCTGACCCGCAGTCGCTAGCGAGATTTGCTTGTGGGAGTAGCGGATGGTCTCATTGATCTCTTCGAGTTCGCGGTGGGTGATCCCCAGTTTGCTCGCGAACCGCGCCCGCTTCGCAGGGGACCGGCGGGTCTCGCGCAAGAGCGCGCCGAGTTCGCGCGCCGACATTCCGGCTCGCTCCTCACAGCGAGCCACTTCCGCCTCCGCGGCGCTTACCTGGGCCATCCGGGCTTTGATCCGCTGCACGATGGCTGCAATGACGCGCTTGTTGAGCCTGAGGTCACACAGATCGAGCAGAAGCGCGTCACGGCTACGCTCGAGTCGATCGCGAAGGCGTTGGCGCTGCGCCGCCGGCAGCCGTCGGGTCGCCAGTTCCCGCGTGATACGCTCACATCGACAGCGGTGGCGGCGCACCACCGCGAGGCTCTTGCTGGTTCGACGAGCGAGCAGCTCCTCGTCGAAGGATTCATCGTCCTCGTCGACATCGCACAGTACGTCGCGAACACGGAGCTCTTGGCTGCTAAGGCGCACCGCCAGACGCTCCAGCTCCTCGAGGGCCAGCGGGCTCGACAGCGCTGCCCCCAATACACGGCGCTGTCCTTCTTCGATCCGCTTGGCGAGGGCCAGCTCCCCCTCGCGGGTCAGCAGCGTCCCCCCCCCGATCTGGCGCAGATAGGTTCGCACCGCGTCCTGGTGCGGCGCAGTGGCATCCTCATCCGTGCCCTCCTCGACCAGGATCGCAGTCGTTGGATCGGTAGAGTCCGCTTCGCCGCCCAGCTCTACTTTGGGAGGAGCTACAATGACTTGGCGACGCATCGCGGATCCGTGTATCACGTCGCCACCCGCGACAGGTAGTAAAAGAGTTACCTGTCAGCGGCGTGCTCTTTTCGCCTGGTTTCGCCGCGGGTGGGGATCAGCGATGGGCCCCGGGCCGACCAAACAGTTCGAGCCCCGCCCGATGAGGTCACGACGGTCCGCCGCGATGAGCGCCTCGCGCACGAGTGGCGCCTGCGCCTCATCCCAGTAGAGCAGGAGCGCCTTTTGCAGCTTTTTTTCCCGCAGCCCACAGGCGGTGTAGCAGGGCGTATTCGAGAGCGGATCGATCCCCGTGTAGTACATCGTCGCGGCGAGCGACATGGGAGTCGGGATGAAATCCTGGACCTGACGCGGGCGGAGGTGATTGCGTTTGAGGTACTGCGCCATGTGCACCATATCCTCGAGTGTCGAGCCAGGGTGGCCGCTGATGAAGTAGGGCACGAGGTACTGGTCTTTGCCCGCCGCCTCGGAAGCGCAGCGAAACTGATCGGCAAAGCGTTCGTAGCTGTCGATGGTGGGCTTCTTCGTCTTCTTGAGCGTCCCGGGCGAAGTATGTTCGGGTGCCACCGATAGCTGCCCACCGACGTGGTGTTGGGTCAGCTCGCGCACATACTCGGGCGAAAGCTGCGCCAGGTCGTAGCGCACGCCGGAAGCGATGTGCACCTTGCGCACTCCCGGCTCTTGCCGCACGCGCTTCATGAGATCGATGAGCGGACCATGGTCGGTCTTGAGATGCTCGCACACACCGGGGTGAACGCAGGAGAGGCGTCGGCATTTCGACTCGAACTTCTCGTCCTCGCAGCGCATGGCATACATGTTTGCCGTCGGGCCGCCAAGGTCGGAGATGACGCCGCGAAAATCATCCATCCGCCGCAGGGCGCGCACTTCGCGCAGGATGGACTCGGCCGAACGGTTTTGAATGACTCGTCCCTCGTGCTCGGTGATGGAGCAGAAGGTGCAGCCGCCGAAGCAGCCGCGCATCGCCACCAGCGAGTGTTTGACCGTCTCGAAGGCTGGGATGGGTTCTGGGTATGAAGGATGCGGCGCCCGATTGAAGGGGAGGTCGTACAGCGCATCCATCTCATCGGTCTCGAGCGGCAGCGCCGGCGGATTGAAATAGACCGCGCGTCCTGCTGCGCGCTGGACGAGCGGACGCGCGTTGAATGGATTGGTCTCGTAGTGAAAAAGGCGCGCCGCTCGGGCGTAGGCCGTCTTGCCCTCGGGCGTGGGGGGCGCGACCTCCTCGTAGCTCGGAAGCTCGAGTACGCGTCCATCGGTGACATGCTCCGACGGGTAGGAGCACGCGGCCACGGCTTCTGCCTCGGTCATCGGCCAGGCGGTGCCGCGCACATCGCGGATTCTTTCGATCGGCTCGCCCTGTTGGAGGCGGCGCGTGACCTCCCAGATCGGCCGCTCCCCCATGCCGAACACCAGGAGATCGGCCTTAGCATCGAGGAGGATCGGGCGCCTGACGCTATCGGACCAGTAGTCGTAGTGGGCGATGCGGCGCAGCGAAGCCTCTATACCACCGAGGAGGATGGGGACATCGCCAAAGGCCTCGCGCGCGCGGTGAGCGTAGACCAGCGTAGCGCGATCGGGGCGCCGGCCGGTGGCACCCCCCGGCGAATACTGATCCTCGCTGCGCTTCTTCTTCTGCGCTGTGAGACGATTGAGCATCGAATCGAGGTTGCCGGCACTGATGCCAAAGAAGAGCCGTGGCCTTCCCAGGCGACGAAAGTCCTCGACGCTATGCCAATCGGGCTGCGCCAAAACCCCGACCCGCAGGCCGCGCCCCTCGAGAAATCGTGCGATCAAAATGGGGCCAAAGGCCGGATGATCGACGTAGGCGTCGCCGGTGATGAGCACCACGTCGAGCTCACGCCAACCGCGCGCCTCTACCTCGGCCATCGTCGTCGGTAAGAAGGGATGATCGTAATGCCTCTTGCGGACGAGGTGCGGGGCTGGGACTAGCGGCATCAGTCCCTCGCTACGCGGTGTACGTTGCGCAGGGTCACGATCGCGTGACTTAGCTTGCCCGCGGCGCAGGCACCCGCCCAAACGACCGTATGAGCCAGCTGTGCGTCTGCTGTCACGCGCGCCTTTTGACCCACGACCGCGTAGGGGCCCACCGTAGCACCTCCTTCCACGCGCGCTCCAGCGCCGATGAAATAGGGGGCAACGAGGCGGGCGCCCGCCGCTACGGCTGCAGTCTCATCGATACCGTGGGTCTTTCCCGGGAGGAAACGCAGCTTGGCCCTTCCCTCGAGTAGCGCCCAGTTGCCCGCGAGATAGCGTCCGGGCGTCGAATGCTCGGCGAAATAGCCATCGTAGCGCAGTGCCATGATCCGTGCGCCACGGGCGAGAGCGGGGATGAGGCCCTGACGCAAGATGCATGAAGCGCCGTCGGGCAGCCCCGTGATCAGCTCGGGCGAAAGGATCTGGATGCCGGTGAACATCGTACGTCGGGCGAGGCGCGCATGGTGGCCCTCACCGAGAAATTCGACCACGCGATCGTTCTCGTCGAGATCGATCGCGCCCCAACGCGCGGCATCGGCTACTTCACGCACCACTAGCGTGGCGAGCGCGCCCGACTCCCGGTGGCGAGCCACCAGCGCGTGCAGGTCGACATCGGCGATGACTTTGCCGTTCAGCACCAGGCAGGGCATTTGATCACCTTGGGTGAGCCAGTCGGCCATGCGTCGAATGCCGCCGCCGGTGCCCAAAATCTCCGGTTCGTGCGACCAGGTGATGGCCACTCCGGACGGCCTCACGGTCAGCTCTTCGACGATGAGGCCGCTGTGGTGGTGCAGATTGATCGTCACCTCTGCAATCCCATGCCCCGCGAGCAGCGCCAGACCGTAGCGCAAGATCGGTTGATCGACGACGGGCAGAAGCGGTTTGGGAAGCTCGTCCGAGAGCTCGCCGAGGCGGGTGCCCAAACCAGCGGCGAGCAGAATGGCACGAATTACGGGGACTCCTCGTAGACGACGAAGCGGCGGTCGTCCACCGCGCCCGCGGCCTTTTCGTAGAACTGCCGCGGACCGATCCAGGCGATGACGCCCCCTTCCGGACGATCGCGAACATCGAGCAAACACTGAATCAGCAGCGCTTCGCCGAGGCCGTTGCCGCGGTGGGCCGTCAGCGTTCCGGCCGGTCCGAACCAGCCGAGGCCCGAATTGTTGGCGTCGTGCGCGGCAAAAGCGACCGGCACGCCCTCCTTCCAAGCCGCAAACACGGCCGGGCGATCTTGTCCCATGGCTCGCCCGAGCTCGAAGGCCCATGCGGGCGCAAAGGCTTCCGAAGCCACCCGCAACAGGAGGTCGCGCTCGCCGCGCCCCACCCGCCGGAGGTCATAGCCGCGCGCGCTAGCCTGGGCCGAGAGCTCGTCGCCGCGCGCCTCCGTCACCTTGGGATTGTCCACGAGTGGCACCCGGAGATTGACGTTCTCCGATGCGGCGCGGAATCCGTGTCGCGCCACCCACGCACGCCCCGCCTCCTCACGAACGTCGAGACCGGGCGAAAGGTAGTTGCCGGGATGATCCATGAAGCGCAGCTTGCCGCCGCCACCCCGCTGCCGCACCCAGCTGCGGGCGAGGTCGAGCAGGGTTCGGCCCACGCCCTGGTGGCGTTTGGCAGGATCGACGGCAAATAGCTTGATCCAGCGCCCCGCCATGGCAATGAGGCCAGCGGGCTCATCGGCCTCCCAGGCCACCAGGGTCGTCCCCGCGCGGCTACCGTTCGGTCCGAGCAGCTTTTCCTCGAGGATCACGCCGATTCGATCGTAGGGAAACGCCGCCTCCAGGATCGGTTGCACTGCTGCCAAGTCTTCACGCACCAACGCCGCGACACGCACAAGCGAATTCTATCAGGTTGTTGAAAAAGTAGCGCTACGGCAGGCGGAGTGTGCAGGGCGGTCACACGCACTTGCCATTGATGCAAGACTTGGCGGGCGCACAGGAGCCGCAGTTGAGCGTGCCGCCGCAGCCATCCGGGAGGGATCCGCAATTCCTTCCCGCCATCTGGCAGGTGGTCGGCGTGCAGCCGCCGCACACATTGGGTGTGCCGCCACCGCCGCAGCTCTCCGGCAGCGTGCAGTCGCCGCAGTGGAGCTTCGCGCCGCAGCCGTCGGAGATCTTGCCGCAGTTCTTGCCCTGCGCCTGACAGGTCGTCGAGGTGCAGCCGCAGACGTTGTTGGCACCTCCGCCCCCGCAGATCTTGGGAGCATTGCAGTTGCCGCAAACGATATTGCCGCCACACCCGTTGCTGATGGTCCCACAGTCCAAGCCCTGAGCCTGACAACTGGTCGTCGTGCAGCCGCACACATTGGCCACTCCTCCCCCGCCGCAAGTATTGGGAAGGCTGCAGGAGCCACAGTTGAGCATGCCGCCACAGGTGTCAGAAATCATTCCGCAGTTTTTGCTCTTGGCTTGACAGGTGGTCGGCTTGCAACCGCACACATTGGCCACTCCTCCCCCGTTGCAGGTCAGGGGGAGAGTGCACGAACCGCAGTTGAGCGTTCCGCCACAACCGTTGCTGATCGATCCGCAGTTCTTGCCCTGGGCCTGACAGGTGGTCGGCGTGCAGCCGCACACATTCGCCACCCCGCCGCCACCACAGCTCTTCGGTGGATTGCAGGAACCACAGTTGAGCATATTGCCGCAGCCATCGGAAATCGTCCCGCAATTCTTGCCCTGTGCAACACAGGTCGTCGGCGTGCAGTTGCCCTGGCCACAGACATTGGGGACGCCGCCGCCGCCGCAGGTTTTCGGAAGGTTGCAGGCGCCGCAGTTGAGCGTGCCGCCGCAGCCGTTGAGGAAGAAGCCGCAGTTCTTGCCCTGGGCCTGACAGGTGGTCGGCGTGCAGCCACAAACATTCGCCTTTCCTCCCCCGGCGCAGCTCTCCGGTGAAGTGCACGATCCGCAGTTGAGCATCCCCCCGCATCCGTCGGGCACCATGCCACAGTTCGCCCCTGCCGCCTGGCAGGTGGTCGGTGCACAGCCACAGACATTGGGGACACCGCCGCCGCCGCAGGTTTTCGGAAGGTTGCAGGCGCCGCAGTTGAGCGTGCCGCCGCAGCCATCCGAGACCATGCCGCAGTTCTTGCCTTGCGCCTGGCAGGAGGTGGGCGTACAGCCGCACACATTGGCCACCCCGCCACCGCCACACGACTGCGGAAGATTGCATGATCCGCAGTTGAGGACGCTGCCGCAGCCATCGGAGATCGTCCCGCAGTTCCGGCCCTGTGCCGCACAGGTGGTGGGCATGCAGCCGCACACGAAGGCCACGCCGCCACCGCTACAGGTCTGCGGCATAGTGCAGGAACCGCAGTTGAGCAGGCCGCCACATCCGTCAGACGGCATCCCGCAGTTCTTGCTCTGCGCTTGACAAGTGCTCGGCGTGCAGCCGCACACATTGGCAACACCCCCGCCGCCGCAGCTCTCCGAAGCACTGCAGGAGCCACATCCCAGGGTGCCACCGCAGCCATCGGAGATCGTGCCGCAGTTCTTGCCCTGCGCGCCGCAGGTCGTGGGTGTGCAGGGGCCCTTACCGCAAACATTGACCGTACCGCCGCCGCCACAGGTGTCGGGCAGGTTGCAGGAGCCGCAATTCAGACTGCCACCGCAGCCGTCGACAATCGCGCCGCAATTCTTTCCTTGTGCGAGGCAGGTGGTCGGCGTGCAACCACAATAGTTCGCCTCTCCCCCGCCGCCACAGGACTTCGGCAGAACGCAGGTTCCGCAGTCGAGCATCCCGCCACAGCCGTTGGGCACGAGACCACAGTTGGCGCCTGCCGCCTGGCAGCTAATCGGCGTGCAACCGCATACCTGGGAGACGCCGCCGCCGCCGCAGCTCTGGGGCGGGCTGCACACACCGCAATCGAGGAGACCGCCGCAGCCGTCTGCAAGCGATCCGCAGTTTTTCGCTTCGGCCTTGCACGTCGTCGGTGTGCAGCTACAGACATTGGCTTTGACGCCGCCGCCGCAGGTCGAGGGTGCAGCGCAATCGCCGCAGTAGAGCACGTCTGAGCAGCCGTCCGAGATGAGGCCACAGTTCTTCCCTTGCGCCTCGCAGCTGAGCGGCATGCAGCTCCCCATGCCACACACGTTGGGGATCCCCGCGCCGCCGCAGGTCGCCGGAGAGGGGCAGCTTCCACAGTAGAGCGTGCCACTGCATCCGTCCGAAATCGTCCCGCAGCTCTTGTCCTGAGCTGCGCAGCTGGTCGGTGTGCAGCCGCAGACGTTGGCCTTGCCCCCTCCGCCGCAGCTGAGCGGCACAAGGCACCTGCCGCAATCGATGAGGCGTGAGCAGCCATCCGAGGTTGTGCCACAGTTTTTCCCCTGGGCCGCGCAGGTCTTGGGCACACAGGTCCCGATGCCACAGACATTGACGGTGCCGCTGCCACCGCAGGTCGCGGGGGCCATGCAGCTGCCGCAGTCGAGCACGCCCCCACAGCCGTCCGAGAAGGTCCCACAGTTTTTGCCCTGGGCGATGCAGGTGGTGGGCGAGCAGCCGTCGAAGGGCGCGTCGCTGGACCCACCGTCGAGCCAGGAGGCGTTCAAAACAGCGTCAGGGCCGGAGCCTGGCCAGTAGCACCGACCATCGACTGCACAGATCAAGCCCGCCGGGCAGAGACCCGCCGAACTGCAGGCGATGGCACCGCTAGCGACCTCGGGCGAATAGGAGCAGCCGAGCCAGGCGGTCGTAACTAGGAGCGGAATGCCCTTTAGAAATGGCATGCGGCTACCGCGGCGGCTCCCCCAGGGAGGAGACCTACCGATACAGGGTGCAACTGATCTTTGTGCCAGCCGACGAGATAGAGGACTACGCCGGTGGCAATCGCCGCGCTTCCCACCACATACAGCGTGGTCGCCGCCACCGCGGCATTCTGTCCGCTCTCTTCGATGCTCCGGTAGCGATCATTCCATGTTCCTCGCTGGGTCGCGAGACCGGCGACCTCGGCGGCAGCGTTTCCCGCTTCCACTCCGGAATAGATCGCCGCACCGAGCAGGGCGAGGCCGACTCCCCCGGCGATGAGACCTGCCCACTTGGGTTTTCGCCCAGGTGCATCCGGGAAAGTCGTTGCGCGAAGGGGAGGCGCAGTGGCTGCGGCAGGTACAACAGGGGTCACCGCCGGTGGGGGAGGCACCGCCGCCAGCTTGGGCACAGGGGGCTCCGGCACGGGTTTAGACGCTGCATCCGGGAGGCTGGTGGGCAATTCGACGACCTTGGGGGGTTCGACGCGTGCCTTCTCCACCCGTTCACGCTCGTCGACGATCTGGCGATCCATTTCGGCCAGGCTCTCTTCGACATCGCTTCGGTTGGACGCGGCCGGCCAGGCATCAAGGTACTTCTGATAGAAGTCACGAGCCTCGATATAGTTCTTCTTCATCCGATAGGCTTGAGCGATGTTGAACAGCAAAACGGGGAACGGCGCGCGGGTATAGGACAGCTTGAACTCGGCAATCGCGGGGTCGAATTCGCCCAGGTTGAGATGCGCGAGCGCCTTGTCATAGTGCTCGCGCGCCTCCCGTTTAGCGCGCGCATCGACCGTGGGCCCTCGTTTGGCCAGCGGGGTACTCGGCGCCAGTACACACAGTGCTGCAATGAGCCAGGCTGCGGTGCGCAGGCCCAGCCTCATACGCTCGCTCGCCGACAGTGCATAGCCTCTTATGATACCATGGGGCTCGGCGGATTACTATTGGTCGAAGGGGTCCAGCATGTAGTTTTTGCCCCGCTTCGGCAGCGTCGGTAAACGCATTTCTAGTTCGGCAGAAATCTCGACCGTCGCTCCTCTTTCCAGGGAAAAGTGTTTCCGAAACGCGCGGCGTCCGGCAGCCGCCACTTCGAGCAGATGCGGACCGGGTGTTTCAATCGCCAAGCGCAGCTGTTGCGCGGCCTTGGCCACCTCTCGGCCATCGATCTTGATGCGGGCGTCGGGTCCGATGACATGGACGACCAGCGTGCCCGTGGGCGGCACTACGGTGGAGGGGGCGGGGGGAACCACCGGCCTGGGCGCTGCGCTCCTCGGCACCGGTAGGGGCGACGATGGAGCGGCGGCGGGGACAGGTCCGGTGTGGTGCAGCCGACTGCCAATGAGCGCCAGGAGGCCGAGGCCCGCTGTTGACGCCAGGATGAGTCCCACCGTTCGACGAGAAAAGGAGCGCGCAGGAAGCTCGTCGAGCAGTGCCGCTTCGGACTCCGTAGACACGGGGGGCGCGACCTCGACGGAAGTGCCATCTCGGATTTGGGCGAGGTAGGCGCGGAACTCCCCGAGCGTCGGCCGATCGACGGGATTTTTCTTCAGCAGATGCAGCAGCATTCGCTCGAGGGGTGCGGGGATCTCGGGCCACAGCGAACTCGGCCGAGGCGGCGGTTCACTCAAATGCAGTCGCAGCACGTCGACCGAGGCCTGCGCAATAAACGGCAGGCGACCGAGAATCATCTCGTACGCCACTACGCCCAGCGAATAGATGTCGGCGCGCCCATCGACATTGTTGCTGCGCGCCTGCTCGGGCGACATGTAGTCGGGTGTCCCCATGATCACGTTGCCGCTGGTGACACCGGTGCTGGCCTGTCCTCCGGTGAGCTTGGCGATGCCAAAGTCGAGGAGCTTGACGGTCCAGCGCAGCTTGGTGCCGCGCCGGCGGGTGACCAGGTAGACGTTTTCCGATTTCAGATCGCGATGAACCACCCCGCACTCGTGGGCCGCTTCGAGAGCATCGGCGAGCTGGAACAAGATCGTCACCGTGTCGACGAGCGACAAGGGGCCGCGCTTCATCCGGCGATCGAGGCTTTCACCGTCGAGCCACTCCATCACAAAGTAACTGCGACCATCGGCGAGCTGACCGAAGGTGAAGATATCGATGATATTGGGGTGGCCGAGCTGCGCGATGATCCGCGCCTCCTGGAGAAAGCGATCGACCACCATCGGGTTGCTGCACAGATGGGGCGCGATGACCTTGACGGCCACCTTCTTGCCGATCAGCGGATGGTTGGCTCCATAGACCGTGCCCATCGCCCCTTCGCCGATCTTGCTTTCGATGACATATTCGCCCACCACCATTCCTGGTAGGAGGTCGCTGTCGATCGTTGGTATGGGCGTCGGTGCGGGCCTCGGTGCGGGCGGTCTGGCGACCTTCGGGGTGGACGGCGATGGTTCCGACCGGGCAGGTTGGGTGCCGATCGGTACTACCCCAAAACCCTTGGTCTTGCGGGGTTCAGCCATCGACGATGCGTCGGTAGCGCTTGATGAGATCCGCGACCCGATCGCTCGACGCCTGATCGATCCACATGAAAGCCACCGAGTCGTCATCCTGTCGAATGAGCTGACCGATTACCTGCAATGGCACCTGCAACGACTCCGCCGATCCGCCCTCTTTAGCCACCAGGTTCATCGCAAACTGGGATCCGGTTTCCAACCCGGAGAGATTCTGATCGCCCTTGGCGAGGCAGATTCCTCCGATGGAAATGTCCATCGCCTCGAGCACGACCGGGTGGCCCGAATGGATGAACTCCGCGATAAGCGGCAGTTCAACCCGGAGGTGCTGGCGGGTCTTGCACTGCTGGGGGACCGGCCCAGAGGACATGCTATGAATTAGAATATCACAAAAGAGTGGACTTATTCAGTGGCCGCGCGGGCATTCGTCAGTTAGCGTGCCTATCTCATCCTAGGGATAGTGACCCTGGCAGGAGTGGTCCCTTGAACAGAAACGGAAAGCCCACCATCAACAAGAGAAACCGCGAACAGGCCCGTCGCGAAAAGAATCAGGCCAAGGCCGAGCGCCGCGACCGGCGTGCCGACGAGCGGCGCGAACGCGAACGCGCTCCCGGTGGGGAGGATCCTGACATCGCAGGAATCGTTCCCGGGCCGCAACCACCGCTGTGGAACGATTGATTTCGTCCCTGGTGCGAGACGCGACCTTCGACGACCTGGCCCTCATCACACCGCTACGCGAAGCGGTGCGTGCGGAGGGTTACACCCAACCAACACCGATCCAGCGGCAGGCGATCCCTCATGTGCTGGCAGGGCGGGACCTGCTCGGCTGCGCTCAGACCGGTACTGGAAAGACCGCGGCCTTCGCCCTGCCGATCCTGCAGCACCTCGCCGAGGTGCGTCGGGGCCCGAACCCTATCGGCAGTGGACGGCGTCCGATCCGTGTGCTCGTGCTAACCCCTACGCGTGAGTTGGCGGCGCAGATCGGCGAGAGTTTCGCAACCTATGGCCGGCTGATCTCGCAGGACCGGGTTCAGGGCGTGCCGCGCCGAGCGATCCGCCACACGGTGGTGTTCGGCGGGGTCGGGCAGCGCCCCCAGGAGGACGCGCTGCGCACGGGCGTCGACGTGCTGGTGGCTACGCCGGGGCGCCTGCTCGATCTGGCTGGCCAGGGGTTTGTACAACTCGACCGCCTCGAAATCTTTGTGCTCGATGAAGCGGACCGGATGCTCGATATGGGATTCATCCATGATGTGCGACGCGTGATTGCGCTGTTGCCGCAAAAACGCCAGACGTTGTTCTTTTCGGCCACGATGCCACCCGACATTCAGGCGCTCGCGAGCTCGATCCTGCGCGACCCGGCGCGCGTGACCGTGGCACCGCCGGCGACCACTGTCGAGTTGATCGACCAGTCGGTTTTTTTCGTCGAGAAGGGCGACAAACGTGCGCTCCTGGAACAGGTGCTGCGCGACCCCGCAGTGACTCGGGCGCTCGTCTTTACTCGCACCAAGCACGGCGCCAACAAGGTGGTGCAGAGTCTCGCCAAGGCCGGGGTCGCCGCGGAGGCCATCCATGGCAACAAGTCGCAGAGCGCCCGCGAGCGCGCACTCAGCAACTTCAAGAAAGGGGCGACGCGGATCTTGGTGGCGACGGATATCGCCGCACGCGGCATCGACGTCGAGGGGATTTCTCACGTCGTCAACTACGAGATCCCCGATGTCCCGGAAACCTACGTCCACCGGATCGGCCGCACGGCACGCGCTGGTGCCGCGGGCATCGCCTGGTCCTTTTGTGAGACGGAAGAGCGCGGCAACTGGCGCGACATCGAACGGCTGACTCGGCAGGCGATCTTGGTGAAGGAGCACTCTCTTCGAGCGACCCCACCGAGACCCGCACAGCCGGTATTGAGCCCGACTGGGGGGCCACCGAATCCTCGGGGGAGACCCCGTCGCCGGAGGTACCGGTAGTCAGTTCGAGTAGACGCGTCGCTCCTGTTCGATTCCGAGGTAGGCGATGGCACCCGTCGGTACGCTCAGCGTGCCGAGCGGGGCGCGGTCGACCTGCGGGTCGGCGCGGCGAATCGCCTCGTACTCTTCGAAGGTAAGGCGCGTCCGTTCGGCCAGCGACCGCGCGATCGCCCACCGATCGACAATGGCGCCGGCGCCATTGGCAACTCGACCGGAGAAGAACTCGGCGGTGCAGCCAGAGCCATAGCTGAACAGTCCGACGCGAGCGCCTTCCAGGCGCGCCGCCTCTGCTTCCAGCAGGGAAGCGAGTGCCAAGTAGAGCGAGCCCGTGTAGATGTTCCCCACCAGCGACGGCAGGATCAGCGAGGGCGCCACCTCGCGCTCGAAGGAGCGAGCGGCTTCCGCCTCAGTGATGCCGTCGAGCCCTAGGCGGTGGCGATGCGCCTTCTTAGCCATCTTGCCGTAGGGGACATGGTAGCAGGTGCGCAACAAGGGCTCGCTGCCCGCAACCGATCGCCAGGCCTCAAATGCGCCGGTGAGCGCGTCGAGATAGCAGGCGACTGAATGGTGGCCGTCGACCACCGCCTCTTTGCGATCGAGCGGGCGCCAAAAATCGTGCACATCGCGCGAAAAGGAGCCCGATGCCCCGAGCTCGAGTTCGAAAAGACGTGGCCGCGCCGAAACGATCATCGCCACCGCGCCCGCGCCCTGCGTTGGCTCGCCGGCACTGCCGAGCTCATAGCGGGCCACGTCGGTGCAAACCACCAGCGCCACCCGCGGCGCAGCGCCGAGCGATGGACCGGCCGCGATCCAGTCGACCGCTGTCAAAAGTCCCGCCGTGCCACCAAAGCAGGCGTGCTTGGTCTCGTAAACGCGGCAGCGCGACGGTAGTCCCAAGAGCCCGTGCAGGTAGGCTGCGATCGGCTTCGAGTGGTCGACGGCGGTTTCGGTACCGACGATGCAGAGCCCAATCTCCGAGGGATCGCGGCCGGACTGAGCGAGCAGCCGTCGCGCGGCGTTGGCCGCCAGCGCCACCGGATCTTCGTGCGCCGCTGCGATCGCCATCTGCCGCACGCCGAGCCCCTCGACAAATTTTCCTGCTGGCACGCCGCGCGCGGCAGCCAGATCGCTCAGTTCGAGATAACCGTTCGGCACCGCCAGCGCCAGCGCGTCGATTCCAATCGTCTCCATCATGCTCCTCCGTATGGGCCAGGAGCCTCATGAGCAACCGGGATGCCAATTGTGGCACTCCGGAAATCGACGAATTACGCGCCTTAGGAATCGTGGGGCGCGCGAAATCGCACGCTCGGTGAGCGGCTGCGCACTACTTCAGGTTGCAGAGCGCTTTGGCGGTGATCTCTTCTTTGGCGTTGAAGCCCGTGAAGATCTTTTCGATCTTCATGTTATCGGGATGGACGGTCAGATTGGTGGGCAGGGCACTGGCGGGCGGTAGATGAAGCGTCGCTGCCAGCTGGGGCAACACCACGGGGAAGTTGTGCTGGTATTTTTGCGTCCAGCGATCGAGGTCGGCCTGCTGCGTCTTCTTTTTGTCGATATTCTCGAGTAGCACTTCAAAGGCACACAGCGACGGGTCCGCATTGAGCGCTTCGATCATCGGCGTCTGCTCGGCATTGCACGGGGGGCACCACTCCGCGGAAATCGAGACCACCAGACACTTGCAAGCGGGATTGAAATGGGCTTCGGAGACTTTGACATCCTCGAGCATCAGCTTGCTCGAATCGGTCTGCATCCGGCTGAGGTGATAGCCCTTGGCGGTCACATCATAGAGCGTGTCGCCCTCTTTGATGCCGTAGGGTCCCGACGGATAGGGAGGGATCGCCAGATCGGGCGGTGGCGGCAACAGATCGGGCGGGCTCTCGTTACCCCCTCCGCCCCCGCAACCCGCGATCGCAAGGAGCAGCGCCAATCGAGTGAGCGTACGAGTCATCATGGCTCCAGGGGCCCAATTATGCACAGGTTCGGGCAGACTTCAATGGTCCCGGTCTTCACCATTTGACAGCTGCACGGTCCGGGTCGCAAAGTCCCCCCGTGCTGCCGCAGTTTTCCGCTCAAGAGGTGACGCTGCGCCTCATCGTCGAGCTCGAGCGACGCCGCTCGGAGTTGGTCGCGGACGAGGCGCTCACGCGCAAGACGGTCGGCGACGCGCTCGCCGAGCTGCGCTCGGAGTATGCCGAAGCGGAGCTACCGCCCGCCTACTTCCAAAGGCTCGAGCAGAAGCTCGAGGAAACCCTGCCGGAGCGCTGGCGTTTGGTGGCAGCCCCCTACACCGAGCGTGAGCGGCGCGATTTTCACCTGTGGCGCGGTGGCGACGTGGTGGCGCGGCTGAGCTACGTTTTTCTCGGACTCGCCCTCGGCGGATTGTGCGTAGAGCTGCCCTTCATTCCGATTTGGGAGAAATGGTTTCCCTTTGCGCTCGCCCTCGCCGCCTGGTGGCTTCCCGATGCGCAGGTGCGCTTTCACCAGCGTCACTACGCGCGCAGACTGGGTGCCATCGCCAGGCAAGCGGCCGCGCTGCAGCCGCAGCTCGAGGCCACCGTGACCGTCGAGAGTCTCCTCGGCAATGGACAGGAGTCCCATGAGTGACGATGAACCGATCCGGCCAAGACTGCCTATTTCAGGCGCGGGCGCGCGCCGCGTGGCGGTACTGCTGCTGAAGAGCCTGCTGCGTTCGCGAGTGGTCTGGATCGCGACGGGCGTAGCGCTGCTCGCCTACTGCGGCCCTTCCGCCTGTACCGCCTATGTGCCGCCCAACATGGTCGGTGTGAAGCAGATCTATTATGGTGGGCACGCGGGCATCAAGAACGAGACCTTCGGTCCTGGCCTCCACTTTGTTAGCCTGGGCGTCGAGCGCATCCACCTTTTTCCTCACGACCTCCAGCTCATCAATTTCAGCGATTCATCCAGTGAAACCTCGCAGCAGTTTCGTAGCGCGCCGTCGATCAAGATCCAAACTTCCGATGGTTACAATGTTCAGCTCGATGTCAGCGTGCTCTATCGGATCAAGAATGCGTATCGGATTTTTACCGAAGCGGGGCCGGGCCATGCCTTCGAAGACCGGTTGGTAATTCCGCGCGCCGACCGGGTTTTACGTAAGACACTGGGCGAGCTCAATTCCGAAGAGTTCTACCAGGGGCCACGCCGGATCGAGAAGGCCAAGTTAGCCCACGATCTACTCATCACCGAGCTGGGAGGCTTTGGCATACAGGTCGACGGTGTGCTGGTGCGCGGCTATGTCTACGACCAGCGCTATCAGGCGTTGATCGAGGGGCGCAAGATCAAGGACCAAACCGTGTTTCTACGCCAAGCTGAGACCAAAGCTGCTGTCGAGCAGCGGCTGCGCGACACGGCCATCGCCGAAGGCAAAGCCAATCAGGAGATCGAGCTGGCACGCGGTCGCGCCGAGGTGCAGAAGTTGAACGCGCAGGCCGATCTCTACCGGCGAAAAAAAGCGGCGGAGGGCAAACTGCTGGTGGAGCTGGCCGAAGCGAAAGGGACCGAGCTGGAAAACACGGCGCTGCAGGGAGCAGGCTCAGAGAACATCGTCGGGCTCAAGATGGCCGACGTGCTCAAGGGGGTGCGGGTGCTGGTGCTCTCCTCGGAGTCGACCAATCCGCTCGACCTGCAGTCGACGCTGCGCAAGTTCGAGGTGAAGTGATGCGAGCGCTGGCATTGGCATTACTTCTGGCTGCAGGCTGTGTCTCCCATTCGACCGGTGAAACTGAGGTCGGTGTACTGGTCTGCAAGATCGGTCTTGGTTGTGCCCACAAAGGCGTGCAGGAGCAGCTCTATCCTCCTGGCTCGACCAACTTCTTTGCGCCCTTTATCCGCGATTTCTACACGTTCGATACCAAAGTGCAGAATCTCGAAATGATTGCCAGCCGCAAACGCGGTGACCGAGCCGAACGCGACGATCTGCAATTCAAGACCACCGATGGCAACGATATTTCGATGGATGTGACGGTGGCCTGGACCGTGGATCCCAAACTGGCGCCCGATCTCTTGCAAAACGTCGGCACCACGACTGCCGAAGTGAAGGAGAAGCTGGTGCGGCCGGTCGCGCGTACGTTGGTGCGCGATGTACTCAACGAGCTCGATTCCGAAGCGGTATACAACTCCGATAAGCGCTTCGAGAAGGCGGAGAAGGCGCGCACGGTGCTCTCGGATGCACTGGCTCCGCATGGTGTGATCGTGTCCCAGGTGATTTTGCACGAGCACCGCTTCAATCCCGAATACGAGCAGGTGATCCACGATCGCAAACTGGCCGAACAGCGCGCTCAGCAGCTCAAGAGCGAGAGCGAAGCGGCCCTGCAAGAGGCGCTGCGCAATCTCGAATCGGCGCGTGGCCATGTCGCTGGCGATATCGCGACCGCACAGGGCGGGCTCAAGCAGACGCAGCTCGAGGCGGACGCCGAATACTACAAGCAGCAGCAGAATGCCGATGCGATCTTGGCCGAGCGCACCGCCAAGGCGAAGGCGATCCAGAAGCGCAACGAGGCGCTGCGGGGATCGGGCGGGCGCGCCATGGTCAAGCTGCGCATTGCCGAGGCGCTTGAGGGGAAATCGATCGTGCTCCTGCCCACCGGTGCCAATGGCATCGGGCTCAACAAGCTCGATGTCAACAAGCTCTTGGAATCGAGTTTGATGCAGTCCGAAGCGGTTGACCCAAAGTAGGTTGACTGGCCGTAGCTATCCGCGACCTTTCATCCGCTTGATATCGGCGCCGAGCGCTCGCAACTTGCGCTCGATGCGCTCGTAGCCGCGGTCCAAATGGTAGACGCGCAGCACTTCAGTTTTCCCGTCGGCGATGAGGCCGGCTAGGATAAGACTCGCCGAGGCGCGCAGATCGGTGGCCATCACTTGGGCCCCCGAAAGCTGGGAGGGCCCGCGGATCACCGAGGTTCGCCCATCGACCATCACTGCGGCGCCCATCCGGTTGAGCTCCTGCACGTGCATGTAGCGATTCTCGAAAATCGTCTCGGCGATGACGCTCTGCCCCTGCGCCTGCGTCGCCAGCACCATGAACTGCGCCTGCATATCGGTCGGAAAACCCGGGTGCGGTTGGGTGGTAATGTCGACCGGCCGAATCTCCGCTGCTCCACGCACGCGGAGGCCATCCGCTTCCAACGTCACCTCGGTGCCGGCTGCGCGCAACTTGGCGATCACCGCATCTAAATGCTCCGGCACCACATCGCGCACCAACACGTCGCCGCGCGTGATCGCCGCTGCAACCATGAAGGTGCCCGCCTCGATGCGATCCGGCATGATCGCATGCTCGATCGGCTGGAGCTCGTCGACCCCGTCGATGGTGACGACGGAAGTCCCCGCGCCTTCGATGCGCGCCCCCATCTTGTTGAGCACCCGGCCGAGCTCCTCCACCTCCGGCTCACGCGCGGCGTTTTCGATGCAGGTGCGCCCCACGGCCAGCGATGCTGCCATCATGAGATTTTCGGTCCCGGTCACCGTCGGGATATCGCAGACGATCGAAGCACCGTGCAGCCGTTTGGCGCGCGCGACCACATAGCCGTGGTCGAGCGAAATCTTGGCCCCCATCGCTTCGAGGCCTTTGACATGTTGGTCGATCGGCCGCGCCCCGATCGCGCAGCCGCCCGGCAATGACACCCGCGCATAGCCGTGCCGCGCCACCAGCGGGCCCAGCACCAGCACCGAGGCGCGCATGGTCTTGACTAGCTCGTAGGAGGCATCGCAGGAAATGGCGCCTTCGCTGCGAAGGCGCAAGGTCCTCCCGCCGCGGCCGCGCTCCACCTCGGCCCCCATCGCGCCGAGCAGACGCGCCATCGTGCTGACATCGTTCAGCAGCGGAACGTTCTTGAACGTGCAGGTGCCACGCGCCAGCAGCGACGAGGCCAGGATCGGCAGCGCCGCATTCTTGGCGCCCGAAATCCGCACCTCGCCACGCAGGCGGGCGCCACCACGGATGATGATTTTGTCCAATCAGGTCGGGCTAACCTACAGCGGCCGCTGCCTCACCACCTGCCGCGGAATGCTCCGTGCACAGGCCGCCCTGGGCCACCGGCTTGCGGCAGGCCTCTTTACTACACGTGCGATAGCGCGCTCGGTGGCCCTCCACCTCGCCGCGCCGCCACGCCTGGTAGTGCACCACGCAATAGCTCTTGGCGCGGTAGGGCCGCTTGCACCCCGCGATGCTGCACTGGGCTTCCTGGCGCGACAGGCGCCTCTTCGGTGCTACCGTTTCCTTCTCGTCTGGCATGGGTGACCTCGCTTGGGAGGCGCGTATCATACTGATCAGCGCAGGTCGAGCCAAGCGCGGACTGTCATCGGCTTTCTCGGGCGATGGTCGAGCCTGACCCCATTGGTGTTGCGCTGGGCGGCGTTGGTCGTGCTCGACACACTCGAAAACCCCGCGGCCGAAGTGACCACCAGAGAGCCATCGCCCGCGACGGCCACCTCCGAACTCCCCTTGGCGTTGAGCTGAACCACCAAGGTTTGACTCAGGTTGTCCAGATTGAAGCGGCGGAGATTGCCGTTTTGTTGCAGTGTTCCCATGATGGGCCCCGACATCGATGCCAAGGAGGTCATGAGATACAGATCGTTCCCTTGAACGGTGAGTCCACCCAAAAAGCGCTCCCCTGAACCAGAGCTAGTTTCCCAAGTGTTGCCAAAACCGGTGGCCGGCTCCTGGGTGTCCACCACGGTCAGATAGGAGGTCATCGGCGCAGCCATGAAATCGGAGGCGCCACGCGCGAAGGCGGCGACGAGATGCGACCCGTGGACGACATCGCGGTACAGCGCCACGGAATTGATGATCGGAGAGGCGATCGCCGGCGCCGTCGCTGGGTAGAGCTGTCGAGCAGTGCCGTTCGCGGCCTCGAGCTCCCATAGATCTCCGTCGAGGTCGCCCAAATAGACCCGGTCGTCAGGCGATCCGTCACCGCGGCGATCGGTCACCGCCGGCACCGCAGGAACCGCGTTGGGAACCGGATAGTAGGTCGAGCCGCTCTGGATCACATCGGTCCGGCGGTTGTAGGTCTTGCTCCAGCACCACACCTGGCTGCCATCCCTCACATCGAGCGCATAGACGTTCACACCGGGATACTCGCCGCCGGTCTGGGGGCGCGCTCCCTGGTTGTTGGTGGCGATAAAAATCACATCCCTGCGCCTGCCGTTGACCAGCACCGTCCCGTGAGCCGCCCCCTTGGCCTGCCCCATCACATAGCGTGTATCTGTGGCGGAAGAGGGATCCCGACCCACCCAACGTATCACCGGCGCAGTGGTATCGCTGATATCGAGCACTTCCACCGTCCCCTTCCGATAGGTGAATCCATCCTGCACATTGTCGTAGCGATGGCCGTTGGTAGGATCGATGTTGTCCTCCGGCATGATGCCCATGGTGATCACCGCCAGCGTGTGCCACCTCGGTCCGCTACCAGTGCCATCGTCGTAGAAAACATCGGTGACCATGGGTGAGCCATTGACCACCGCTCGGTGCTGGCCGATGCGGTGCAGCTGGCTGTTGGGGATGTAGGCCCACAGCTCGGTACCGGGCGTGGCCGAGCCGCCTGAAATGTGGATCGCGTGCAACATGCCATCCCAACCGCCCACCAATGCGATGACCGGACGGGTCGTGCCTCCGGTGACCTGAGAGCTGGGCTGGACGATGGCGGGGGTCGAGTAGTCGATGCCGCCCAAGCGGCCGTTTACGGCGTCCCGGATCCCTGCGATCCAGCTGCTCGCGGCGCTGGCGCTGGACGCCCCCATGACTTGCCATAAGGAGTTGACGTTGGCCACGGTCAAATCGACCCGCGTGTAGGTCGTCGGGACCGGCGGGGTCTGGCTTTCGACCGCCGTAAAGATCGTCCGGCTGGCCGCCGCCGGTACCAGATTCGCGGCGTCCCAGTCGGCCTGATAGCGGAAGGCGCTCACGCTGGAATTGGCCAGATTGGCAGGGGAATACTGGCGGAAGTGGCCGACCACC
>JAHFDT010000240.1 GCA_023248875.1 Myxococcales bacterium | reverse complement strand
TTTTTAGGCCCGCACGGGGTCCCCCGGTCCGAGGTCGTCCGCGACCGAGGCCGAGGGGCTGGGCCCGCGGGGTCCCCCGGTCCGAGGTCGTCTGCGACCGAGGCAGAGGGGATGGAGTCGCCGCGTGAGCAGGGGTGGGGCTCCGGCGGCTTTGCCGACGGAGCGGGGCTGGGGCTTGCCCCGCTAAACAATAGATTTGGGGCCTACGCCCCGTTAGATCGACTAGCAGGCGGCACTCAAGAGGATCGAAAAAATGGGCCCAACCGAGTTTTTCAACAGCCTGCTAGAGGAGTTCACCTATCCACCGCGGCGGCGCAGCAAGGCACGTAAGCCGGTCGCGCTGATCGTTGACGACGATCATGATTTCCTCGAACTGGCGGCCACCGCGCTCACGGACGAAGGGTTTGCTGTCTGGGTCGCTGCCACGCCGGGCGAGGCCATCACCTGGGCCGTCCGCCATCCGCCCGACGTGATCCTGCTCGATATTCTGCTGCGCGGCAGCAGTAGCGATGGGCTGGATCTGCTGGATGTGCTGCGCAGCGAACCGGAGACCCGCTACGTGCCGATCCTGGCCTGTACCGCGCTCAGCGAACGCGAGGTGGGCGCGCTTCTGCCCGAGGCCGGGTTCGATGCCGTCATCCCGAAACCGGTCGATCTGCGGCGAGTGGCACTCGCCCTACGCGAGTCCCTGCGCCAGCCCACGGAATAGCCCCTGGCCAGTTTTTGTTGCCTATAAGACCAGTTTATGCTAGGCAAATCCAAACTTTGGCATGGGCGCCATGAATCTCATTTTTGACGACGACGTTGACGAGGTCGGGTCCGACACCGAAGCATTCTGCCCGAAATGCAAGGCCGACACCGCGCATGTGATCGTCTCCAAGTACGAGGATGAAATCCGCAAAGTCCAGTGCAATCCCTGCGGCGATGTACATGCCTATCGGAAGCCACGGGGCGAAACGGAAGAAGAGGTGGTCGAGCCGGTGACAAAAAAACGTGCCCCCAAAGCCAAGCCCACCTGGGAACAGGTGATGGCCAAGTCCAAAAAGGAGCCGCGGCTCTATATGATCGCGGATCGCTATACGGATAACGAGCTGATTTCGCACCCAAAATTCGGCAAAGGCTTCGTTTCTGAAGTGATTGGAACGGACAAGATCGAAGTGACCTTCCAGACCGAAAAGAGAGTGCTGGTCCACAATCGCAAGGGGATGTCGCTGCCGCCCGCGGCCTATGCTCATGTTGTGGATAATACAAAGCTTTCTAAAAATGACCGGCGCCGTGCCGCGGTCCAGCAGGCGGCGGTGAAGGCGGCCAAGAACAGGGCTACCAAAACCAAGCCGACCCCGTCGGTCAAGCCGGCCAAGGCCAAGCCGTCGCGGGCCAAGGTCGTGGCCGCCCGGCCGACCAAAGCCAAGCCCAAGGCGCGCGCAGCGGCGTCCGCCCGCGCCAAGCCAGCGACCCGCAAGCCGCTCCGCGCGGCCGCAGGCAAGAAGAAACGCTAGCGCTTTAGCAATTGAACGGTTCGCCCGAGCGGGGAGAGGCCCCGCCAGGCATCCTCCCAGCCGGCCATGGAAAGCTTTTTCTGCGTCGAGAGTCGTCGGGCGCTGCGTTGCTCACGCGCTCCCCGTAGCTTCTCCGACAGCCGTCCGGGTGGGTCAAAGGTAGGATCGGGACGCTGGGAGTAGTGCTCCTCGGCCTGCACTCGAAGTAACGCCGCATACCCGCCGAGGTAGTCGTTGATCCGCTGGCGAGCCGTCCACCGTGCCAGCTGGCCGAGCGCGCGGTACTGGGGCGATTTGAGCAGCGCCACCTTGGCCCCCAGCGTATAGCCCGTGATATTGGCTCTCAGCAGATGATCGCGCGAAGCGTACTTCGGATCATCCGGCAGGTCGAGATGGACGTTCCCAAGGGAGCGACCGAGGCGTCCAAGTGCATACGCACCCGCCCGATTGGCACGGGTTTCGGCGGCATCGGAGGAATTCAGCTGAAGCAGCCAGTCGGTCCTTCGCTGGTTCGCATTGATGCGCTCTATGACCCCATCGAACCGTGGCGTCCCGGGAATGGCCTGTCGCTGGAGCCGGCGATTGGCCACCAAAAGTCTGCTGATCTCCCGGTTCCGCGCTAAGCGGGGGGCGTAATCACGCACGTGCTTCATCTCGTGCGCGAGCGTGTTGACGAGGTGGGCGCGGTTCGGAATGGCCCGGCTGATTCGAATCCGCTTGCCCTGGCTAGTGACACCCCAATTGCGCTTGAGCGTACGCCATTTTACCGGGGTATCGGTGGCCATGCCGATCGACCGCAGCTGCGCCCGCACTCGCTCGATGTCCGAGTTGTGCCAGCTCGCCCCCGGCGAGGCCAGAGCGGGCAGAGCCACGAGGACGAGTAGCCATGTGCGCAGCATGCAGCCGCTGGCATGAGCAAGGAAAATGCCACAACCAACCAATGGTAATTACTTAGGATACCACTGGCTTCTCCTCTGGCCAGACTACAGACGGATCCCCAATCCCAGGGTGCCATCGAAGATCGGCGTTGGAGCGCCGAGCGCGCCCTCGATCCCGAGGCGGGTGTTGAAATAGAGCGCACTACCCGACCAGTTGGCGATATCGGCGCTCAGCGAACCGTAGGTACCGATGGTCACAGTCCAAAGATCTTGATCGTGCGTGGCCCGCCGGATCGCGAGCGGCCCCCAATCGGCCCCGCAGCCCAGGCGCAGGTGTTCGGAGACGCGCCATTCGCCGGCCGCACCAAACTTCACGTGGCCCATCATCAGCCGCGACTCGCTCGCACCGAGTAGCCCATCGAGGGTGAGATACCAGGCGCCCCGTGGCCCCTCAGTACCCACGCCAGCGCCCACCTGACCTCCGAGGAAGGGGGTGTGATAGAGCGTGCGCGCTCCAGCTCCGGCCGAGAGCACCGCTACCCGTTCGGCGCGGGCCGTCCCAGCCAAGAGCATCCCCAGCAGCATCACTTTGCGCATAGCCCGATCCCTCCATCCAGCTGACCGTGGTGAAGCGTTCCATCGCGGGCGACGCCCTGGAAGGACTTGCAGTAGCCCGCACTTCGAATCGCAGCGCAGCTCTTGTCGAGCAAACACTGGCTCTCCCCGAGCGAGAGATCCGGCGTTCTGCTACAGGCGACGCTATTGCAGTTGAGCAGCGCCGGGTCGAAATCGGGGCAGCACTCGATAAGATGTGCCACCGCCCCCTCGCACTGCAGTTCCCTCTCTTCGATACCAAGGCTTTCAGCGGAGAATAATAGGAAAGCCACCGATGCGATGCCTGCGCGACCCAACGTTTTCCAATCCATGTGTCAGCCTCCGCCCGCTGGCTTGAGCAACCGCAGGGCCAACCGGCTGTTTCCGTGCCGATCAAGGACTTCGCACTGGCCGAGTGATGAACTGCAACCGATCTGTCGAACTTTCGACGTTCAAAAACTTGCAGGCGATCGCGGCTGAGCATGTAATCGACCCATGGTCACCTGTTCAGCTTGCGGTCACTCCTTCTCGCCTCAGTTCGCCTATCAGGTCGCCACGCTCGGCAGCGAGCGGCGCCATTTTTGCCAGCTCGAGTGCCGCAAGCGCAGCCTCGGGAGCGAGGCCTTTCGGGGCAAACGCGCGCGGCGGGTGGCGATCCTCAACCAAAAGGGTGGCACCGGCAAAACCACGACGGCCATCAATCTGGCGGCGGGTCTCGCCGAACGTGGCAGCGAGGTGCTGCTGATCGACACCGACGCCCAGGGTAACGTGGGCGCTTCGCTCGGCATCCACGGCGAGCGCACTCTGTACCACATCATCGTGGACGGAATGGACCCGATGGAGGTCGTCGTGCCGGTGCGCGGTAACCTCGATGTGGTGACCGCCGATGCGACGCTGGCGGCGGCCGAGGTATGGCTGGCACGGCTCGATGGCGCACGCGACGAGGTGCTCACCAAACGTCTCGCCAGTGTCGGACGCCGCTACCAGTACATCATCCTCGACTGCGGCCCATCGCTGTCGCTGCTCAACCAGAACGCCCTGCGGCTCGCCGACGAAGTGCTGATCCCGGTCTCGTGCGACTACTTGGCGCTGGTCGGTGTCAAGCAGGTGCTGCGCACGCTCAAAGATGTCGATCGCCACCTCGGCCACGCGGTGCGCGTCGCCGGCGTCGTCCCCACCTTCTTCGATGGGCGCACCAACCTATCGCGCGAAGCGGTCGATACCTTGCGCGGCCACTTCCAGGAGCGCCTCTTCGAACCGATCCGACGCTCGACGCGCCTCGCCGAAGCACCGAGCCGCCGCCAGACCATTTTCGAATATGCGCCCGATTCCCACGGCGCCGAGGACTATCGACGCCTCGTCGCCCGTTTTGTCGACGGCATTCCTACCCACGTGGAGCATGGCGCAGATCAAACTACCGGGGGATGACCCGATCGATGATGCACTGCTGCGCGACTTCTACGGTCCGCAGCGCAAACGGCGCCGTGCGCCCACTGCCCAGCACTACAAGATCGTCTGCATCTCGCTCTACCTCGAAGACATCACCAAGCTCGACCGGAAAGTGGCCGAGTTAAAAAAGCGCGGCCACGGGCGCGCCAATCGCTCTTCTCTCATTCGCGCGGCACTCGACCAGGTCGACCTCACCAAAGTTCCTAGACCGACCTCACGTTAAGTTGATCTACTTCGGCGACCGATCCCTTCGGTGCTGCTTCGTCGCTCCTTGCTTCGCCTCGGTCTCGGAGTCCCCCGGTCCGAGGACGCCTGCGGCCGAGGCAGAGGGGATCGCCTCGCTACGCTCAACTTAACGTGAGGTCGGTCTAAAGCAGAGTTCATTTGCAGTGATGCTCATAGCCGGCAAGCCTGTACCAGCCGACGAGGTCGGAGAGTTGGATGGTGTCGCGGATTCGAGGCATTGCTCGGACGAGGTCATCGATTGTGCGGGCGGCGGTTTTGCGGAAGAAGGTTTTCATTTTGGACCAGGTACGCTCCATTGGATTGAGCTCAGGCGAATACGGGGGCAGGTAGAGCA
>JAHFDT010000056.1:6070-21084 GCA_023248875.1 Myxococcales bacterium | reverse complement strand
CGTCGTCAGCGAAGGTCAGAACCTCGCGTTGACCGAGCCGGGTGAGATCCTCTTGAGGAGCGCCGGTCGGGCCCCGGCGGAACCACTGAGAGCGACCCCGAGCAGCGTTCCTATCGCGCGGCCAGACATGCTCGATCATAGACTACCACAGTCGGCCGGCCACTCGGAATGGGGTCACTCGGAATGGGGTTACGGAAGTTTGCTTTTGCCCATCGCAGAAGCGATGCTCAGACGAGTGGAGAGGCGCCTCCTTGTGCTCGCGACCTGCCTGACCGCTGCTGCCGCGGCAGGACAGAGTACGCCCGCGAAACCGGCCCTTGCGCTCGATCGTTTTCAGCCGACGCTGAGCCCCGGCGGACCGGGCGGGCCCGACGAGCTCCTCATGACTCCGAGCGCGCGGACGATCGAGCTCGGCGGGGTCGCGGTGGGTCTTCGCGTTGACGAAGCGATTGTGCCGCTTCGTATCAATGGAGCAGTGGGGAGTTCCGAAGCGGCGGTGTCGCAACAGGCCACCGGTCAGCTGCTGGCGGCGTTTGGCTTGGGACGCGTGCAGCTCGGGCTCGCGCTGCCGATGACGCTGTACCAGTCCACCAGTTTGGCCCCGCCGGTGGCGCTTGGCGATCTTCGGCTCCATGGTAAGGCGCGTCTCAGTCCCCGTCGTTTTTGGGGCGTAGCCGTAGACCTCACCGCTACCCTGCCGACCGGCCGAGGTGATCATTTCAGCGGCGAGCCGGGGGTGACACTTTCCGGTCGATTGATCGGCGACCTTGCAGTTGGGCGCTTTTCGGCGGCCGTCTACTTCGGCTACCGCGCTCGCTCCCAATCGATTCACTACTACAGCATCTATGTCAACGATGAGCTGCTCGCCGGATTGGGTGCCTCCTACGCACTTTTGCCGAATCGCCTGAGCCTGTTTGGCGAAGCCTGGGGCTCGTTCGGTCTGCGCGGCGATCCCTGGCTACCGGGTTCGCATGCGCAGATCGAAGCGATGCCGGTCGAGGCGCTGGTGGGCGCGCGCCTCAAGCTCGATCCGACGGTCGATGTCGCACTGGCCGCGGGTCCGGGTCTCACTGGTGGCTACGGCACGCCCGCGTTTCGTGTGATCTTCGCGCTCACCTACGTGCGCTTCGATCGCGATAGCGATGGCGACGGCATTCCCAATGCACTCGATCGTTGTCCCTTCGCGGCGGAGGACAAAGACGGCTTCGAGGATGGCGATGGCTGCCCCGATCCCGACAATGATCACGATGGCGTACTCGATACGGCCGACCAGTGCCCGGGTGAGCGTGAAGACCGCGACGGCTTCAAGGATGATGATGGCTGTATCGATCCGGATAACGATGCCGATGGCATCCCGGATGTGCGCGATAAGTGTCCCAATCAGGCCGAAGATCGCGATGGTTACCAGGATGAGGATGGCTGTCCCGATCTCGACAATGACCACGATGGCATCCCCGACACCGTCGATAAATGCCCAAATGAACCGGAGGATCGGGATGGATTTCAGGACGATGATGGGTGCTACGATGCCGAAGCGCCACCGCCTGCGCCTGCGCCTCCGGAGAAGGCGACCAAGAGAGCGCCGCGGGCGGCACCGCAGCTCTCCAAAGGGCTCGACGACAAGATCTATTTCGATGTCGATAGCGACGCGCTCATGCCCTGGACGGAGGAGCTCTTACTTTCGATCGCGGACGTGATCAACCTACATCCGGAGTACGAGAGGATCGTGGTGGCTGGCTATGCAGACGATCCTGGATCGGCGGCACGCAACCGCCTGCTCGCGCTGCAGCGGGCGATGGCGGTCAAGATCTTTCTGATTCAGCAAGGCCAGGTGAAGCCCTATCGGCTGGTGGCCAAGTCCTACGGCATGATGGGCAAGGCAGGCAGTGGCAACCACCACGGCGAGAACCGGCGTGTCCAGTTCCAGATCCTCGAGCAACGCAAGCTACCGACGGCGAAACCGGCGAAAGAGAAGCACCCCCCCAAGCACCATCAGTAGCCCCGGGGGATTGCGGCGGCTCGCGAAGTGGCAGGCAAAGCCGCTCCCGTAGGCGCGCACCTGTCCAGTGCCCCGAACCACCACCAGGGCCGCGTGGTTCTTGCCACCGGCGTCGACCGTCACGGTACTTTCGAGCGTTCCGGTCTGCGATGGGCGAAACACCACTTGGCCATGGAAGGTCTGATCGACTGGGAGCGTCACCGGAAGCTCCGCTTCGGGGGTGAGCAGGAAATCCGAGGAGTGGCTGGCCAGTGCGGTGAGCACCAGCGGCACTTTGGCGCGGAACGAAAAGGTGGCGGGCGCGCTCGACGTGGGAATATCGATGAGACCGAAATCGAACGCCAGGGGGGTGATCTCGAGGGCATCACTGGCAGCGAGACCGGTGAGCGGAATTTCGGTGGTCGGCACGTTCTCATCGCTGGCCGGCAAGCGCAGCGTCGCAACGAGTTGTCCCGCCGAGGTGGGAACCAGGGATACGGCGGCCTTTACGGTTTGTCCCGGGGGGAGTTCGGCCGGCGGCGAAAGGTCGAGCTGGTAGTGCTCGGCGCCACCTCCCACCAGCATCGGCGTGCCGAGATGCAGCGGTGCATCGCCGGTGTTTCGCAGGGTCACCCAGATCTTGGCGCTTCCGCCCAGTAGCACCGTGCCAAAATCGAGAGCGCTCGGACTGGCTCCCAGCGCCGCCAGAATTCCGTCTCCCGTGAGAGCAACGTCGACCGTAGCGGCCACCTGCAGATCGCTCACGATGTGGAGCATGGCCTGTTGGGGTGCATGTACCGTCGGTGTGTAGCGCACGTGCAGCAGCAGCAGGCCGCCCGCAGCCAGCGGCTTGGGCAGCCCGGGAGCATCGGTCAGAGCAAAGGCGTCAGCATTGGGGCCGACGAGTGTCAGGCTCTGCAGCTGTAGCGGCAGCTGGCCCGAATTAGCGATCTGTACCATCTGGGTTCCACCCAGGGTGCCCAGTGGCACTCCCCCAAAATCGATCGCGAGCGGTGAAGCCCCGAGCAGCCCACCGAGTCCGTGGCCCGTCAACGCCACTTCGATGTTGGGCAGATTGGGATAGTCCGAAACCAGCGTCAGCTTGCCGGTCTCAAGGCTCGAACCGATGGGCGCAAAGGCCAGCGCCACCGTCAAGGACTGATTCGCCATCAACATCATCGGCAACGCGGGCGGGTTGGACACACTCATGCGGTTTGAACCCGACAGCAGGAGCTGCGAGATGGTCAAGGCATCGTTGCCAGTGTTGGTGAGCTGCACCGATTGCATCGCGGTCTTGCCGGCCTGAACATCGCCAAAGTCGACCTGTGGCGGCACGAGCTGCACCAGCGGCGAGATGCCGTTGCCGTGCAGCGTCACCGCCAGGGTCGGGTGCAAGCTATCGTCGCTCGTGACCACCGCCTGCCCCGAACGTGCGCCCACCGCGGTCGGCCGGAAGGCGACGCCAAAACTGACACTCATGTTCGGCGCCACCTGCGCTGGCAGCGAGGGTAGACCGCTCAGCACGAAGTCGTTGCCCTGGGCACCACCGAGGGCGATGTTCGAAATCTTGAGCGGGTCGCTACCGCTGTTGGTCAGTGTGACGGTGACCGCAGGGCTGGCGATCGCAACGCGCCGGTCGGCGTAGCCAATATCGGTGGGTGCCGCGCCGATGATGGGCTCGACACCGGTGCCATCGAAGTCCACTTCCTGAACGATGCTCTGGTCGCCCACCGTGAGCTTGGCCGATACGGCACCCGTTTTGGTGGGGAAGTAGCTCGCTGAGAGGGCCGTGCTTTTTCCTGGCGCAATGGTAAAGGGCAGATTGGGTGCGCCATTGAGCTTGAACTCACCCGGCTGGGGGCCACCCAGCATGAGCTGGGTCACGGTCAGCGTGGCGTTCCCGGTATTCAGCAGGCTGATCATTTGCGATGCGCTCGCGACGCCGACGCGCTGCTTGCCGAAGTGGAGAGTGTTGGGGGTCGCCACGCAGACCGCCTGGAGCGCCGTACCGCTGACCATTTCGGTCAGCGTGGGGTTCAGTGGATCATTCGTACCGAGGAGAAACGCGGCGCTGCGGCTGCCCATGATCAGAGGATTGAAGGTGGCGGTAAAGGTCTCGCTGCTCATCGCCGGGATCACCCAGGGAAAGGCCGGGTGCTTGGCGACGAACTCGTTGGGGGCCGCGCCACTGTTATCGAAGCTGGTGATACGCAATGGACCGGGACCGGTGTTTTTCACGGTGATGGTCAGCGGTGCGGAGACCGTTCCGACGTATTGATCGGCGAAGGTCGTCGCCGCCGGCATCAGGCCCGCGATCGGTCCATTGATGGCGAAGTATTGGCTGCCCGGGCTCTTTCCCGAGACGTTGATCGATCCGGTGTTCTTGAGGAAAGCGCCGGTAAAAAACTTCACGCGCCCGCCGCTACCTGCCTGTCCCACCGTCACCCCCGGACAGGGGTTTCCGCAGTTGCTCCCGCCACAGGCCACACCGCCCCCCGGACCTCCCTGCGCGCTCACCGTCCCGGTAAAATAGATCGACCAACCATCGATGAGGACCGAGCCTCCCGAACCGCCGCCGCCCGAGCCCCCCACGCCGCAGCCCCCCGAGGCACCGGTACCACCGCCGCCGCCATCGGCGAGCACCGTGCCGGAGAGGACGATGTTGTTGGTGGCGATGAGCGAGATGCTGCCGCCGCCCGCGCCGCCGTTGCCACCGTCTGTATCGGTGAGCGTGGCGCAGTTTCCGGCGGTGTAGCGGCCGCCGCCACCCCCGCCGCCCGAACCCATCTGCGCCACGTGATCGTCCGGTTTGCCGTAGATGCCGCCGGCCATGCCATTACTGGAGGTGCCATTGTTGCACGAGCGCCCCTGGCCGCCACTTCCGCCCGCACCGCCGAAGCTGCCGCCGCCCGCGCCGCCACCGCCGACTCCGGAGTTGAGCGCGCCATCCATTCCGCCGCCGCCACCGCCCGGTCCCGCGCCCCCCTTGCCCCCGGGCGCTTGGGTGGCGGAGGCGCCGCCGCCCGCGCCGCCTGGGTAGCCCGCACCATTGGCTGACATCGTCCCCTGGATGTTGATATCGACCGCGCGAAACTCGACCGGTTGGCCAGCGGTGACCAGCACCGTGGCCCCCTTGGCGATCGTGAAGATCTTGATATTCGACTGGATGCCATCGAAGGTGGCGTTGCCCGTGACGTTGAGGTCCGCGCCCCCCCAGTCCTTGTCGGCGGCAAAGGAGGGACGGGTCGCCAGCAGTGCGACAATGAACAGCTTGGCTTTGCGATGTAGGAAGGGGGCCATAGGGGGCTCCCGAGACCACAGGAAATTGCCTCCTAATTAAAGCTCACTTTTACCGAGTGCGCAAGAATGGGTTTCGTAGCCGCTCGGCCGCTCTGGGTTTGATCGCAGAAGTTCGATGTGCTAGCGTCCTTCACCCCTTCGAAGGAGACAGGGACGATGGCGAAAAATCTAACGGGGTCCAAGACGTTCGAGAATCTCAAGGAAGCCTTTGCCGGCGAGTCGCAGGCCAATCGCCGCTATCTCTATTTTGCCAAGCAGGCAGATGTCGAGGGCCACCCCGATGTCGCCGGGCTGTTCCGCGATACCGCCGAGGGCGAGACCGGCCATGCGCATGGCCACCTCGAGTACCTCAGGCAGGTGGGCGACCCGGCCACGGGCAAGCCGATCGGCTCGACCAAGCTCAACCTGCAAGCGTCGATTGCCGGCGAGACCTACGAGTACACCGAGATGTACCCGGGGTTTGCCAGGACCGCGCGCAACGAGGGCTTCGAAGAGATTGCCGAGTGGTTCGAGACGCTGGCGCGCGCCGAGAAGTCGCACGCTGGACGGTTCCAGAAGGGCCTCGACTCGCTCGATCACTAAGTCGACCGTCGACCGTCGACTCGATGAAAAAGCTCACACTCGCCGATATTCGGCCGCCCAAGGTGTACGAACGTGCCCGCGATCGCGCACGGGCCGAGGTCATGGCGCGCAAGCGCGACCGGCGGGTAGCCCTTGGCGATTGCGTCACGCTGGTGTTCGAAAATCGCCTGACCATGACCTTCCAGGTGGAGGAGATGGTGCGCGCGGAACAGCTGGAAGATCCGCGCAAGATCCAGGCGGAGATCGATGTCTACAACTCGCTCCTGCCCGGTCCCGGCGAGCTGGCCGGGACGCTGTTCGTCGAGATCACCGATTCGGAAGCAATCCGCGCGACGCTCCATCGCCTGGTGGGCATCGACGAACAGCTGCGGCTGGCGATCGGTGAGGTGATCGTACCCGCACAGTTTGAGGCCGGCCGGTCGGAAGCAGACCGGATCTCGTCGGTGCAGTATCTGCGCTTTCCGCTCCCGGCGCGCGCTCAAGAGCTCCTCCAGCAGCCCGGAACCCGGCTGGAGTTGGCCTGCGATCTGCCCCGCTATCGGCAATCGGTGGTACTGCCCGAGACCACGCGGGCCTCGCTCGCAGAAGATCTACTTTAGCCCGGCTCCGCCATCGACCGAGATCACCGTCCCGGTCAAGAATTCTTCCTGGCTAAGATAGCGTACGGCGCGGGCGACATCGGTCGGCGCACCGATGCGCCCGAGCGGGATCCGTTCGACTACAGCGGCCCTTTCCGAGGGTGAAAAATCCTCTGGAAAAACCACCGTACCGGGAGCCACTGCGTTGACGCGCACCGCTGGCGCGAGCTCGAGGGCCAGATTCTTGGTCAGCTGCAACAGGCCGGCCTTGGTCGCCGCGTAGGCGGCATGGTGTTTCCAGGGTTTTTCAGCAGCCACGTCGACAATGTTGATCACCGAGGAGAGGCCGAGCGGTAGCGCCATCCGAATGAGGCGTGCCGGTGCCATCAGATTCAGCGCGAACAGCTCTTGCCAGGTTTCATCCTTCTCGTAGGCAAACGGAGAGCGCGAATAGCGGGCGGCACTGTTGACGAGAATATCGAGCTTGCGATGGCGGCTGCGTACCGCGTCGATCAGCACGCGGCAGCCCTCCAGATCGGAGAGATCGGCCTGCACCGCCACCGAACGGGGCAGGGTTGCCACCACCTTGGTCGCCTCCTCCGACGAGCGGTGGTAGTGAACGACCACGGAGGCGCCCGCTTGCCCCAGCTCCTTTGCGATCGCGCGTCCCACGCGGCGTGCGGCGCCCGTGACCACAACGACCTTGCCCTCAAGCTCCATTCGCTGGGATGGTAGGCGGAGTGCTGCGCCATATCAAGGTGTGCTACTCTTGCGTTCGTGGTGCGAGTGCTCGGCCTCCTATTCGCCTGCTCCATGGGGTGCCAAAGCGCCGGTCCCGCGGTGGGCGATGCAGTACTCAACACCGCCGTCGCTGCTGCAGTGGCGGGCGTTCGCCGTTCGCAGAGCAACTGTTACACCCACTGCGCAGCTGGGTACGTTTGTAACCGGGCCACCGGCTACTGTGATCGCATTCCCTGTGCAGGCGAATGCAAGGCCTGGGAACACTGCGAAGGCAAGGGCATCACCGAGCGCTGTGTGATCAACACGAGCGGCGATCAACTGGTTCCCAGGCTGCCTCCACAGTGATTCAACACAAAGTCGGCGACACGGTCCCACATCGGCCGAAACCCTGGATCGATCACCATCGCCATGTGGCCACCATCGGTAGCGAGCCCGGTCGCCCGCCCAACGGTTTCGTAGATTGCCCCCGGAATTTCGGCCGCCATCCGCTGCGCGCAGGCGGGGTGACAGAGCAGCCGATCACCCGCCGCAGCGAGGCTAAGGACCGGCTTCGCGATTTGCCCGAGCGCGTCGGCGTAGGAAAAGCCGTCCTTGGCGACCCAGCCGGTGCGCGCGAATCCGACCAGCTGATCAACATAGTCGATGGACTCATCGCAGGAGGCAATCCTGAGCTGCCGAGCGGGAAAATAGCCCCAGAGACGCGTGGTTTCCTCCATGGCAGCCAGGAGCAGGCGCTTGGCGACCCACCGCACGGGGTTAGGCTCCCAGCGCCGCCCCCAGAGATTGGCGCCGAGTGCGACCAGGCCATCCGGCACCGCCCCGCGGTCACCTCGGCCGTAGCGGGCCAGATGCGCCAGTGCCACGTGGCCGAACAGGCTATGGCCGACCGATACCAGCGGCAGATCGGGCCAGCGCGTCCGGGCAAACCGATATAGAGCGGGAGCATCGCGGTCGACCAGATCGTCGTATGACCAGCGACCTCCTTGGTCGGCACGGGGCTCGCTCTGCCCATGCCCGCGAAGGTCGGGCCAAACTACCGCGATGTCGCGCACTACGAGGTGGGAGATCAATCCGCCGCCCGGCCGCTCGAGGGTTCGTCGATCGACCATCATGGCGTGGCCCGCTACTACCACCGCCCGCGGTTCGGTGGGTACCAGCACCTCTCCTCTGAGTCGCCAGCCATCGCTACAAACGATCGCGACCTGTTCGCTACGCACCGACTGTAGGGTATCTTAAAAAGAAAAAGGCCGACATTTCTGTCGGCCCACCCTCACCACTGAAGGTCAGCAACTGAACCGAAGTGCCCAAATTCACCGTCACCCCTTCGAAGGTTTTCGATCCACACCAGTACTGCTACGTGCGTCACCGCCCGTAACAGATCAACTCTCAAGGTTACTAGCTCTTCGGAGTGTTATTTGCGACCAACCAGCAGGAACATTAGGTTTCCCGCGCCCGCAGGCTTTCCCGTTTCCGGTGAGCCTCTCGGTTCCTCTTTGATCGCCGTCCCCCGCCCCTTTCGAAGCGAGTTCATCCTCCCGTGGGCTTTCGTTCCAATTCAGAGTCCTACCGCTGCGTATCCGCTCCACCACTGCAGTTTGGTGAAGCTCCTTCCTTGGGGTTTTGTCCCTCTTCGCGACATCAACTACCGGTATCCTTACGGATGTAGGCTTCCCAAGGCCCACATCGATCCATCCTCAGCGTTTCACACGCTCTCGATGGTTTTCTCCACCAGCAGCCTTGCGGGTCTATTTCACCCCGCAGCCACGTCCAGGGTTCTCTCTTCAGGGGTTTTCCCCTTAGCAAAGCCGTACCATCTCGTCGATGGCCGTGCCCTCATGGCGTTGGCACCTACCAGCTGCTTTGCGGTTGCCCACTCAGCTCCACCGGTCTGTACACTCGTCTTCAGGGCCTACTCTTTGCCAAGATCCGTTGCTGCATCGGCAGGGTTTAGCCGTCGATGCTGCCCGTTCCCCTCATGAGATTTGCCTCCTCCAGGTTCTCCCTCTCCTCGCCGTGGGGATGTTTTGCACCCCCTCCGCTCGTGGCCTTTGCTGCAAGATCACTCCTGCACTGGGCCTTCAGCGTATCGCTGACAAGGAGCCGGTTTGCTCTCCTGCGAGAGCTACCGACCTGCTCGAGGTTCGTCGCCTGCCGAGACACCCATTAAAGGGTTCGCTCTGCGAGGCCAGCGCTTTCGAGCACTTCGATTCAGTTGCCGACTATTCAGTTGTCATCGACTACACGGGGGGATAATGCGGGAGTTGTGCCACTTCTTTGCGCGTTCGTAAAAAAAATGCACGCCTTTGATTTCATAGGCTTAGCGGATCATGCTCCGCTGTGAAATCCTCTGTGATCTGCTGTGTGTTCGGACAGTATTACTGGAGAACTTGTGGGCAAGTTGGGGAGGCGTTCCTTAGATTTCAGTGGGATCAGTGGTTTGTGCTGTGAATGTCAAAAATCTGTACAGTTTCCAGGTCTGTTCAATAATACGACAGTCTAAGGAGTTTGCGGCAGCACCCCGAGCTCAACATAGATCCCCAAATGGTCCGAAGGAAATGCGCCCCCGACCGGCTGATCCAGCACAATTTTCGCCACCAGCGGCTCGCCCTGTCGCTGGCGATCGGGGCCGCTTACAAAAACATAATCGAGACAGCGATCCGGTTCGTGGGCCTCGGCCGCAAAGGGGTTCCGCCGCACAAAGGTCTCCCTGGAGCCGGTTCCTACCCAGGCAAAACAGTCGGTCAGGTAGACACTTGTGCCATCGACAACATGGTGGCCGCGCAAGTACCGAATCTCATCGCTGGAGGGTTCAGCGTTGAAATCGCCTACCAAGACCGCTGGAAAACCGCCCTTCGCTTCGAGTACTCGCTCGGCCACAAACTGCACTTGCCGGAGGCGCCGCGCAGCATGGTGCAGTTTCCAGTCGAGGTGAGTTACAAAAAAAGGAATGATCCCGTACGGAGCCTCGGCCAGCACCCGCAGCAGGCTGCGCGGCTCTTCGGTATCGTCACCGGGTAACCGCCAGCTCTTCTGCTCCCCCAGCGGAAATCGCGACAGCACGGCGTTGCCGAAATGAAGTCCACCCCCGATCTCCCAGGCCCCGCCGAAAACCACATGGTACCCCAGCCCTTCCGCCAGCTCTTCGGCCTGGTCTCGTGGCGCCCCTTCGAGATGTAGAACCTCCTGGAGCCCGATAAGATCCGGCGCAAGCTCCACGAGGCCCTTCCGAATCGCCGCACATCGCGTCTCCCACGGCCCCTGACGATTCCAAATGTTTAGGGTCAATACCCGCAATCGATCCACGCGGTTCGTCCTCTATATTTCTAAAACAGTGTGTAGATGAACGGTGCCACCACCGAACCCTGCGCCAGCACCAGCAACGTTCCCATCAGCACCAGCATGATCACCAGCGGCACCAACCAGAACTTCTTCTGGGTCCTCATGAAGGTGAAGAGATCCTTGAATAGCTCGAGCATTAGAAGGGCTCCTCCATTTTGTGCCGCGAAGTGCTGGTTTCTCGATAGGAGTCCGCAGCCACCCGGTGGAGCTGCAGTCGATCCTTGCCGAATAGCCGCAACAGCAGCCCGATCGGGGTAAAAAGGGCAAAGAAGATTGCCGAAAGAATGATCCGCGTGTTGACCCAGCCGAGCACACCGCCGAGTCGCATCCAGAGCCACTCGAGGGGAGCCAGGAGCTTGGGGACAAGGAGCGCAGCGAGCACCAGTAGCCCACCGGGCGGCCAGGGCCAGCGCGGCCACTCGGCAGGCGGCCTACGATGCAGGAGCGGCAGCACCACTCCGAAGAGTCCCATGAGCGTCAGCCCGACGAGAAGGCCAAACTTCCGCAGCTGTTTTGTATCGGGTGGGGTAGCGGCACGCATCAATCGAGCTCGAACTCCTTCTTCCACGAATCGTCGCGCGGTTGCTGTGGCTGCTGAGTTTTGTCCAGCAAGTAGCCCTCGACCACCAGGTAGTCCATTTCGGTATTCATGAAGCAGCGGTAGGCATCGGCCGGCGTGCAGACAATCGGCTCACCCCGCACGTTGAAGGACGTATTGACCAGCACGGCACAACCCGTTCGTTGGTGGAAGGCGCTCAGCAGTTCAAAAAAACGTGGGTTGGTCTCGCGATGGACGGTCTGAATACGCGCCGAATAGTCGACATGGGTGACCGCAGGGATCGACGAGCGCGGGGCGTTGAGCTTTTCGATCCCAAACAGCGCCTTCTGCGAATCGGACATCGGCAGGCGCAGCGACTCCTTCACCGGCGCTACCAGCAGCATGTAGGGGCTCGCGCGATCGATCTCGAAATAGTTCGACACCTGATCGGCCAGCACCGCCGGCGCGAAGGGCCGAAACGACTCGCGGTATTTGATCTTGAGGTTCATCACCGACTGCATTCTCGGATTGCGCGGGTCGCCGATGATCGAGCGGCCTCCGAGTGCACGAGGGCCGAACTCCATCCCCCCTTGAAACCAGCCCACCACATGACCCGCTGCCATGATCTCCGCCAGGCGCGGCAGAAGCTGCGCATCATCGAGCCGTTCGTAGACCGCTCCTGCGGTGGCGAAATCGCGCAGTATGGCTTCATCGCTGGCGCGGGGCCCGAGATAGGATCCGCGCATGCGGTCGGTGGCCGAGGCGGTGCGCGGCTGGTCATACTGCTCATACCAGGCGGCCAGCGCGGCGCCGAGCGCCCCACCCGCATCGCCCGCCGCCGGCTGGATCCAGAGGTCGCGAAACGGCCCTTCCCGCAAGAGCCGGCCGTTGGCGACACAATTGAGCGCCACTCCGCCCGCCAAACAAAGATAGTCGACCCCGAGCTCGCGCTGCACCGTGCGCCCGAGGCGCAGAACCGCCATATCGGTCACTTCCTGGATCGAACGCGCGAGATCCATCTCGCGCTGGGTCACCGTGCCCTCCGGCTTACGCGGCGGCCCACCGAAGAGCTCGTCGAACTTGCGGCTGGTCATCGTCAGACCGGTCGCATAGTTGAAGTAGCTCATATCGAGGTGGAAGGTCCCATCCTCCTTCAGCTCGACGAGGTGGTTCAGGATCTGTTCGACATACTTGGGCTCGCCGTAGGGAGCTAGCCCCATCAATTTGTATTCGCCCGAATTGACCTTGAAGCCGGTGTAATAGGTGAAGGCCGAATAGAGCAGCCCGAGCGAATGGGGAAAGTTGATCTGCCACTTCGGCACGAGGCGGTTGCCTTCGCCCAGCCACACCGATGTGGTCGCCCACTCGCCGACGCCATCCATGCACAGAACGGCCGCCCGCTGAAAGGGGCTGGGAAAAAAGGCCGACGCCGCGTGCGACTGATGGTGCTCGGCAAACAGCAGCTTTGGCAACGCTGCCCGGCCGCAGCCTCCCAGCTCGGCCAGCTCGCGTTTGAGCTCGCCTTTCATATTGAGCTTTTCGCGCAGCCACACCGGCATCGCTGCGAGGAAGGAGGTGAGCCCGCGCGGTGCGAAGCTCAAGTAGGTCTCGAGCAGCCGCTCGAACTTGATCAGTGGCTTTTCATAGAAGACCACACACTCGAGGTCGCTGAGCTGCAGGCCCGCTTCGCTGAGACACCAACTCACCGCATGGCGAGGAAACCGCGCATCGTGCTTCTTGCGGGTAAACCTCTCCTCCTGCGCGGCCGCGGCAATCTGGCCATCGACCACCAGCGCCGCTGCACTATCGTGGTAGTAGGCGGAGAGTCCCAGGATTGGCTTGGGCATACTTGAAGGGGGTTCTTAGCACGTCGACCAGGACACCGCCAAGCCGCGCCGAGTTCGCCCTTGCGAGATCCAAAGACCACGTGCTAGCACCATGCGATGCGCGAGGTGTTCCTCGAAATTCTGGCCTGCCTAACCTATTAGCCATGAGCGCTAAGGCTCCCCTCACGGTGCTGGGTCTGGGCATCGCCATATGTGGCCTGAGCTTGAATCAATGGACCCTCGCCTGGCTATTTCACCGCACCCATTTCAATAATCCCATGATCCTCGGCGTGCTCTGGGCCATGGATCTATTTCTCATTGTATGGGGACTGCTTCTGCCTCGACAGGCCTGGGCGCACAAGCTCCTCTATGCGCTGCTACCGATGGTGCTGGTCTACGTGATCGTAGAGCTCTGCTTTATTTTCGTTTTCCACCGGAACGAACCCGAGTGGTTTACCTACCGTCGCACTCACTGGACCACCTTCCAAGTGGACGCTCGCCTGGGCTATAAGCTGAGACCTAACCTCCGCAACATTCGCTACCAATGGAACAATGGGGAGAACCAGACTTTTCTCGACACCGACGCCTTGGGTTTTCGCAACCTCGGCCTGGACTATGAGCGTTCGCGAATGTTTTTCATCGGCGATTCGTTTGTTTATGGCGAGAGCAGCACCCGAGACGACTCGGCCATCCACCAGCTCGAGCTCTTGCGGAAGGAGCCCATCATTAATCTTGGCGTCTCCGGCTATGATTTGACCCAATATGAAGAGATCTTCCGCCAGTTCACCGAACATTATCACCCGAAAGTGGTCGCCTTCGGAATCTTCGCCAACGATCTTCATCGCCCCATCCCAGTGGCTCAATTTGTGGAGCAGCAGACGGAGATGTTGCTTCGCTATGGCCGCTATTCGCTCTACTCGCGTTCGCTTGCCTACACGCTCGCCAAAGCTTACGAAGATGTGCGCAGCCCCCTGCGGAATGCGCTCGCCTCCAATAGTCTGACGCTGTTTGCCGATTACGGCCCCAGCCCTCGGTACAACGATCAGGGCGAAGATCGGGAGGTCGAAGCGGCGCTACTGCGCATCATGGATCTCGCACAGCAGCGCCACGTTCGCCTGGTGGTATTCCTATTTCCCGCCAAGGAATCGGTCTATCGGTCTGAATACCTCCGGCTGTTTCCCGACCATAAAAAAGTGCTCGACATCAACGATCGCGCCTACGCGCGACTCGCCGAGCTCGCCCATACTCACGGCACAACGGTGCTCGACCTAACCTCCGGATTTCGCCGTGAAGCGAGCCGAGTGCTCTACTTTCACATCGACGCCCACTGGAATCGTGAGGGCAACCGGTTGGCGGCCGAGCTCATGGCGCCCGTGCTAGACGAGACGCTGGCTCGCTAGACAGTTGTGGTAGGCTTTCGCTCGGAAGTGCGTCCTGGACTGGTGCTGGGCTCGGTCTTCAAAACCGATGGGACGGTTCTTCACGGGATCGTTCGGTGGGTTCGATTCCCATGCACTTCCGCTAATTTGTTCTCGGATGATGAACGCGCCGTGTTCGGGGTGTTCGCGGTCTGGTCCACCGGTGGTCCATCGCGTTTAAAATGTTAGGCCTCTCCACCCCAACCGCGGCGAATGGGCCAGTGCCTGGTGACGGAGGGGCGCAATGAACGACGCAGAGTCAACGAAGCGGTGCCCTTTTTGCGCCGAGTTGATCCAGGCAGCTGCCATCAAATGCAAGCACTGCGGGACGATGCTGTCTGCATCGACCGCTCCGGCTCCCTATTCGCCCACGGCGTCCCTAGGCGCACGTGATTATTGCCCAGGTTGTTTTCAACAGATTCCGGCGAATTGTAACGAGTGCCCGATCTGTCGCGAAATTCTGGTCACCAAGCCACCCATTCTGCGCATTACGTCGCTCGCCACGCCCCAAACTCACCCTGTAACCTGGGCTTTCACGGCCGGCGGCATCATGACGATCGTGCAATCCCTCGGCTGGTTGTTGATCGTCTTGACGCAAGCGGCGTTCGGGCGGAACGCTCTTGCAATCTGGAACATGATCGTCGCTGTCGCCCTGATCGTTTTTGGATCAGCGACCATTGGACAGCAGCGATGGGCTGTGAGTTGGGCCCTCGG
>JAHFDT010000056.1:0-6060 GCA_023248875.1 Myxococcales bacterium | reverse complement strand
GCTGAACTGTGTTCTGCTCCTGGTATATGCCATCGACTCTGAGGCTCCTCTCCTATGGCTGATGGCGATCGGCGCCGCAGCGACGGCTATCGTCCTCGGAATCGGCGTCATGAACACTCGCGGTTCGCTCAATCTCTAGGTCCAGGGCACAGCGGCTCGCGTCCCAGTATGTATCCAGTGTTCGTAACAAGGGAAGGACAGCTCCCCCTCCTCGGGCACCAACACTACCGTCGCGCGCCATGGCGCCCTCCGTTACGTCGCCTCCCACTCCTCCCGCAAAATGCCCGCCTGCCGCAGGATGATCTTGAGTAGCCCAACCGATATGTCACTGCGGTGCGGGTTGGGGATGGTGAGCACCACGCCGGATCGCACCATGAATTGGTGCTTGCCGCCTGAGTAGGGGCCCTCGAAGCCGATCCGCCGCAATGATGCGATGAGCTGGGGCCGGCTGATCGGCCCCAAAGAGGGCATCAGCTCGCCTTACGAACTTCCACCCGTACGCCGCCGAGCACCGGAATAGGCAACCCGCGCGCCACCCGCACGAGGATCCACTCCTCGATCACCTCGGCGAGCCGGTCTCGGCACGCTTCCAAGGTACTGTCCGTGGCGATCACTCCACGCAGGCCGGGCACGGTCGCGATGAACGTTCCATCTTCTTGGACATAGCGCGCGCGGCGCAGCGCCTTATCGACATACTGGCTGACCATAATTTTAGACTACGCCTTTCGCCGAGGGCCGCAAGCGGACTCGTGATCGGCCAGGATGGGACGTTGTATGTCAAAGGGCCAGGCGGACTGATGGCTATCGGGCCGTGATGCGGTCGGTGTGCTTGACCTTCCGCCATTGCGTATGCATATTCGATATATATGCCGACCGTGCTGGAGTTGGGCTGGGGCCGGATCAAGGTTGCATCTATTTTAAGGATCACAACCCTCCCCATGTACATGTCACCGCCCCGGACGCCGCAGCGGTGTTCAAGCTCGATACACTGGAGTGCATCGAATCCAAAGGGTTCAGCGCCAAGGCGCTTGCGAAGATCCAGAAGGCGTTGGAGGCTCGGCGAGACTACTTGCAGGAGGTGTGGGATGAGTATCAAGAGGGCTAAGGCCGCACGCATCAAGTATGGCAAGGTCGAGGTGTCCGACGAGGAGCTATCGCCGTCCGCGGTCCGCCGCCGGATTTCGATCCTGATCCCCGAGGATGTGCTCGCGCGCCTCCGTAAATTTGCGACGGAGGAGGGGACCGGGTATCAAACCCTGATCAACCGCATCCTACGGGACGCCACTCACAGCGAGAAGTCGATTGCGGCGCGCCTGGAGCGCATCGAACGGGCGCTCACGAAAAAGGCGGGCTGAGGACTGTGACACTATAAGGGTAGCCGCCTGCGTTCGCTGTTCGGTACTATCCATGCTAGATTAATACTTGTAGCAAATATCTCCGTAGACGACGCGCTGCTCGCGGCGCTTCCAGGTACGTATCCGGAGCCCGCCGATCAGATCCGGGAGCTGGCGGTACTAGAACTGTACCGTCGTAAGGTGATTTCCAGCGGCAAGGCGGCGGAGCTGCTCAAACAGGATCGAGGCGAATTCATCCGCTATGCGAGCCGACTCGGGATTTCCTACGTGGATCTCGACGAGGTGGAATTAGACCGCGAGCTGGAAGGCGCCCGGACGCTGCGGTGACCGCACCCAAGGTCATTGTTTCCAATGTCGGCAATCAAGACTTAGGAGACGGAGAGATCTTAAGGGTGATCCACTGTCTCTCGATATGCTTCCAGTAGTGTCGCTTCGAGCTCGCGTGTCACTTGGCGGGCATCGAACTGCGAACGCGCTCGCTCGTAACTGCGCTGCCCGAGGATCTCCTTCAGTTCGGGATCCTTGAGGAGCCGAATCAGACGCTCGGCATAGCTCGCGACATCTTTGGGATCGACGACAAAGCCATTGTGGCCGTCGGTGATGAGCTCACACTGCGCGCCATCGCCGCCTGTATGGGTGATGACGGGTAGGTGGGCGGCCATCGCTTCGGCAATCCCCATGCCGAAGGTTTCGCCGATCGCCGAGCCGTGGGTGAAGACGGTCAGCTCTGAGAGGAAACTGGCGATCTGGTCGAGTGAGAGGGTGGGCGGAAATTCAGTGACCATGTCTGTGACACCCAGCTGTTCGATGCGGGCGCGATAGGCGGGGGGGAGGCCGATCACGAAGAATCGGGCGCGCGGTACGGCCTGCCGTACGTGCGGCAGGATCTCGATATTGATGGGGTGCCACTTGAGTTCATCGGCACGGCTCAGGCGGCCAAAGATCGGCGCCTCCCAGCGGCGGGAAGGCCAGTCGAACCGGTCGAACTCTGTAATCTCGACGGGATTATAGATGCGTGCAAGGCGCCCTTTCTCGACGGGACCGGTGCAGCGCTGGCGATAAAAGGCGCACGAGGTATCGCTGACAAAGATGTGGCGCTGGATGCGCAGCCGGTCGGGCGAAGGATCGAACTGGGCAAAGATATTGTGTTCGACCAGGCAGGGGACGCCCGCTGCGACGAAGGTATCGATGAGCACAGTGTCGGTTACGCCGGCGCGATGAAAATGGACGATGTCGATCGACTGGGAGCGGATCCAGTCGGCCATGCTGCGTGGATCCGCTTCGAGATGGAGCTCGATGCCGAGCGCTCGGATCGCTGGCGCACGCTCGCCTCCCCGCCATCCGGCTGCAAGGAGCTCGAAGCGGCTGCGGTCGAGGTACTTCATGAACAGCTCGGCGCTCTTCTCGGTGCCGCCGAGCTCCCATTGATTGGAGAATTCGAGGAGGCGCAGCCGCCTGCTCATGGCTGCAGGCGCCACTGCAAAAGGAGCGTACCCAAGAGCGTGGTGATCAGCACCACCAGTACCACCGCGGCGAAAGTGGCGGGCTCGATGAGCGGCCGGCCCTCGGCGACCAGCTGGCTGCCCTGGTAGGCGATGATCAGAGTGACTTCACCACGTGGGACCATGCCCGCGCCGATGGCCAGTCGATCGGCTTCGGTAGGGCCAGCACCGAGACCCGCCAAAAGTTTGCCAACTACTGCAACTAGAGCGAGGAGAAGGGCGATGAGGAGACCGTGGCCACCAAGCGCACCGAGATCGCTATGGAGGCCGACGCGAAAGAAGAAGAGCGGGACGAGAAAGCTGCCGAGGGCTTCGACCTGCTGCCTAATCGAAGTGGTGGGCGTTCGCAGGGTCTCTTCGTAGAGAGGATCGAGCATGAGGCCGGCCGCAAAGGCACCCACGATGGCCGCCAGGCCGATCGCATCGGCGGCCGCCGATGCCAGCAGGCATAATGTCAGCGCGACCGCGAGGGAACGGGCCGCAAGGGTATCGGTGCGACCAACGGTTTGTGCGGCAAAGCGGAGGAGATGGCGAGCGACCCAGCGACCGAGCAGGATCCCACCGCCGAGCAGGAACAAGGACGAGGCGGCCAGGCGGGCGATCGGCCAGGGAGAGGTGGGGCCGCTCTGGGCGATGCCGACGATCGTGGCCAGCGCAATCAGGCCAAGGATATCGTCGAGCACTGCCGCGCCGAGAATGACCTTTCCTTGCGGCGATCCGACGCGGCCGAGATCGCGCAGGATTCGTGCGGCGACTCCAGCGGAGGTGGCGGCGAGTGCCGTGGCGAGAAAGGCTGCCTGGAGCGGCGTCTGGTGAACGAGCGTGGTGGCGCTCCAGTAGACCAGGAGAGCGGTGGCGCTCATCCCCACCCCAGCGGTGCCGATCGCCGCGCGGCCCGAGCGCAGGAGCGCCAGGGCATCCGATTCGAGGCCCACCTGAAACATCAGAATGACCGCGCCGAGCTCGGCGAGCAGCGAGAGTGCTGGATCGCCGCGTAGTTGGGCAACGGCGGGCAAGGCGTGGCCGAGCTCGCCGACGAGTAGGCCGGCCAAAAGCTCGCCCAAGACGGAAGGAAGACGCAGTCGCAACGCCGCCTCTCCCAACAGTCGGGCCAGTAGCAGCGCCAGGGCGATCGCCAGCCACGGTGGATGCGGAGTCACAGAGGGACTATATTCCGCGGCCGAATGGTTCTCGAGGAAAAGACGCGGGCCGATCTGGGTTGGGATGCACTGCGGGCGGCGTTGGTGGCACGCTGCCAGACCACACGCGGGGCGACTGCGGCGCTGGCGATCGGGATCTCCTGCGATGTGAGCTGGATCCAGGCGCGCCACGAGGAGGTGAGTGAGGCGAAGGCACTCGCCGATGGGGGGGATCCGCTCGCTTTTTCGGGGGCGGTCGAACTGGAGCCGGCGATCGATCGAGCCGAGAAGGGAGGTTGCCTCGAAGGGCAAGCGCTGCGCGAAGTGGCGGCAACGCTGCGGGTGGCTGGTGCGCTCAGGCGTCAGCTGGCCCGGCAAAGCGCGCGCGTGCCGCGTCTATGGGGACGGGCGCTGCTCCTTGCCGAGCTTCCGGAGCTGGCCGTAGCGATTGAACAGTGCTTCGACGAGACCGGACGATTGCACGACCGCGCCTCGCCTGCGCTGGGGGGGCTGCGCCAACGCGCGGCGGTGTTGCACGAAGAGCTCTCGCAGCGTGCTCGCGCACTCCTCGACCATCCGCAGGTGACGCCCTATCTGCAAGACCACTTCTACACCCAGCGCGATGAGCGCTACGTCCTGCCCATCCGCGCCGACGCTCGCACACGCGTCCATGGCATCGTCCATGGTCTGTCCGGTTCGGGCCAGACCGTCTTCGTCGAACCAGAGGAGATGGTCGACCTCAACAACCGGCTCAAGCTGGCAGAGCTGGAGGTGCTAGAGGAGGAGCGGCGTATTCTCGGGGAGCTGACTCAGGCCGTGGCCACGGCTGCGAGCGCGATCCGGATCGATCTAGAGGTGCTCGCCGAGCTGGATCGATCGGCGGCGGCGGCGCGGCTGGCGACCGATCTCTCCGCTCATGCTCCTCTCGTCAGCGACTCCGTGCAGCTCGATCTCCGCCATGCCCGCCATCCGCTGATGGTGCTCGGCGGGCGGCGCTGTGTTTCCAACGACCTGCTTCTCGAGCGCGGGGCGACGTTAGTGATCTCGGGTCCCAACGCAGGGGGCAAGACCGTGGCGCTCAAGATCGCCGGCCTAATCACCCTTATGGCGCACGCGGGTCTCCATATCCCGGCCCAAGAGGGATCGACGGTGCCGCTCTTCGATCGGGTGCTGACGGATATCGGTGACGACCAGTCGCTGGAGAGGAATCTCTCTACCTTTTCGGCGCACATCGTGCGGTTGCGCGAGCTCCTTGCCACGGCCGGGCCGACGACGCTGCTTCTGCTCGACGAGATCGCGGTCGGTACCGATCCGGGCGAAGGGGCAGCCCTGGCGCAGGCGCTCCTCGAAGCGCTATCCGCAAGCGGGGCGACCGTGCTGGTGACGACCCACTATGATCGCCTAAAGGCGCTCGCCGCCTCGTCGGCACGCTTCGTCAACGCATCGGTGGGCTTCGATTTTGAGCGGCTCCAGCCTACGTTCGAGCTCCACCTCGGGGTGCCGGGCGCTTCGGGCGCCATCACCGCTGCGGCGCGGCTCGGCATCGCCGATGACATCCTCGTGCGCGCGCGATCGCTGCTGGGCAAGGAGACGCAGGGGCTGGTCGAGCTCCTCCAAATGATGGAGCAGGAGCGGCAGCGGCTCGCCGAGCAGTCCGAGCAGCTTGGTCAAAAGCAGGCCGAAGCCGAGCGGTTGACCGCCGAAGCACGCGATCGGATCGAGCGGGCACGCTCGGGTGCGCACGACCAGGCAGTTGTGGCGCTGCGTGAGGCGCGTGTCGAACTGGATCGGGTGCGTACCGTGCTGCGGCGAAAACCGAATGAAGCCAAGGAGGCGCGTGCGGCGATCGACCGGGCCAGCGAGGCCGTGCGCGCGCATGCGCCGGCCGTGGCTGCGGCTGAGCCGTTTCCGCTCGAAGAGTTGACCGTTGGGTGCGAAGTGCAGGTCGTCCATCTCGGGGTCACCGGAATGCTGCTCACGCCCCCGCGCGATGGGCGGGTCGCGGTGCAGGTGGGGCCCCTCAAGATGAATGTCGATGTGGCCCAGCTCGGTCGACCGAGGGGA
>JAHFDT010000055.1 GCA_023248875.1 Myxococcales bacterium | reverse complement strand
TGGCCGGTTTTGACCCGATCATCTGTGGCCGGTTTTGAGGTGATCACCGAGGTTCGGTCCCCTCCACAGATTACTTGACCGAAACGCATCTACCATGAAAGCTGATTGCGTGGCCACCCCACTTGCCAATGCGTCACTTCAATCGTCCCGCCAGGAGCGCCTCAGCTGGCTGGATATTTGTGCCTGTTATCCTGACGAATGGGTGGTGCTCATCGCAATTGAGTACGAGAACTGCGACGCGGAAGACGGGCGGCTCCTTTCGGCCCTAGTTCTTGGCCACTCGAAGAGTCGTGCCGCTTGCTTGCGCGAGACAAAGGCGATCCGCGAGCACGACGGGATCACTGCGTGTGCGCATCTGTTCACCGGTTCGCCTGTCCCGCCAGGATTCGTATCGCTCCGCTTTCTCGACCAGTGACGGTCACTGACTTCGACCCAGCCGGCGTGCTGATCGTGGTCCGCGCTTCCGTGTGGGGCTCACAACAGCAGCGCCGAGATTTACGCCTGGCCGTTGATACGGGCTCGAGCGAAACCCTGCTGCTCCCTGACCTACTTGACGACCTCGGCTACAGCCCGCGCCAAGGTGAAGCCATTACCACGATCCGAAGTGCCATCGGCGCTGAGCCCGGATACATCTTGCGGGTCGCCCGATTTCGGGCGCTCGGTCACGAGTTCAGCGAGTTTCGCGTCCACGCGCACGATCTGCCCGAGGGATTCGGCATCGACGGATTGCTTGGCTTGAGCTTCCTGCGCCACTTCAACTAAGAGATTCGCTCGGCCGAAGGGTCGATTCGCTGCGATCTTGTGGGATCGTGATCTGGGAAGAGATGGTCCAACTGTGGTCCATCGCGCCTTCGTTCGTCGCTTCTTCTTCGGTTCCTCCATCATGCTCCGCATCGTATTCACCTTTCCAAAGTGTCCACGAAAGCGGATCAAGCCCAGGTCGGTATCGGTGTCGTGGTCGGTGTCGGCGACAGTGTCGGCGCCGGCGCCGGCGCCGGAGACGGTATCGGTATCGGTATCGGTATCGGTATCGGAGACGGAGACGGTGTCGGTATCGGTATCGGAGACGGAGACGGCGACAGGGGCGGTGACGATTGAACGACGCAGAGCCCGCCTGATTCGGTACAATAGCGGCTCTTCTAGGAGGCGCTCCATGCTCGTACGCTGGCTCTTCCTCGGTTCACTGGCCGTTCTAGGCTGCGGATCGCAGATGATGTCGCCGCCTCCGCTGCCGGATGCTTCGGGGCTGGTGACGCTGCCGCCGACGCCCGATGGGGGCGTGCCCCAGGCACCCGATACGCCGCTCGCTGGCAAGGTGGTGCTGCCGCCGAACATCCCTGTGCAGATGACCAGCCTCAAGGTGATGGCCATGGCGGGTGAAACGACGCCCGATCCGGAGGGCAAGTTCACCGTCACCGGTGCGGGGGCAACGCGGCAGGGGCTCATGCTGCTCGACCAGGACGACCATCTGTTGATGGTGGGCTTTGGCAAGATGGGAACTGACAACGCCATCACCACGACGACCACCGCGACCTTCTATCTCATGCTCTTCGGTGGCGCGATGCTGCTGCCGCCGAAGGCTTGGGATCAGGCGGTCGATCGGTTCATCAATGCCGCCGAAACTAAAGAGTTTGCCCAGTTTCTCGACGGGAAAATTGCCGCCAATCCGGCTTTTCTCGAGCTGGCGTCGGAGGCCGACAAGTTGGCGATGGCGCAGGCGGTGGGCAAGACGCTGGTCAAGATGGTCCCCCAGGTGGGCAAGATCATGCAGTCGCTGGTGCTGGTGAACCCGGGCGATTCGAAAAGCGGTGTCACCGTGCTGATCGGTGACAAGGACCAAAATCCAGTTTCGGACATCAACCAAATCACCTTCAAGAATGACTACCGGCGACGGCTCTACGCTTTTATCGACCGGCAGGTGGGCCAAGGCGACACCTATGTAAAGGAGAAGGGTTTTGAGCTCCCGCCGACCAATGGGCTCAACGGCGCGCTCGGCTCGGTCGGCGATGTGATCATGGGCAACGGCGCCTATACTCCCGCCTACTACGGTCCGGTAGGGCTCGGTTCGGTGCTCACCGATGACGAAGAGCTGCACTACCGCGTGCGGGTACTCGGCAACGGCCAGCCGGCGCCTTGGGTGAAGCTTACGCCCGAGCAGGAGAGCGAGCTCCACTTTGTCACCGTCAAGAACATGCTGGTCGATATGTTCTTGCCGGCCTTTTTTGCACTCCTCAATTTCGACTGGCTGGGCGGTGCGTTCGCTTCACCCGCATTTGGCGACTTCATCGTCCAGGTGGTGCAGAACGTCTACAACGGCAATCTCATCTCCGTTGGAAATTATCTTTCCAAGGGCGACATGATGCAGGCAGTCGGGCAGTTTGCGACCATTCTGTCGCAGGACCAGATGGTGCGTAGCTGGATCCTCGAACAGTTCCGCATCTGGATCATCAAGACCTTCAATAATGAGAAGTGGTGGAAGTTTTCCTTTGCGGCCAGCGGCAAGCTGCTGGTGGCGCTATCGATCGTCGACAAGGTGTTGGCAGTGGTCGACTACTATGCGGTGGCAGGCGACGGGGTAAAGTCGAACAGCGTCGAGGACTGGTACGTGACGGTGCGCGCGCCCAAGGTGCTCCTCTCGCCCGCCAAGGCCAAACTGAGTTGCGGGGAGAAGACCACCTTCACGGCGTCGCTCAAGAATGGCGGCCAGAAGCTCACCGGCGACTTCATCTACAAGTTCACCAACACTGCCAAGTATGGACACCTCACCACCAAGCAGAACAACACCTATATGGACAACTTTGAGGTCACCATGCCGGATGTCAGCTATACGGTGAATCCGGGGGATCCGCCCGACGGGGCCATCGATACGATCGGTGTCGAAATCTGGCTGGTCACGGAATCGGCCGACGATAAGAAAAAGAAGATCAAGCAGTACATCGGCAAAGCGCAGGCGCAGGCGGAGATGCACAAGGAGTGCGTCAACACGTTCGGTTACGTCGGCAGCGGCGCCTACACCTCGGGCTGCACGGGAGCGCTCTCCATACCCACGATGGTGTACCCGGGAACCGACGTGACGGTGACCGCACAGGCAGGCGGCGGGATCTGCAGCGGCGCCTCGGTCTGGATGAGCTTCGCCACGTCGGCCAAGCTCGACGGCCAGTCAGCGGGCAAGCTCTACACCAGCAGCATTTACGACTTTTGCTACTCCGGCGACCCACAACCGATGGTGCCACCGGGCTTCGGAGTCGCGCTGCCCGATGACAAAGCGCACACCATCACCTTCCACATCGATGATCAGATCAAGTGCCCAATCTGCGTCAAGGAGATCAGCAACGGTGTGCCTTGCTATTCCAACTTGGGCAACCGTTGGAACGTGAGCGGCCCCGCGGTGGTGATGGGCGGCGGTGGCGGCACGCACGGCTGGTCGACGGTGCGGTTCTTTACGGTGGGGCTCAAGTGATCCGCCTCTGGTTCGCCGGGTTGCTCCTCGCGGGGTGTGGTGGCGAAGTGACGCCGATGCCGCCCGATCTCGGGCCCGATATGACACCGCCGCCCTTCGGCATCGAAATTACCGCGGTGATTGACGGCGGTGCACTCTACCCATTCGATCCCCAAAAGGGGGATCACGGGGAACATTGGGTGCGGTTGCCCTTCCGGGTCACGCTTCATCCTGGCACCGAGGAGCGGCAGGATCTCCGCATCGCAGTGGCGCCCCCCAAAGCGCTGCGTGGCCCGCAGGTGTCGATCAGTGGCGGCTGGTACAACGGGTCCGTCGGGATGGCCTACCGCGCCTTCGATTGGCTTTCGCCGCAGATGGGATCGATCAAGACCGACGTTTTGTTCCAGAGAAATCCGAAGATATTCGAGGACAACAACGAGGCGCTGCAGGGCGATCTGGAGTTCCGCGTCAAGGCACAGATCGTCCAATACGAGGAGGTGATCGCCGAAAGCGGCGAGGCGATCATCCAAGGCTACTATCCGAAGAGGCTTTCGGATCAAAACTTTAGCGTCTACAGCGGGCAGGTCGATGGGGAGTACCTGTATCTGTCGGCGCGCGCCAATGGGGGACCTTTCGGCGGCCAGGGCGGCGTCTACCGCGTCAAGATCGGCAGTGGCACGGTGGAACACGTGGCGACCCACAAGGCGCGCGGCGACCAGACGGTGCCGTTCCTGGTCGATGGGGACACTCTCTATTTCGTGAGCTTTCTCGTCGACGATGGTACCTCGGTGCTGATGAAGGGCGCCAAGGATGGCACAGGTACGCCGGCGCAGATCACCATCGCCAAGGATGCCCGCAATGTGCTGGCGATCGGGCGCGACACGACCCACATCTACCTCGCGCTCGAGATGAAGGGCAGCACCGCCGCCTATCGGTTCAGCAAAGCTGATCCGGCCCAGGGGACGGCGCAGTCGGCGGGGCTCGGCAGCCTCAAGCGCAACACACTCGCGGTGACGAAGGACCATTTCGTCCTCATGCGCGACGATCCACCGGCGCTGCTTCGCTTGACCAAAGATCTATCGACCATCGACAAGCTCATCGATCTTGGGTCGACCGCCGGCGAGCGCACGCTGGTCTGCGACGACAGCTACTGCTTCTGGACCGAATGGTACGACGGCTGGCTATTTCGCGTGCCCATTTTAGGTGGCACCAAGGTGAAGTTGGCATCGACCAATCAGCCGATCCTGTGGGATGGGAGCTATCTCTATTCGGGCATCAATGGACTCATCCGGGTCGCACCCAAGGAGAACTCGCCAGTTCAGCGTCTGTTTGAAGGTTCGGTCGTGCCCCTGCTTGGGCTGGACGAGGACTACATCTATTTCGGCCGCGACGATCGCCTCTGGCGACTACACAAGTAGATTGAGCTGCACTGGTGTCGCTCGTCCCCAGCAGCGAAACTGATAGCCACAGTCGCCGCACTGCGAACGTTCGGGCAGTTGGGCGAACTGCTGGGTCCGATGTGCCTCCGCCAGGCGGTCGGCGAGGTTCACGAGCTGCGCCTCGTGGAGCTTAGCCGCCGGCACGCCCTGCTCAACCAGCTGGGGCGGCCGACGATCGCGTAGCCAGACGATGCCACTGCGGAGTGCGAGCTCATTCGACAGTATGCGACGAGCTGCGAGGGCATAGGTGGCCAGCTGGAAGTCGTAGGCAGCGCGCGGCGCGGCGTGCGCATACTTGTAGTCGAGCAGCTTGAGGGTGCCTTCGCGATCGACCATCAGGAGATCGATTTGCCCCTTGATGACGAGCTGCGCGCCGGTTTGTCCTTCGACTTGAAAGACGAAAGGAAGTTCGCGGTAGACCCGCGGCGTCGCGGGGGAGGTGAGCTCGCGGCCGAGCGGGGCAGTGAGAAAGGCCAGTGCATCGGCGAGGATCGGAGCGACTTCGGGCGCAGCGGGATCGACTCCTGCAGCGCGCGCGGCGGCCTCGATCGCGGGGCTGGGGGAACGCTCCGCGAGGGCGAGGTCGACGCGCTCCAAGAGAAGATGGGCCAGAGTGCCCCGGGCGGATGCCCCCAGGGAAGCGGGCCCTTCGGCGCCATCGAAGGATCCTTCTGCGAGGCCCTGCTCTTCGAGGCCGATGAGCGCACGGTAGTAGTAGCGACGTTCGCAACGGGATAGCGTGGCGAGATCGGTTACCGAGGTGATCCACTGCTTCGGGGCGATGCGGGGGGGGCCCACTTGAGCGACCAGCGCCTCTGCGACCGGGGTCGATTCTTCTGCGTGCGGGCGTGGCAGCGGGCGCGAGGAGGTGCGCGGCGGCAAAACGGCCGGTGGGTCGGCAAGCGACGGTATCGCCTCGTCGAGGAGGGTGCGCCAACTCGGGCTGCGACTCGGACTGCCACACAGGATGAGCCGCTCGCGAGCCCGTGTCACCGCCACGTAGAGTAGCCGCAGGCTTTCGGCCTGGCGCCGTCCATGGAGCTCCGCCGCGACTGCTTCCGCGTGGGTACTGGCGATGCGCTGACCCAGTGGATCGAGCGGCCGAATTGCGAGTCCCAGGTTGCGTTCGAACAGCACCGGCCCCACCTCGTGCCGCTCGTGAGCGCCGAGCTCCGGAATGAAGACCACCGGAAACTCGAGCCCTTTGGCCGCGTGAATGGTGAGAATGCGCACCGCATTCGGGTCGGCCGACTGCACTGCCTCAGCAGGGGGTTCGTGATCCGGCCCTTCGGCGGCAGTGAGAAGATGGGTTGCCAGCACGGCACTACTCGAACCGGAATTGTCACGCAGCCACTGGAGGAGTTTGTGCAGATTGGCCACACGCTGCTCGCCATCGGAGGTGGCGGCGAAGACCGGCCATAGATCGAGCGCTTCGAAGGCCAGCTCGAGGCTGCGTGCGGGGCCCAGCCGGTCGACCTCGCGATGGAGCCGGTCGACCAGCGCTGCGAGTCGATCCAGGCGGGCGCGATCCGGATCGGGGAGCGCGATGCGGTGGGAGGTGAAATGGCGACCGAGTGGCAGCGCATCCTCCGCGGCGAGCAGGACGAGGGCATCGCTCGAGAGCTGGCAGGCCGGAGAGCGGTAGGCTGCCACCGATGCCAAGCGGCTTCCAGGATCGCAGAGAAGCGCCAGGAGCGCCGCCGCGTCGCGCACTTCGCGCGCGCCAAAAAAGCCGCGCCCGCCCGCCACCACGCTCGCCACGCCTTCGGTCGCCAGTGCACTGCGGTACATGTCGAGGTGGGTGAAGGCGCGAAACAGCAGCGCAATCTCGCAGCCACGCCAAGGTCCCTCGGCCAAGAGCTTTGCCACCTCGCTCGCCACCCGCTGCGCCTCGGCCCGTCGTCGCGCTTCGCCCGACAGATCGCTCGATACTTCGAGGAGAGCCACCGCTGGTTCGGCCGCCTCGTTCGCTTCCCGAACGGGTTCGAGCGCATCTTCGGGCACCCAGCCGATTCGGTAGGGTGCACCCAGTTGAGATACAAAGAGCCGTTCGAAGAGCTGATTGACAAAGCGAACCAGCGGGGGGCGGGAGCGGTAGCTGCGCGCGAGCGAATGGTGGCGAAAGCGATCGGTCGCTCGCGCGCGATTCGTCAGTTCGACGAATAGCCCGACGTCGGCACCGCGAAACTCGTAGATCGACTGTTTGCGATCGCCGACGAGACACAGCACGCCGTCGGCGAGCGGCAACTGGGTGGGATCTGCACAGGTCTGTTCGTCGCTGCGCTCCTCGCAGAGGAGATAGCAAAGATCAAGTTGTAGCCGATTGCTGTCCTGAAACTCATCGACTAGCACCGCATCCAGGCGCCGCTTCGCCTCTCGTCGTACGATCCGATCATCGCGCAGAAGGTCCCGTGTGCGGCGCATGAGATCGGTGAAGTCGAGCGCACCGAGGCGCTCCTTGATCTGTTGATAGCTGGCCTGGACGCGTTCGAGTAGCTCGGTGAGCGATACGGCCGCCTCCGCCTGGAGCCATTCGGCCAGGGCCGCCTGCGTCACTGACCAGGTCGCACGCAGATCATCGCGTAGCTGGCGCGGCAGCTTGGTCAGATTGCCGGTGCCGCGGGTCGCAGCGACGACGGCAGCCAGGGCAGGATACCACTCTCCGATCGAATCGGGGGAGAGTGTAGAGAGACGGCTCGCCTCGCGCTCGGCGACCGCGATGGCCGCCGATAGGCGCGGCTGATCGCTACGAAGGAGTGCCTCGAGAGCCACCTGCAGCGGCCTGCAGCTCTCGGCGATGGCTGCCATCGCCGTCTTCGGGTTCGATGCGGACGGCAGGAGCGAAGCTGGATCTCGCCCCTCTTCGCCAAGCTTTTCGTGGAGCTGCCGGACTGCGGCGCGCAGGGGTTCGAGCCCACCCAGGTGTCGCACGAGCTCGCGCGTGGCAACGTGAGAGAGCGCTGCTGGCAATACCTCCTCCATCGCCCGATCAAAGGCGGTGCGTGCCCGGCTCTCGTCGAGGATAGTAAAGCGCGGGTCGAGGTGGGCCTCCCCAGCGTGGCGTCTGAGGAGTTCGCCGCATAGTCCGTGAAACGTGCCTATCGGGGCCAAAGTGAGCTGCGCTGCCACGGCAGCCCAGTGGCTCGGCAAAGGTGCCCGCTCGCCGAACAGAGTTGTCAGCTCAGCATCCTCGTTTCCTTGGGCCAAATGGTGAACCCGTTTCGCGAGGCGCCGAGCGAGTTCGGCAGCCGCTTTTTCGGTGAAGGTGACGGCCCACACCCGAGCCGGATCGAGCGGCGCACGTCCTCCGGCTCCGCCATAGAGACCGAGGGCGAGTGTACAGAGCGCATGGGTCTTGCCGCTTCCCGCTCCCGCGGCGACCACCAGATTCTGATCGAGGAGGAGGCTCATTCGGCCTCGCTCCGACGGTCGATGCGGCACACCGTGGCCAAGCCGCACTGCGCGCAGGTGCTTATGGGATCGCTCGGCCGAACGGGAAAGCGACCGCTGCGGAGTGCACGAAACAGCGCCCAGACTGTATCGGCGATACTGGGGTAGCCCGCTTCTGGGAGTGCTTTGGCGCCAGCAGCCGGCTCCACTGGAGCGCCTTGTCGGGCAGCACAGCGATGGTCCGGATCGAGCTCTAGGAGATCCGCCAGCGCACCCCCGTGGCGCTCATAGGTCGCGGCTAACTTCGAGGATAGTTCACCGTTGCGCAGCGAACGAAAGGCGGCATCGACCTGCACGGCACCGCTCTGCGCACGCACCCAAGCCGCGTAGAGCGGAAGCTGCAGTTCGGTGCGGCCGATCTCCGGAGCTCCCATTCGTTCCGCGACGCGTCCCGACTTGTAGTCGATGACCACCGCGCGTTCACCCAGTCGGTCGATCCGGTCGATCCGTCCCCGCACGGCGATCGCTTCAGTGCTATCTGGCGATGGCAGATAGAGCGGCGGCACATCGCCGAAACCGAACGGTGCCTCGAAGTCCGTCGGCACCTCAACAGGCTGATCGCGCAGTTCGGATTCGAGCAGCCGCCAGAGAACCGCGCGGGCCTGATCGCCCTGGAGCGCCCAAAAACCCTCGGGACCGGTGCGCTTGGCCCATTCGGCCAAGGTCTGTTCACACGCGGCCAGGGCGGTCGCGCGCTCGACCGCAGCCTGGGCTCCACCGCGCAGGGGCAAGAGCCCCGCCACGGCGAGCGCAGTGAAAGCGTTGCGAGCGACCGTGTGGTACAGGTCGCCCGCCTCGAGCGGGTCGAGCTCGTCGCGTGGCGTACGGGACTCGGGAAGCTTGAGCAGGCGCTGCGCGAAAAAGCGAAAGGGGCAGGCCGCGTAGCTCTCGATGGCGGTGGCGGAGGTGGTCCAGACAGCGCCCGTGGGAGCAGGCTCTTTCTGCAGCAGGGCGGCAAGGGCAGAGAGCGGCGCTCCCAGCGAAAGCGGCGGATCGATTGTGGGGTGCGTAGCATGGAAACGTTGGGCACGTTCCCGTGCGGCGGCGAGGCGGGGTCCGAACCGTCGCTCGACTGCGGCCCGAAGCCCGGCGGGCTCTGTCGCATCGGGGGCTCCGCCTGAGGCCAGCTGAGCGGCACGCATCATGAGCTCGGTAGGCGTACTCGCGATGGTGACCGAGGGGATGATCGTGACCGCGACCCGCTCCGGTGTGGGATTGCCGAGGGCTTGGCAGGCTGCCAGGAAAAAAGGGCTGGCTACGCGCTCATGGCCTCGTCGATCACTGCTCGACGTGGTGAGGAGGAGTGACTCTTGGGCGGCGGCGCAGGCGAGCATGAACAGAAGCGGCTCCTCGTTCGCACGCGAGCGAAACAGGGTGCGGCCGAGCACGCGTTGGAGCGCGGTGCGATCCGACTCATCGAAGAGTGGATCTGTGGCCTGCGGGAGAGGAAAACGGGCGATCGATACTCCCGCAAGAATGAGATGGGGGATGGTGCTGCCGACCAGTTCAGAGGCTTCCAGGAGACGCACTGCTCCGCCGCGTGCACCGCGCGTAGGCAGGGTCATCGCAGTCAAGGTGGCAGCGAACTGCTCCCGAAAATGGGAGAGTTCGAGAGAGGTGTCGGCACGATCCAGCTGCCGAGCCGCGATCTGCAGCGCCTCGAATGCGGCCGCGAGGGCGCGCAGCGCGGCCTGGTCGCGCGCCAGTGCGGCTGCCGCAGCCGCGTCGATCTCGGGAAACGGTTCGTCGGACCGCTCCTCGCGGGCGCGACAGCGATCCGGCAGACGGAGTTGGATGAGCGCGCGTTCGAGGGCGGCACAGTGCGCTCGTATGGAGCCTGAGCGAGGCAGCTGCAGGGCAGGAAGAAGCTCTTTGAGATGAGCGATCGCCCGTTCGGCGCGGAGCTGTTCAGCCGGGTCATCGAGACGTTGGCGAAGGGCACAGAGCCGCCCGAGGTGGCCAGCGCCGCGTTGGTCACGCGATCCGGCGCGCCACAGCCATTCCACGACCTGCCGGGCCGAGAGGAAGGGCTGGCCGCTGCGACCCGCCGCCGCATCTCCATCGACGTAGCGCGAGGTGAGGAGCGCTGCGAGGGGCTCACGGCCGAGATCGCTGAGCGCCAGATCGATCACTGCGAGCGCGATGGCGCAGGGCGGCGCTGCGAGCGCGGGTAGGCCGCGCCGCTCGTGCCAGGGGATGCCAGCGCGATCGAGCGATTGCGTGAGCTCTTCACGAAAGCTCGGCAGATCGCGCACCGCGATGGCGATATCATCGGGCGCGACCCCGGCATCGAGCCGCTGGCGAAGCGCACCGAGGATGGCGCGCAGTTCGGCCTCCGGCCGGTCCGCTTCGATCAGCCGGACCGTCGAGGAGCGGCAGCTCTCGGTGAACAGATCTGCGGCGAACGCTCTCCCTGCGCCGGTTCCATGGCGCTTGGACTGGGTCTCTACCGAAGGAGCATGTTCCGACAATGTTCGCTCGAGGCCCTCGAGCGCCGGGAGCAGCGCTGGGCGGCCATCGACTTCAGGAAGGAGCAGCACGACCCGGTAACCGCGGCGAACCAACCCCTCCAGAAGTTGGACCCGCGTCGGTGGCAGGTCGAGGATATCCTCCACCACCACCGCTTGGATCCGCACGAGGACTTCCGGCAGCCGCATCGAAGGTAATCGCCGGAGCAGCTCTCGTCGGGCGGCGGCCTCATCGTGGAGATGAAGCCGATCGAGCTTCGCTTGGTAGGAGCGCGCCCAGGTGGCAAGGCGCTCGGCGCGACGCTTGGATAGACCCGACAGCCGCACGGTTGCTCGCTCCAGCTCCTGCAGCGAAGCGCCGCCGTCGCGCAGCCGATCATAGAGCGCAAGCCAGGACCGGCCGTAGCTCCGCTCACTGCGCTCGGTGACCACTTCGGTCGCGAGCAGCTCGGCCGTGGTGCGTTCGATCGGCGCGAGCCCTGCCGATGCGAGCAGCGACCGCTCGAGCTCGCCGAAGGTGGTCAAACCCAGCCCGAACGCAGCTCCACCGTTGGCACGCGCCCGTCGCAGCAGCTCCTCTTCCACGCGAGAGGCGTGCGGCAGGATACGTAGCTCGTCGGTCACCCACGCATCCTACTTCATGGGGCGATAGGTGAGGCCGAGAAACACCACCTGGCGATCGTAGCTGAGCACTGCATCGCTCACGCCGCTGCGATAGAGCGCATAGCGTGCACCGAGCGAAAAACCCCGACCGATGGGCCGGGAGAGATCGACCAGCAGCGCGTTCCGGTTTTCATCCTCGATGGTCAGCGGTGCCACCTTGCCGCTGGTCAGCGCCGATGGTTCTGAGTAGCTCATGAACACCAGCTGCAGCTTGGCGGCAGCCGAGAGTTGCCAGGGGAGCTCGACGGCCAACTTGGCGCCAACGACATGCCGAAGAAAGGTCTGCCCATAGCTAGTCGAGCGGTTGAAATCGACGGCGTAGCTGCCCTCGATGAGCACCGGTCCGACGTAGGCAAGGCTGAGGTTCCACTGGGCATCGCTATCGAGCCGCCTTCGGGTGGTGCCCTCGAGGTCGGACGGCGAGACCAGAGCGAGGCCGTGGTAGTCGCGCCGATCGATGCGGCCGCTCGTGGCCAAGTCCCACTCGTGCTCGCCGCAGCGGAGGTGAGCGGAGATGGTGGCTTGGCCGAACAGGCTCGAGAAGCTCAGTGCGTCGTCGGGCTTCCAGTGGAACAGGCGGGCGCCACCACTCAGGCTGAGCGAGTAGGGCTCGTGGAGGAGCTCCGTTGTGGCGTGGCCGCCCAGCGAGCGAAAGTCGCGGTGGCAGGAGCGATCGCCAAACGGCTGCCCCCCGGCGATGAGATCCGGGCAGCGGTTCCACTGCAGCGCGTCGTAGTAGTCGCCCGCGAACAGAAGGAGCACCGGCGCAGCCAGTCGAATCCGCCAGGCGACCTGCGCCTGTCCTACCGCGGTGTCTTGAGGCGCAGCGGCAGAGGTAAGAAAAAATTTACCGCCCCCCTGCAGACCCAAGCGAAGGAGATGAGGCCCATGGGCAGCGATGAGATTTGTGCCGAGGAGGCTGCGCACCAGGAAGGAGGCGGCCGGTTGGGGAGGTGGAGAGTCGCCAGGCGTCACCGGAGGCGGCGTGCGGTAGAGCTCGGCGCGGTTGGCATTCGAATCGAACTCGGGACCGAGATCGATTCGCAGAGCGAAGCGAAAGAGGGCCAGCAGGAGAGCACCGCGCACCGTAGAGGACGATACTACTTTTTGCGGGGAGTGAGCTCCTTGGCGCGCTGGCGCAGTACGGCTGCGCGTGCGCCGAGATCTTGGGCCAGCGTGCGCAGCCGGGTCTCTGCCAGATGGAGGGCGTGGAGCTGCCGCTCGTCGTCGCTGCCCGCTTCGGATTGGCGCAGTTCGTCGAGAGTGGCGGGATCGAGCACGCCGCGTAGCGCGGTGCCAAAACGCGCATTGGCTCCACCCCCGGGTGGGGCGCTGGAATCCACTGCCACCTGTGGAGCGGGAGCGCCTGAAGCCGAAGCTTTGGTGTCTCCGAAACCCTCGAAGCCGCCCTCTCGCGGCGAGGTGACGGGACCCACGCGGACGATCCGCCGCCCCGAGCCCGATTCGATGAAGAGATCTTCGTCGAGTGCCCCCGAACGCTCGCGTAGCCGGCGGTGGCGCTCCAGGCTGGCGATGCGCTGCGCGACCCGCTCGAGCTCGCGCGCCACCCGGTCTTGCGAGTCCTGCACGAGATCGGCTTTGTCACCGAGCTCGTGGGGCCCATCGAGCGGATCGATCGCCGCGGTGGCAATCGTGAGGGAACGGGGCTGGATCGCGGCGGGCGGCTGTCCGAGCTGGCGCTGGAGTTCGGCGATTCCCCGATCGCGCGCACTCAGTTCAACCTGCAGCCGCTCGAGCTCGGTGGCGCGCGCCTGCGCGGCGGCCAAGAGGGGTTCGAGGCGATAGTCGCGGGCGAGGCTGGGCGGCTGCGCCTTCAGGGATTCGATGGTGCGCACTTCCGCCTCGTGCTGCTGGGTCAGGGCAGATCGGCGAGCTGCTAGATCGGCGCGTGCGCGCTGCACTTCGGCGAGGCGCACCGCGAGATCGGAGGGCGGCGCGGCCCCGACCGGCAGGGCAGAGAGCAGGGCTAGCCAGAGAAAACGCACGTACCTTCGATGTATAGCAACCTTTATACCCGTGCAACAGACCGCTAGTCGCCAGTGGATTGCCTCAGATTTCTGAGGGTCGGTTCAGCCGATCCCCTATTTTTCGAGCTTGTAGTAGAGCGCCATAGTATTGATACCCGCAGGAGGATGTTCCATGGTTAAGAATCCGCCCGAAGGCATGCCCCAGTGCTGTCCTGTTCTTTTCTATGAAGATGTCGTGGGCAGCATCGCGTTTTTGAAGGAGGCTTTTGGTCTGAGCGAGCGGTTCGTCGCCCGGTCGAAAGAGGGAAGCGTTGAGCACGCGCAGCTCTCGTATCGGGGGGCGGTCGTGATGCTCAGCCCTGCCAAGTCCCCACACGCGCTGCGTCCCTGCGCGACGCCCAAAGAGACAGGCAGCCTGCAAGGCTGCGTCTACCTGTTTGTGGAAGACGTGGACCAGCATGCCAAGCAGTCACGCTACGCAGGCGCACAGATCATCATGGAGCCGACCGATATGCCCTACGGAGATCGCGTCTATGGCGCGCTAGATCGCGAAGGGCACTTTTGGGCGTTTGCCACACACATGCGCGATATGCCGCCGGGTCAGAGGTAGCCATCGACTACAGCACGCTTCAGTTGCGTTGAATCGCGGCTTACCTCCTCGCTCCCCTCGGTCACGTACCCACCACGTACGCTCCCTCGGGTCGCTGCGGGGGCGCTCGCGCTCAACGCAACTGAAGCGTGCTGTAGTGGCGCCGTCTTCGTGCCATCTTGGGAAGTGGGTGGTCCTGGCGTGCGTGGAACAGCCGCAGAGGCCAGAGGTCGCCGCGTCGGGCGCCCTCCTCGTATGAATGCCAGATGACAAACGGGATCTGGCGGAGGATGAGCTTCCGCATCACCGTGTCTCCATCGCGGTCGATGGCCCTACCGGCGGCAGGGGTAACCTCAAGCAGCTCGATGGCTTCGTCGATACCGGACTGCAAGCGGTCGATCCAGGTGACGTCGCGATGTGCCGCTAGCCACTCGATCTGCGCGACCAGGTCCGATTCAAAATCGGCGTGGAGGCGTACGCGACGCGCCACGGTCAGCGGGCATACCGGGTGGCTCGACGCCGGGCTGCGTCGAAGTGACGAGCGAGGTCAGCGCGTGAAATCTCAGTACGATCACCGCTGCGCAGACGCTCGAGCGTCGCCCAGGCCTGCGCCCGCTGCCACTCCTCCGCTCGGGTGAGCTGTTCGTCGTCGGAAAGCTCGCGCAGTCGTTCGGCAACCAGCGCCCGCACCGCGGGCGATAGCTTCAGGCCGCGCCGATGAGCCTCCGCCTCAACCTGCGCGCGAAGAGCGTGCGGGAGCACGACGCTCACAGGCCCAGTCGCACCCGTTCCCGCTCGCCTGACAGACTTGGTTGCCCTGCGCATGTCTCTTCTGCTCGTAGTGGATTTCACTATTACAGTAGCGTCGTCGACGCATGAACGCGAGCTCGCGGATTACACCTGATGTCGGGCGCGCCCTGAGTGACTCAGCTGCCCGCGCTTCCCGGGGCGTGCTTTTCTCAGGTTTCTGAGGATCGGTTCAGCCGATCCCATATTTTTCGAGCTTGTAGTAGAGCGCCGAGGTCTTGATCCCGAGCAGGCGGGCAGTCTCGGTCTTGACTCCCTGCGCTGCCTGGTAGGCCTCGAGGATGAGTCCGCGTTCGAGCTCATCGAGGAGGTCGGGCAGCGGTCGATCGCCGCGCTGAATCCCCGGGGATCGGGGGACGACTTCGCCCAAGAGAAAGCGCGGCAGCGCCGCTTCACCGATCTTCGGCCCATCGGCGAAAACCAGCGCCTGTTCGATCACATTTTCGAGCTCGCGCACATTGCCCGGCCAAGCGTAGCCAGCCAGTCGGTCGAGGGCACGCGCTTCGATCCCATCGACACCCGGGTTGGTGCGTGGGGCCAATTTGCGAATGAAGTGGCTCACCAGCGGCGCGAGATCGCTTTTCCTTTCGCGCAGGGGGGGCACGGCGATGGGGACCACCTGCAGGCGATAGTAGAGGTCTTCGCGAAAGCGCCCTTCCGCGACCTCCTTCTTGAGATCTTTATGGGTGGCGCTGATGAGCCGTACATCGATCCGAACGGTGGCCTCGCCGCCGACCCGTTCGAAGGCGCGCTCCTGCAAAACACGCAGGAGCTTGAGCTGCAGCGCCGTCGACACATCGCCGATCTCATCGAGAAATAGCGTACCGCCATCGGCCAATTCAAAGCGACCGAGCTTGCGCTTGATGGCTCCGGTAAAAGCCCCCTTTTCGTGGCCGAACAGCTCCGATTCGAGCAGTGTGTCGACGAGCGATCCACAGTTCACGGTGATGAAGGGGTGCGCTGCGCGCCTCGACCGCGCGTGGATGGCGCGCGCCACCAGCTCCTTGCCGGTACCGGTCTCGCCCACGATGGCCACCGCCGCATCGGTGGGGGCCACGCGTTCGATCGCCGCAAAGACCCGCACTATCTCCTCGGTGCTACCGACTAGCTCGCCGTAGCGGGCACCTTCCCGCTCGCGATAGAGCTCCGCCTCGGCACCGAGGCGCGTTCGCTCGCGCTGCGCGGCCCGGAGCGCTAGCGCCCGCTCCACCTTGAGCTGGACCACTTCGGGCGCAAACGGCTTCTCGAGAAAATCGAAGGCCCCGAGTTTCATGGCCTGAACGGCCGTCTCGATGGTGCCAAAAGCAGTGACGATCATCGTCGGCAGATCGGGATCGCGCGTGCGCACCGCTTCGAGTACCGCCACGCCATCCATGCCCTCCATCTTGAGATCGGTGATGACAAAGTCGGCGCCGTAGCGGTCGAGGAGCGCGATTCCGGCAGGGCCCGAGGGGGCCACATGGGCGAGGTGGCCCAGCTTGCGCACCACTTGAGCGAGGCCTTCGCGGATCGTCTCGTTGTCATCGATGATCAGAATCGTGGCCATGTCATGCTCCCAGCGGAAGTTCGAGAGTAAACACCGAACCGACCCCGACCGTCGAGTCGACCGAGATCGTTCCCCCATGTTCGCGCGCAATCTCGGCGACGAAGGCGAGCCCGAGGCCGGTGCCGCGCTCGCGGGTGGTGAAGAAGGGGGCAAAGATTTCGCGCTGCTGTTCGGGCGGGATGCCGCGGCCGGTATCTGCGACCGTCAGCCGTACCTGACCGCTTTCGACCCCGCAGCCGAGTGTCACGCGATCCCCAGGCGCACAGGCTTCGAGCGCGTTCTTGCCGAGGTTGAGGAGCGCGCGTCGTAGTTGCGGTGGATCGCAGCGAATAGGCACCGGCACAGGCGCTGCCAGGAAGAGATTGACGTGCGCGCGATCGGCCTCGGCGACCAAGAGCGGCTCCACCTCGCGGAGAAGCGCTGCCGCATCGGCGGGTTGTAGCTGCGCGCTCGGTCGGCGCGCATAGTCGAGAAATTCTGCAACCACGGTCTTGAGGTGGCCGAGCTCACGCTCGATCCGATGCACCTGTTCGAGCGCAGCAGGTTGACCTGCAAGTTCGCCGCGCAGGAGCCCTGCAAACAGCTCCATGCCTCCGAGTGGGTTGCGCACCTCATGGGCGATACCGGCGAGCATCATGTGCAATCGTTCATCGCGCGCCTGAAGCTGCTTCCGCATCGACTCCAGGGTGGCGCTGAGAAAACCGATCTCGTCGTTCGAAGAGACGGCGATCGGCCGCGCCAGGTCGCCGCCACCGATGGTCCGTGCGGCGCGTTCGAGCGCTTGGAGCGGCCGGGTAATCAGGCGTGCGACCACGATCGAAAGCAGGGCGATCGCCATCAAGCCCAGGCCACCGACGAAGAGAATCGTGTGCCGCAGACCCTTCAGACGGGAGTAGAGCTCGGCCGAGCCATCGACGCCCACGCCGAAGCGCGCGCTGCCCACTTCGCAGGGTGCGAAGCCACTCTTGTAGAGCCCGCCATCGTAACCGGAGAAGAGCACCGAAGTGGCCGGTTGTCCGGCGAAGACGAGCCCAAGCTCGCTGCGATGGGCATCGAGTGCATAGTAGTGAAAGCCAATCGCCTGGGGCTCGGTATCGCCCCGGGAATTGCCATCCACGTCGAACAGGTAGACCCGCTTGACTCCAGCGACCTTGCACAGCTGCGAAAGTTTGCGTCGGATGTTGAGGTAGGCGCGGCTCGACTCATCGCCCGGAGCCAGCAGGTCGATGCGTTCGCCCTGCACCGCCAGGGCAGCCGTCTGAGCGATCGAAACAAGGTGGCGTCCGAGCTCGTCATCGAGCGCGCGGCGGGCGCTCCAGTGGGCCAGCAGTCCGAAAGCGACAAAGGCGGCGAGGCTGGGGAGGAGGGTGGCACCCAGCAGTTTTCGCGAGATGGATTGCTTCACTGGCGATGGGATTGGGCGATTTGGGCCAGTGCGTCGTCGGCCGCCCGTCGCACATCGGGAGATGGGTGAAGCCTTATGCTCCGAAGGACCGGCTCCGCGGAGAGACCAAAGCGGCCGAATGCCCGGACGGCGGTGTAGAGATCGATCAGATCCGCGCCCGAAGTTGCGCCGCGCTGCTTGCGAACGACGTCGGCGAGAAAGGCGCGACCCGCTTCGGTCGGAACGGTTCCCAGTGCAGCCATTGCCCGTTGACGAAGCAGGCGGGTCGTCGTGGGGTCTCGTGCGATCGAGATGAGCACGCGATCGATCCCCTGACCGAGTCGTACAAAATCGGCAGCCGTCGCGGTCGGTTCGTATCCAGCGAGCAGGTGCAGGGCCGCCTTTCGTGAGGGATCGGCTCCAGCCGAGTTTGCCGCCAGGAGGAATACCAAGATCGCCGCTCTCATTGGACCACCGGATTGGACAAGAGTACCGCTCCCTGCTCGGGCGAGAGGCGCCCGATGGGCGAGTCCTCCTTCCAGAACATTAGGTTCTTCTTCTTGTCGTTATCGTTGTCCGTGATCGCATCCGTCTGCCCGCTCTGCTCGATGTTGTGGAACAGTCCCAGGCAGTGGCCGATCTCGTGGGCGGCCGTGAGGGCAAATGCATCCTGTCCCGCGTTGCACAGCGAATTGAGTGCGAGCGCGATGCCAGAATGGACCGTGCCGGGGATGCCTGCCGAGCAGGGGATACCGCCCGCTTCGCCCAGGATGTCTAACCCAGTATCGTCGGGGCTGAGGATCTGTTTGACCACGACGATCTCCAACATATCGGGAGCATCGCCCTGGGTGGCCGTGAGCAGGAGCTGGTCGAGCTCGTGCGAGCTGCCGGAGCGCGCGCCCTTGACGAAGTTGGGCACCGACGTGTCGGAATAAGTGATCGGTCCGATATCGAGGCCGACTTGGGTAAAGATGCCGCGCAGCTTGGTTTCGAATCCCTGCAGCTGATCGTGCGCATTGCTGGCGTCAAAGGATTTGCAGCCGCCCTTGAGATCGGTGATGAAGATGTGCAGCGGTATGTGGCCGCTCATCGGGGGGGATGGCGCCAACTTGATCCGTGCGCTGGTGCTATAGCCGCCTCCGTCGGCGGCGGTGTGGAACTGATACACCCCGGGCAAAAGCTGCACCTCGGCGGGGGCGTTCGATACCAGCATGAGTGAAGTGCCTTCGCTGGTTCCGTAGCGAATCGGCTGGGAAAAAAACGTGAGTTTCGGGTCCAAGATCTTCTTGCCGCCGGGATCGGTCATCGAGGTGACCCCCGTGTGCAATAAGAGCGTCTGATCATCGGTACGCACGAAGACATCGAAGCCGCGGGCGGTCATCGGCAGCGCCATTCGATGGTTCGTGCCCAGGCCAAAATTCATGGTGACGCGCCCGACCCGGGGAAGGCAGCCCTGGATGGCCGGTGCCCCTTCGTCGATCTCGGCAAACATCCCAGTGCAGGCTTGGCCGGAAGCGCACTGCCCACTGACTTCGCACAGAGTGACGCAGCGGCCAAGCTCACACTGCCCCACGTCGCACTCGCTATCGTCTTGGCAGGAGGCGCCGAGCGCTTGGCCACTGCGGTGCGGGATGCAGATGGGGGCGATGCCATCGGTCAGATTGTCGCTATTCACATCGGTGGGATTGACCCAGCAGGTGCCGTGACTGCAATCGGCATCGCTGGCACAGGCGAGGCGGCAGCTCTTGCTGTTGGGATCGCACCGTCGCGAAGCGCAATCTGCATCCGTCGCGCAGCTACTGCCGAGGGGTACACCCGAAAGCGATTGGCAAGAGCCGCCCTGACAGCTCAGGCCCGTACCGCAGTCGCTGTCATTCGTGCAGAGGGGCGCGCAGGTGCCGCGCAGACACTGGTAGCCGTTGCGGCACTCCTCGGGGCTTTCGCAAATCGTGAGGCAGACGGGTTTACCAGCCACGATCTTGCAGCGATCGCTGCCGCTGCAGGGGGTGTCGGTGCAATCACTCGAACAGTAGCCGCCAGCAAAAGCGAGACAGAGACCGCCTGCGCACTGCTCTGCGTTCCCGCAGGGCTGACCGGTCATCCCGGATGGTTCGCCGCAGCCTGCGACGAAAATCAAAACCAGCACGGCGCGCGACTGCATCCCGGCAGGATAACCCGTATAGTGACTTCGAGGAACCATGTATGATGCGGTTTTCGGAGGTTTTCATGCGAAGGCTCACACTCTTGGCGCTGTTTTTGGCGCTGCCCGGTGCGGCCGAAGAAGCGACGTCGCCCGCTCCACTCCTGGCTTCCCCTAAACGGGACAACGGCCGTCCCGTGCCGACCAGCGATCCCCGCGTGCTCTATGCGCTCGGGCTACGCGGGCGCTATCTTGGCGTGCCGAGTTTTCTGCTTTCTCCCTTCTTGCAGCAGTACACCACGCTCAATTCGGAGAGCTTGGGGGCCGAGTTCATCCGGCGCAAAGGCACGCTCGATGTGGTGCTCTCGCTCGACTACTCGCTGATGTCGCCACCCGCTGGCAACTTTCTCGGGGCGAATAAGGATCCCACGCTCGATACCCACTATGTTCAATTTCCGGGGCTGAGCCTCCTTTCGCTCGATGTCTCTTTCATCTGGACGCACGATTTGGCGCGCTGGCTCGCGATCATGGTGGGCGGCGGCGTCGGCATCGGGGCGGTGCTCGGCGATATCTATGTGGTCAACAATAGCCAAAAGGTCTGCACTGCCTCGAACGCGGGCGATCCCAACCAGTGCTATCCCATCGATGCGAACAGTGTCGCGATCCAGCCCACTGATCCCAATTTTCAGAGAAAACTCGAACAGACCGCCACTGGCGCGAAGGACGTGGCGCAAGATCCCCACTACCACAAGGCCGATAGACCGCCGGTGATGGTGGTGGTCAATTTCATCCTCGGCTTCAAGTTCAAGATCCATCGCCACTTCAACCTGAATCTTTCGGGCGGCTTCCGGGATGGATTTGTCGTCGGACTCGGGCCGGAGGTAGTTTTTTAGAAAGGGTGCTCCCTTTTCTGACTGGGTCGATGACCCACAGCCTAGAGCGGCGATCACCCGGATGGATGCGGCGCTGGCTCGATCTTTCGTCCGATGGCCGCGTCGCTCGGGCTTGCGTTACCGCTAGTAGCGCTGCGCCCTCGCTCCTTGCCCTCGGGCGAAAGCTCTTCGCCATCTTCCGATCAATCCGGGTGACCGCCGCTCCAACGACGGATTGGCACAATAACTGCTTAGCCGTCGGCCCGATGAAACCCTTACTGTTCGTTCTGACGGCCATTTCCTTCCTCGCCCAGCCCTGCTTTGCGGCAGGATTGCGGCAAGATGTGCAATCTTCCGAGGCTCCCAATAATAGAGCGATCGGGGTTGCCAAAGCTGCGCATTCGCGACGTGCAACTGGCGGCCTGGGAATGCTGGCGGCTCCAG
>JAHFDT010000239.1 GCA_023248875.1 Myxococcales bacterium | reverse complement strand
TCGCCCTCGGGGATGCGGCGAGCAGCTGCCAAGAGCTGGGCAAAGGTAAAATCGGCGGTCGCTTCGGTCAGGACATCGGGCGTGTGGCTGATCGCGATCCCGCGCGCTGCCGCTGCGGCCAGATCGATGTTATCGACCCCTACCGCCACGTTGGCCACCAGTCGCAGCCGGGAGGCCCGCTCGAACAGCGGTGCACCGATTTGCTGGGTCAAAAGCGCAATGAGCGCATCACAGTCGCCCACGCGCGCCACGAGCTCTTCGTCAGAAAAGGGCGCCGATTCGGGCTCTATCACGTCGAAAGCGCCGAGGAGCTGCCGCGCTGCCACAGGGAGCCGGGCCCCCAGAAGGACTTTCGCCATCCTCCACCCTTTACAAAAAGCGCTGCCAGTTGCAAGCCGCTGGTGTAAAGAAGGGGGCGATGGATTCTGGGATGTCAGCGAAGTGCGTCGGCTGTGGTCAGCCGATCGTGTGGGGGGAAGAGCTCTGTCCCGCCTGCCGCACCGAACCGATCGCACTCGCCGATTTGCCGGTCGCCCCCCCCGCCGTGCCCCCTCCCCTGCCCAGCCGCTCACCGCCGCCACTCCCGAAGACGGCTCCGCGAACCCCTGCACTGCCGGAGGAGTTTCCGCTCAGCGCTGAGTTCATCGGACGCAAGCCCCTCGTCGATGAGCTCGCGAATAGCATGCGTCGGAGCTTCGCCGAACGTCGCCTGCTCTTTCTCGCGCTCACCGGACCGTCGGGGATCGGCAAGTCCCGACTCGGCGAGGAGCTCGGGCGGACGATCGCTGCATCGCTGCCGGACGCTCGGATCCTCTCGGCGCGCGCGGGCGATTCGGGTGCCCCCTCCTTCGCCGCCTGGGCGCGCCTCCTCAGCCTACGCTTCGGGATCCAGGCCAGCGAATCGGCAGAGGTGGCGCAAGAAAAGATCTTGCGCGGTGTAGAGGCGGCGCTCCCGGGGCCGAGAGCGATCGAGGTAGCGCACCTTTGTGCGCTGCTGATGCACTATCCTTTTCCCGAGAGCCCGATCGTCGAGCCGCTCGCCGAGACGCCGAATCAGCTCGAGATGCGCCTGTTCATCGCAGTCAAGCGGCTGTTTGCCGCCGACGCTCGGCGCGCACCGCTGCTGCTGGTGGTGGACGACGTGGACCGTGCCTCTCCCGAAACCGTGAACCTCCTCCACTATCTCGCGGCAGGGCTCGCCGACCAGCCGGTGGTCCTGGTCGTGATGGCCGGCCCCGAGCTGTTCGAGACCCATCCCAGCTTTGGCAAAGGGGCGGTGGCACTCGAGACCATCCCTCTCCGCCCGCTCAACCCCGATGAATCAGCGGCGCTGCTGGCGGCGCTCTGTCGCCCGGCAGGCGTGCTACCGACGCACCTGGCGCGCCACGCGCGTGAACAGATGGGCGGTTCGCCGCGCGCACTGTTTGAACTCGCCCGCTATCTCCTCGAAGTGGGCGCCATCACCCGCACCGCACGCGGTTGGAGCTTCGATTCGGTCCGGCTGGGAGGTGCGCCGCTGCCGGCGACTCTGGCGGCGCTGGTGGCGGCGCGGCTCGAAACGGTGCAAGGGCTCGAGCGTGATCTGCTGGGCAAGGCGGCGGTGATGGGCGAACGGTCCTGGTTCGACGCACTGCTGGCGCTCGTGCGCACCTCCTCGGCGATGTTCGATGCGCACGGCGATCCCATCGGCCCGGCTCCCACGGAAATGGCAGAGACGGTGGCCGCCGATGAGCGCGCCCGTAAAGAGATCGAGACCGCGCTGGGTGCGCTGGCGCGCCGCAGCCTCTTGGCGGAATCGCCCCACTCTTCGATCCCGGGCGAACGCGAGTACCGTTTCGCCTACCCCCCGTGGTGGGAGGTGGTCTACGAGGGGCTCGCTCCCGAAGTGCGGCGGCGCTACCACCGCCTGGTGGCGCAGTGGCTCGAGCTGCGTCCGGAGGGGCGTGACGAGGAGGCGCAGGAGGAGATCGGTCGCCACCTGGAGCGGGCGGGCGATGGTGAGGCGGCCGCGCTACGTTACCGTCGAGCTGCCGAGGCCGCGCGCGCGCGCTACTTCAATGACAGGGCGATCCGCCTCTACACCCAGGCACTGCAATGCCTCGGCGCGCACGATATCGCCGGCCGGATCGAGCTGTGGCACGACCTCGGCTCCGTGCATCAGCTGCGGGGTGAGCAGGAGGCGGCGCTCGACGCGTTCGACCACATGCTGCGTCTCGCCTGGCTGGTGGCGTCGCGCACCAAAGCGGCAGTGGCCTTCAACAAGATGGGGCGCACCTACCGCCAGCGCGGCGATCTCCATCTGGCGCTCGACTATCTCGAGCGCGGTCTCACCTATTTCCGCCAGACCAACGACCAGCGTGGGGTCGCCGGATCTCAGGATGACATCGGCCAGGTCTTGTGGCTGCTCGGGCGCTACGAGGAGGCGCTCGATGCCAGTGCCGCGGGGCTCGAGCAGCGCCGGGCGATCGGCGATCAGCGCTCCATCGCCGTGTCGCTGCTCAACATCGGCCACATCGAGCGCCACCGCGGCCTCTTTACCGAGGCGGAAAGCTGCTACCGCGAGGCGCTCGCAATCCGCACCGAGCTCGGCGACCGCGGTGGCATCGCCGCATCGCGGAACGGTCTCGGCGTGCTCGCTTTCCAGCGGGGTGATTTCGACGGGGCTCGACACGAATGGGAGGAGGCACTATCGATCGCCGAGCAGACCGGTGCGCTGCCGCTGGCCGCCGTCCTCGAAAGCCATCTCGGCGAAGTGGCCAAAGCCCTCGGCAATCTTGCCGAGGCACGGGTGCGCTTCGATCGCTGCCTGCAGCTGGCTCACGACCTGGATGATCGCCGTATCTCCTCGGAGGCGACGCGCCACATGGGGATGATCGAATTGGCGGGTGGCAATAGCGACAAGGCGCGCGAGCTGTGCGAACGGGCGCTAGCGATCGCCGATCAGGCAGGTATTCGCGTCGATGTCGGGCGGGCGTTCCTGGCGCTCGGTGAGGTCTATTCATCAACGCTGTTCGACGGTTCGGGAGCACCCGCGCCGGAGGCGGAGAGCTATTTCCAGCGCGGTGTCGATCTGTTTCGCGAGATCGGCAACGACGCCGAGCTGGGCATCGGCCTCGAGCGATTTGGTACTTTTTGTCTGGAACGTGGGGAAAACGAGGCGGGACGACGGCTGCTCACGGAAGCGGAGCAGATCTTCACGCGCCTCGGAATGCTGGCGGGGGGGGATACGGTAAGGCGGATGATCACTGAGATCGGTTGAGGCGTTCGGCCAGCGGGCGATCAGCGGGCAGAAGATCCACTTGATGCAATCGATCTAGTGCCACCCAGTCCACGGCTGCCACCTGGACAGCGCGGGGCGGGTCGATCAGTTCGCAGACATACACCAGCATGACGAGATCGAACTCGGGGTAGGCGTGGAACACCACCTCGTAGATCGCCCCGACTCGGCAGCGCGCGCCCAGCTCCTCCTGGATCTCGCGTTCGAGGGCCGCCACCGGGGCCTCGCCCGGCTCCACCTTGCCCCCCGGAAGCTCCCACTTTTGCGCCATCGCCTGGTCGGCCCGTCGTTGGCTGAGCAGCACGCGATCCTCGAGGTCGCGCACCAAAGCCGCCACCACCAGCTTGCGATCTCGCGGGTTCACGCCAGCGGATGGTACATCATCCTCGGCTGGCGGGGCACAAACAGCCAGGCGATCAGAAGTCCGCTGAGAAAACCACCTACGTGGGCCGACCAGGCGATCCCCGGCTCGCCTTCGTGGGCCGCGCGCAGGGAGGCGACAAACTGCCCGAGAAACCAGAGCCCCAGGAGAATGCTGGCCGGCAGCGTCACCAGTGTCACAAAAAAGATGAGGAAGACCAAGCACTGCACCCGCGCTCGCGGAAAGGTGAGCGCGTAGATGCCGAGCACTCCCGCGATCGCTCCCGAAGCACCGATCATGGGCATAGAGGTCCGCGGGGCGGAGGCGACCTGCAGGAGGGCCGCCACGGTACCGGCCAGCAGGTAGCCGCCGAGAAACCGAAATCGACCGACGTAGCCCTCGAGTTTGTGGCCGAAGATCCAGAGGAACCACATGTTGCCAACTAGATGTAGCAGGCTACCGTGGAGAAACATCGACGTGTAGATGGTCAGAGGCGCGGGTACCGGTGAATGCAGACCCATTTCGCTCGCATGGGTGAGTGCTCGCGGAATCAGTCCAGCGGTTTGCATGAAATGTAGTGCCTGCGCTGCGGGAAGAGCCATCTGGTACAGATAGACCGCGAGGTTGATGGCAATGAGCACCACCGTCATCAAGGGATAGCGCAGGCGCGGCGTGCTGTCTCGCAAGGGCAGAAACATCCCGAGATATCGTTGGCACCCCGCGATGGCAGGCAATCCTTGACCGGCCCGGGGCGGAACCTTACACTCGCGCCCCTTTGGGGAGCGGTCGATGAAACTGTACAGTGGCAAGATTCCGGCGGTAGCAGAGGAGCTGGTGCGCAGCCTCAGTGAAGCGCAGGACATTGAGGTATCCAGCCGCGAAGAGGCGAAGCTCGATGTGGAGGCGGTCCTGAAGGAGTATCTGCGGATGGATCGTGAGCTGACCGATCGGGCCAAGGATGTGATGGAGCAGAAGGGCTTGGGCTATGGGCAGTTTTCGAAGGTGAAGCGCTCGCTGGCCGAGGAGCGAGACTTCGGCATTGGCGATGAAGCGACCGGCTGGATCGCCAACCAGGTGCTCGAGACGTTTATGCACTCGCCGCACGTCGAAGAGGTGTTTGCGGACGACCCGACACTGCGTCGCAAGACCCGCGACATCCTCAAGAAATACATGGCGGTCGATGATGAGCTCGACGAAGAGGTGCGGCGGCGCATCAAGAATCTGGCCGAGGGAACGCAGACCTGGGAGATCGAGTATCAGAAGGTGATGGGCGAGATGAAGCGGAAGCACGGACTGGAGTAGGCCAACCGTGAGTCTAGCAGGCTGTTGAAAAACTCTTTTTTAGGCCCGCACGGGGTCCCCCGGTCCGAGGTCGTCCGCGACCGAGGCCGAGGGGCTGGGCCCGCGGCGGAGTC
>JAHFDT010000054.1 GCA_023248875.1 Myxococcales bacterium | reverse complement strand
TCCGCTTTATACACCCCCGCGAGCAATTTGCACTGTGTCAGGAATCCCGTTGAACCTTCCCGCCGCCGGCCACCCAGGCCCGCCAGCCACCCGCCAGCGAACAAACCTTGCGATAGCCCATTTTTTGTAATGCGTCGGCGGCCAGTGCCGAGCGAAAGCCGCCGCCACAGTAGAGAACCAGCTCCTCATCGCCGTCGGGACAGGCGTGCTCGATGTCGCGTTCGATCACGCCTTTGCCGAGATGGAGCGCGCCGTCCGCGTGACCCGCGGCCCATTCGTTCTCCTCACGCACGTCGATCAAGCGAAAGCGCTCGCCACGCTGCCGACGCGCCAACACCTGTTCTACAGAAATCTCGGCCACACGTTTTTTTGCATCCTCGACCAGCGCCAGAAATCCGGGGGAATGGTCCATCGCTATCTCCTTCGTAGGACGGCCGCAAAAAAGCCGTCGGTGTCGTGTAGGTGCGGCCAGAGGCGCAGCCGCTCGCCATCGCCGATCTGCAGAGCGTGCTCTTTGCCGAGGATCTCCTTGGTCGGCACCGATTCGAATTCTCCATGAGCCGAAAGAAACGCATCGACGATGCCATCGTTCTCTTCGTGTAGCAGCGAACAGGTCGCATAGATGAGTCTTCCGCCGGTTCGAACCAGTGGTGCGTAGGCCGCGAGAATCGCCTTCTGCTTGGCGCAGAGCTCGTCGATCTCCTCGGCGTGGAGACGCCACTTGGTCTCAGGATTGCGTCGGATGACCCCGGTGCCGGAACAGGGCGCGTCGACCAGCAGCCGATCGGCCGGAGTCGCTCCGCCCGGTGGGCCGCGCTCGACCGCCAATGCCTGAACATTGGTAAGCCCGGCGCGACGAACCCGCCGCCGCAGTTCGGTCAGTTTGGTGCCACTGATATCGTAGGCCACCACGCGGCCGCGGTTCTGCAAGAGCGCCGCGAGCGCCAGCGTCTTGCCACCCGCACCGGCGCAGGCATCGATCACCGTACCCGATGGCGGCGGGGCGCAGAGCTCCGCGATCAGCTGACTCCCTTCGTCCTGCAACTCCATCCACCCTTCGCGAAAGGCAGCCATCTCATAGACATTGCGGCGGGTCGCCAAAACCAACCCGTCGTGCGCTAAACGGGTCGGTGCGCAGGGGATCCCTTCGCTCTCGAGCCGCCGCGCCAGCTGGTCACGATCGCACTTGACTCGGTTGGCGCGTACCGTCAGTGGCGCCCGCTGGTTCATGGCTTCGAGCAGGGACGGTGCCTGATCCGGATATTGCTCGGAGAGACGGGTCACTAGCCAATCTGGATAGGAGGTTCGGGTCGCCAAGTTTTCATCGAGCGCCAAGTCCCGTCGCAGCCAAGCGTCTAGTAGCTTGTCGGCCTGTTCGCTACCGGCTGCCGCGGCCAATCGCCGTCGGAAACGGACGAGTTCATGCACCGCATCGGCGACGAAGCGTCGCTCTGCCGAATTCAGCTCGCGGGCTCCGCGTAGTCCCCGGGCAATGCGTTCCGGCGCGTGGTGCCAGTCGGCCGCTGCCGCCGTGCAGATGCTCACGACCCGGCGCCGGACGGGCCCCTCCTCCGCGGCGCGCTCTCGCACCCGCGCTTCACGCGCATCCTCAGCCATGGTTCGAGGATGTTTACCACAAGCGAATCGAGTTGACGCAAGGCCCACTCCGCCGTTTACTATGGGGCGCCACCTACTCTGGCGAGGATCACCATGGCACAGACCGGGTCACAATCGATCGTCGCAGCGCCCGCGGCTCCCAAGAAGGGCAACCTTTACGATGTTACTCGCATCCAGCTCGATAAGGCGGCCAAGGCGCTCAATCTCGACCCCGACGTCTACACGATTCTGTCTCAGCCCAAGAATGAGCTGATCATCAACTTCCCAGTCCGTATGGACGACGGTCGCTACATCCTCTTCAAGGGCTACCGTGTCCAGCACAACAATATCTTGGGTCCCTACAAGGGGGGCATCCGCTACCACGAGGAGGTCTCGCTCGACGAGCTCAAAGGGTTGGCGGCGGCGATGACCTGGAAGAGCGCTCTCCAGGACATCCCGTTCGGTGGCGGCAAGGGGGGCATCAAGTTCAACCCGCGGCTCCATTCGAAGAGCGAGCTTGAGCGCATCACGCGCCGCTACACCCATGCGCTCGGCAATAACATCGGTCCCGAGCTGGATGTCCCGGCGCCCGACGTCGGTACGACTGCGCAGATGATGGTCTGGATCATGGACACCTACATGAACTTCTCGGGTGCGGGCGAGAAGAATGCCGTGCGCCGGGTCGTCACCGGCAAGACCGTCACTTCAGGAGGGTCTTACGGACGCGAGGCGGCGACCGGCCAGGGGCTGGTCACCTGCGTCACGGAGTGGGCGCGCAACCGCAAGTTCAACCTCAACGGCGCCACCTTCATCGTCCAGGGCTTCGGCAACGTCGGCTCCTGGGCGGCCAAGCTGCTGTCGAAGATGGGCGCGACGCTGGTCGGCGTCGGTGACTATAAGGGCTATCTCGCCAACCCCGAAGGGATGAACCCGCACAAGCTGTCGGAGCACGTCGCCCACACCGGCTCGGTGGAGGGCTACAAGGGCGCGCGGCCGATCAGCCGCGATGAGTTCTTTGCGCTCGAATGCGATCTGTTTATTCCCGCGGCGCTCGAGCTCGAGATCGACGAGAAGGAGGCACGCGCGCTCAAGTGTAAGGTGCTGGTCGAGGGTGCCAACGGACCGACTTACCCGGCGGCCGAAGCGATCTTGGCGGAGCGAGGCATCGATCTACTGCCCGACATCTTGGTAAACTCGGGCGGCGTCACCGTCTCCTACTACGAGTGGCTGCAGAACAAACGGTCCGAGCGTTGGGAGCTCGAAGAGGTGGAGACACGCCTCGAAAAACAGATGTCCCGGACCTATCGTCAGGTGTGTGACGTCGCCGAGGAGCGCAAGGTCGACTACCGCACCGCGGCCTACGTGATCGCGCTCGAACGGATCGCCAAGGCCTACGCCGAGCGGGGGATTTTCCCGTAGACCGCTAGAGAGACCAGTAGTGGCGGCGCCTCGGGTGAGCTATCCTCTGCTCGCGAAATGGCCAACTTCGATTTCCACGATTACGTTGAGCGGCGAAAGGGCGCACGAGCCGCTGAGATCCGCGAAGGGCTCGCTTATGCGTATGCTGGCGACCGGCGGATCTTACGCACGCTCGATCGGGTGCGGCCGGTGCAGACGGCGCTCCGGGCGGCGGTAGAGCTGTGGCGGATGCGGGCCCGGGCGGAGCTACTGGGGCCGGCGGTGCGAGTGAGTGCGACGGTTCAGCCCGAGGTCCATGGGGCAGCGCTCGAGTGTGCGGCCCAGCTACACGTCGGAATGCCGGCGGTGTTCGTTACGCCCGCGCCGATCGAAGAGGTCGATCTTTGTACGCTTGGCAGCGATGACGAAGCGGCGATCCTGGTGCACTCTTCGCTGCCTGACCAGCTCTCGCCACGCGAGCTGGTGGCCACGCTCGGGCGTGAATTGGGCCATATGCAGAACCGCCACGTGGCGCTGGGCACGACGCTTTACTTGCTGAGACATGCGGGCGAGCGTTTTGGACGCTGGACGGTGCGGCCGGCGCTGGCGGCGCTGGAACTGTGGGAACGACGCGCGGAGATCACCGCGGATCGAGCGGCTCTCATCGCCTGCCGAGATCTCGATGTCGCATCGAGTGCGATCGGCAAGCGGGGCGCGAGCGAGGGACGGCGTGGTGCACTGGCTCTATTTGCGCAGAGTCGCTACTACACTGGCCTGAGCGGTGAAGCGACTGGGCTTTCGCCGGAAGAGTGCGACGCACGGGTGGCGGAGCTTTTGAAATGAGCCTCATCCGCGATACGGCTGCAAAAGAGGAGCTGATCGACGAGCTGCGGGAGATTTCGCGGATGGCGAGCGCAGTGGGGCTTTTGACGTTGGCCCGCGATCTCGAGGAGGTTCGGCTGCCGAAGCTCGTCGAAGAGCGCTTTCACTTGGTGGTACTGGGCGAGTTCAACCACGGGAAGTCGACTTTCGTGAACGCTCTGCTCGGTGCTCCGGTGCTGCCGGCCGGGATTACGCCGACCACCGCAACGATCAACCATCTCGTGTGGGCGGAATCGCCGCGTGCAACCGCCTACCTTGGCGATGGAACGTCGGAGCCGGTCGATCCCCAATCGCTCGCCGACTGGGTGACCATCGAAGGGCCCCAGGCCCAGCCGGGTCGAGTGCGCTTCGTCGAAATCGGCTGGCCGGCTGAGATCCTCCGCGATCGGCTGACGCTGGTCGATACGCCAGGGGTCAACGATCTCAACGAGCAGCGCGCCGAGATCACCTACGGCTACATCCCACGCGCCGACGCATGTCTGTTTTTACTCGATAGTGCCCAGGTGCTGAAGGCGTCTGAGCGCGCCTTTTTGGAGCAGCGGCTGCTGCGGCGCTCGCGCGACAAGCTCATTTTCATCCTGGGAAAAATCGACCTCTTGGCCCCTGATGAGCTCGAACAGGCGCTGGCCTTTTGTCGCACCCACCTCGCCCGCATCGTGCCCGATCCGGTGATTTTTCCCGTTTCGGCGAAGCGCTTTCTCACCGGCGACCGTGCTCGATCTGGGATGGAGGCACTGCTCGATCATCTCGGGCGGTATCTTTCAGAGGAGCGCGGACGGGTGCTGCTCGATAACGGAGTGAGCGATGGTCTGCGAACGCTCGGCTACCTTCGCCAAAACCTCGGCATCAAGCGTCGTTCATTGACACTGGCACTCGACGAGCTGGAGGCGCGGATTGCGCGTGTTCGGCATGAGCTCGAGCACCGCAAAGCGACGCTGCGAACCATCCACGAGAAGATCCGCGCCGAGTCGCAGGCGATCTCGGCCAATCTTCGCCTCGACCTCGAGGAGTTTACGCTCGCTTTTGTAGCGGCACTGCCGGGGGAAATCGATCGGGCGCAAGCGGTCGACGTAGAGCGCTATCTGCAACCTTTTCTCGAGGACCAGTGGAAGGAGTGGGCGGAGCGTGAAGGGGATAAGGTCGCTGGCCAACTCGAGCGCTTGGCGGAAGAGATCATTCAGGTGACCAATGAGAATGCCATCGAGGCGATGGCGCTCCTTATGCGCGAGCTCGGGCCGATCGACGCACGAGTCGACTTCTCAGTCGATACGATCAAATACGATGTGGGCGTCTTCGCCTTGGGTGCGCTCGGAACTGGGATCCTATTGTTCGTCAACTCTCTGGTGGGCGGTATGTTGACCTTGGCAGCGCCGATCTTGGCGGTGGTGGTCAAGGAGCGCGCGGCCGGACATCTCAAGGAGCAGGCGAAGGATCTGGCCCCTCAACTGGCGCGCAAAGCGGCTGAGGCGATCGGCCCACGCTTTGAGGCCATCGTCTTCGACGTCGCTGCGCGCCTCACCGACTTCGTCACCGCCGCCGGCGATACGCTGCATCGGGGGATCTCCGAAGTGCTCGATCGAGCCCTCGAGGAGCGGCAAAAGCAGGGAGTGGATGTGGCCGAACACGATCAGGTGATCGTGACTCAGCTGGAAGCGCTCGAACGGCTCGAACACCGGCTGGGCGGCCTGCGCGAGCGGCTCTGGTCCAAGGTACATGGGGCTCTTTGACCGCATCGCCGATTCGCTCGGCGATCTGGTGGTGCCGGATGAAGTTCGCATGCACCTCGAGTTGGGAGCGTCGGCCCTGGAGCGCGGAGAGCTCGAACTGGCGATCCGGGAGCTTTCGGAAGCGCTGGCGCTGCGGCCCGGGTTTGCGCGGGCTGCCTACCTGCTGGGGGTAGCGCGGGCACGGGCAGGCAATGCGGCAGGTGCAGAGGCGGCGTTCGCCGATGCGATCGCGGCGCGTCCTGAGCTCGGCGATGCACACCTCGGGCGGGGCGAGGCGAGGCGGCGGCTCGGTCAGCTGGATACAGCCTTGGAGAGTTTTCAGAAGGCGATCACCATCGGGGTTTCGAGTGAATTGCAGCGCGGCGAGGTCTATCGTGGGAGGGGAGCGATCTACTTCGTACGCGGCGAGCTCGACCGCTCGATTCGCGAGTTGCGCAAGGCGGTGGCCGGCATCCCCCATGATACCGAAGCGGAGGGGCTGCTCGGACAGGCCCTACTTCGACGCGGCGATCTCGACGGTGCACGGCGGCATCTCGAGCGCTCCGCGGCGGCTGCGACCGCCGATGTTGCGACCCTGTGTGCACTCGGTGAGCTCTATCGTCGTCTGCATCGGACCCATGATGCACAGGCTGCCTATGAGCGGTCGCTCACCCGGGCTTCCGAAGGGGAACGGCTGACCTCACGGCTCGGCCTGGCCGCGCTGGCCATCGAAATGGGCGATGCGGCGGGTGCGCATGTTCACGCCATGGCGGCCTTGTCTGAACGGCCCAGCGCTCCCGAAGCACACCTGGTTCTGGCCCGTGCACGGGCACTCGCACGTTCGGAGAGCGCAGCACTCGACGAGTTTGATCGGGCGATTGCGGCGTTGTCACAGCGCGAGGAGGCCGCCGCTGCTGAAGCGCGGGCCACCGCATTGACCGATGCGCTACGCGTTGCCCTTCGTGCCGGAGAGACGGAGCGAACTCGTGCCGGCAGCTATGCTGCTCAACTGCTCGCCGACGCCGCCAACCAAGGCGGCATTCTTCCTGCCGATGCCCTGGCTGCCCGAGCGCTCGAACTGCTCACGGCAGGGGATCGGGAGGAGGCAAGAGCGACTTTGGCCAGTGCGTCCACGGATTCACTGGAGGTACAGCTCGCGCATGCACAGCTGGCGATCGCCGATGGCGATTATCCTGAAGCGCTGTCGGCACTGCATCGGGCGATCGAACTCCAGCCCGCCGATGCGCGCGGCCGCGCGCTCCTGGGTGAGATCTATCGTCGCCAGGTTCCAAGCACCGAACTGCCGAGTGAGCTGCCAGCGGTGTTACACGCAGTCCAGAGCCAATTCGCGCTCGCTCCCGAGTGGAGCGACTTGGCTCCCGAGGCGGCGCGACTGGTCGAGCTGGTCGATCGCCCGCTCCTGGTCACGGTGATGGGCGAGTTCAATGCCGGCAAGTCGAGTTTCATCAACGCGCTGCTGGGCGAGGCGGTGGCGCCAACCGGGATCACTCCGACCACCGCAACGATCAATGTACTGAAGTATGGAGCCAAGCGCGGCGGGCGTCTCTTGTACCTCGACGGGCGCATCCGCGAGCTGCCTTGGGAGGAGATGGGTCCGCTCCTGGCGCGCCTCAGCGAGGCAGAGGTACGCCAAATCCGCTGGGTCGAGCTGTTCTGTCCGTTGCCGGCCCTGGAGCGGGTAAATCTGGTCGATACACCGGGGCTCAATTCGATTTTGCCAGAGCATGAGGAGACCGCGCGCCAGTTCATTGCTCAGGCGGATGCCGTGGTATGGCTGTTTTCGGTCGGTCAAGCGGGCAAGGCGAGCGAACGCGCGGCACTGGAGCGCATCCGGAGCGAGCACAAGCGGATCCTGGGCGTGGTCAACAAGATCGATGCGGTCGGTGAAGCGGAGCGATCCACCGTCCTCGCGCACCTCTCTGCGGAGCTGGGACAGCTGGTCGAAGTGCTGGTCCCCTTTTCTGCGCGTGAGGCGCTGCACGGACAGGCGGAGCGCGCGAATCGCGCCGAGCTCGAGCGCGTTCTCGAAGAGCGGTTCTTCTCCCGGGCGGAACTGATCAAGCGCGAATCGGCGCTGCGCCGGCTAGGCACTCTACTGGCGGAGGCAGGAGACCGAACACAGAAGCTCCTGGCGAGCGATCGCAGTGCCGAATTTGCTGCCGCGATTGCGGCAGTTCGTACCGAAGAGGGGCTGTTTTTGCAGGGCTTCCTCAGTGCGGAGCGGCTGCGACTTTCCAGTGATCTCGAAGCGCTGTTTGCATTGGCAGCTCGTGAGGTGCTCGAGTTCGTCCGGCCGCGTTCGTGGGTTTTTGGTTCACATCGAGCGACGGATCCCGATCGGGACTTCTTGGTAGGGCTCGTCGAGGAACAGCTACGCATGGTCGGTCGTGGGTCGCAAGCGCGTGTGGTCGCTGAGCTGGAGCGGATCGCGACGATGGGGGCGCCCTTGGGAGCAGCGCAAGCGGGCCCTGCACTGCACATTCTGGATGAGCAGGTTTACGGGCGGTTGCGTGCCTTTGTGCGGGGCTACCTGCGCGGTGGACGGGTCGATGAGTTTTTCACCCACGTGCTGCCCAAGCTGGAACTCTCGGAGGCAGCGGTACGTCGCGCGCTCGAGCGCGACATGCCCAACCTGGCAGTCGTTGAAGCGGAGCTACTGGAGCCCCTGCATGCGGGGGCGGCGGCACTGTTTGCGGATCTTACGGAGCAACTCGAGCGGCTGCGCGGCGCAGAGGAGCTCCAGCGATACGAGATCGAAGAGCGACTGCTCGCACCACTGCAGCGAATCGAGAAGGCGTTCGTGAGGCTACAGTGAGCGACCTCGTCCTCGGTATCGATGAGGCAGGACGGGGACCCATTCTTGGACCGATGGTCATGGCTTGCGTGGCACTGCAGCCGCGGCAGGCAGCGCGGCTCACCCGCGCCGGCGTGGTGGATTCGAAACGCTACGGCGCCGGCGAAAAAGCTCACGCGGAGCGCTCCGCTCTGCTTCCCAAGATTCTCGAAGCGGCGGCGCATGTTGAGATCGTCGTGGTCGAGGTGAAGGAGATCGACCAGCGGACACGGCGAGGAGAGCTCAATCGACTGGAGCAGGAGCGGGCGGCAATTCTTATCGATCGCGCTCCCCCTGCACGTCGAATCGTGGCCGACGGACAGAAGCTGTTCCAACCGCTTCGTCAACAACACCTCCACCTCGACGCGCTCGACCATGGCGAAGAACAACACGTGGCGGTGGCAGCAGCCTCGCTGGTCGCCAAAGTGCGCCGTGACGAACTGTTTCTTCGTATCGCCCAGCGCTACAACCACGAATATGGTCCAGTGCGTGGCGGCGGCTACATGAATGACGCCACACGTGTCTTCTTGCGCGCCTACATTGAACGCCACCGTCGGCCGCCGCCGGAGGGGCGTCGCAGCTGGCCCTGGGAGTTTGCGCGGGATCTTTTAGGCGACGACTACGATCCGGCAGCGGAGATCCTCGTGCCGCAACTGGAACTGTTTTAGCCCTATCTTTGGCACCGCGGGCAGTAGAAAGTCGATCGGGCGGCCTGGACGATTTGGCGAATAGGGGCGCCGCAGCGCGGACAGAGGCGACCGGCTCGGTCATAGACCTGGAGGAACTCCTGATTGTTGCCGCTTGCGCCGTTGGCATCGACATAGTCGCGAAAGCTCGTGCCTCGTCGCGCAATCGCCTGTTCGAGGACCAGGCGAATCGCGTCGTGCAGCGCCCGGGCCTGCGCGCGCGTGATGCGGTCCGCTCGACGTCGCGGTGAGACGCGGGCGGCAAAGAGCGCTTCTGAAGCATAGATGTTGCCAAGACCGACGATGCGGTGCTGATCCAGAAGAAACTGCTTGATCGACATGCTGCTGTAGCCGAGCTCCTCGATGAGGAACTCGGGGCTGAAGAATTTACCGAGCGGCTCCACTCCGAGGTTGAACAGTTCGGGCGAGTGCAGGAACTCGTTGTTTCGATAGACCTTAACCAGGCCAAAACGCCGCGGATCGATGAAGCGCAATTCTCCATCTGAGAAGCGCCAGACGACGTGGGTGTGGGGCGGCCGCGGCTCAGAAGGGGCCGTCCATTTTAGGCGTCCGCTCATGCCAAGGTGCAGCAGCAAGCATTCGGTGCCCGAGAGCTCGGCTACGATGTACTTGCCACCGATGCGCGCGATCCGTTCGATCTGGGTGCCGACGCAGGCGCGCCCGAGGAGATCTGCATCAACCGGCGAACGTAACTTGAGCCCACTCGTCTCCACCCCTTCGATGGTGCGACCTACGATCGGCTGCAGGCTGCGGACGACGGTTTCTACCTCAGGGAGTTCCGGCATGCTCGAAGGCCTCCGTGAGACGGGCAAACTCCGCGACATCGAGCGTTTCGCCGCGACGCTTCTCGTCGATTCGGGCCCGTCGGAGTGCGCGCTCGACAGTGATGGAGGGGGCGAGCGTCGAGAGGGCGTTGCGCAGGGTCTTGCGGCGCTGCCCGAAGGCCGCGTGGACGACCTGGCTAAAGCGCAGCGGATCGGCGACTTGGGCGCGTGGGGCGGCGAGCGGATCGATGCGCACGACCGCCGAATCGACCCTCGGCGAGGGCGAAAAGGCGCTGCGGGACACTTTGCATACGATCTTCGGATCGCCCACCATCCGCACCATCACGGTCATGGCGCTATAATCGCTGGTGCTTGGTTTGGCCACGATCCGCTGTGCCATTTCGAGCTGCAGCATGACCACGATACGGCCGAGCGGTGGACGGGCTTCGAGCAGCCGAAACAGCAGTGGTGAGGCGATCTGATAGGGCAGGTTGCCGACGGCGATCGGCGGCCGAAGCACTCGTGCCGAGAGCGAACCATAGTCGAAGCTGAGCGCATTGCCTTCGATGAGTTCGATGCGCGGATGTTGCCCGAGTTCCGCGCGCAACAACGCTGCCATATCGCGGTCGCGCTCGATTGCAAAAACGCGCCCTGCGGCTTCGCCCAGGCGCAGGGTCAAAGTACCCAGGCCGGCGCCGATTTCGACCACCGTATCGTCAGGGCCCGCACCCGAAGCGCGCACGATCGCCTGATAGACGCGCTCATCGGTGAGGAAGTTTTGCCCCCAGGACTTCTTGGCACGTACACCGTGCTTGCGCAGGAGCTCCTTGACGGTCGGGAAGGAGCTCATAGCGGCAACGAAGCGGTGGCGTTGAGCGTGAGATCGGCGCGCTCGCCCTGCACAAGATGATGGTATCCGGCTCCGGCGATCATCGCCGCATTGTCGGTGCAGCGTTTCCGGGGCGGCAGGTGCAACGTGATTCCGCGCGCCGAGACGGCGGTACCGAGCGCCGCGCGTAGCGCCGAATTTGCCGCCACGCCCCCTCCGACTTGCAGCTCTCGGAGGCCAGTGCGATCGATCGCCAGCAGCGTTTTGCGCACCAACTGTTCGACGATGGCGCCTTGAAACGAAGCACACAGATCGGCGAGAGCCTGCTCCGTGGGCTGCCCGGTTTTCTGGAGACGGGCCGAGAGCGCGGTCTTGAGTCCACTGAAACTCATATCGAGCCCCCGGTTGCACATGGGTCGGGGAAAGGGCACCGCCTGGGCATCTCCGACCTGCGCCAACCGGTCGATCACCATTCCGCCGGGATAGCCGAGCCCGAGCATCTTGGCACCTTTGTCGAACGCTTCTCCCGCCGCATCATCGCGGGTAGCGCCGATCAGTCGGAACTGCCCTGGCGCCAAACATTCGAGCAGTAGCGTGTGCCCCCCCGAAACCAGCAGCCCCAAATGGGGCCAGCACGGCACGGGATGTTCCGGCTCGTCTGAATCGCGAAGAAAGATCGCCTGCAGATGACCCTCGAGGTGGTTCACACCGACGAGTGGCAGCTGACGTGCATAGGCGATCGCCTTGGCGGCCTGCACGCCGACCAAAAGCGCGCCGACGAGGCCCGGACCCCGCGTCACGGCGATACCGTCGAGGTCGCTCCAGGCGAGCCCGGCACGGTGAAGTGCCTCGCGGATGACGGGTACCACCTGCACCACATGGGCTCGGGAGGCCAGTTCCGGTACCACACCTCCGTAAGGGCGGTGTAGCTCCACTTGCGACGACACGACGTCCGACAGCACCCGCTGTCCATCTTCGACGACCGCTGCCGCCGTTTCATCGCAGGACGACTCAATCCCTAGCACCTTCATGGAGGTCGCCCGATGCGATACCATGAACCGTTCTGCGATGCCACACGCCCAGCAGCTCGGCCGGTACCATTTGCTCGACCGGATAGCGTACGGTGGAATGGCGGAGATCTATCGCGCCAAGACCTTCGACCGAACGGGACACTCCCACGTCGTTGCGGTCAAGCGGCTCCTCGGCCACCTCATCGAGGACCAGAGTTTTCTCGAGATGTTGGTGGACGAAGCCAAGATTTCAGCACAGCTGCTCCATCCCAACATCGCGCGCGTCTACGAATTCTGCCATGCCGGCGGCGAGTATTTCATCGCGATGGAATACGTCGACGGCAAAGATGTGCGGGCGCTGCTCGAACGAGGTCGCCAAGCCAGCCAGCCCCTTGCGCCCGAACACGTGGCCTGGATTGCGATGGAGGCGGCGCAGGCGCTCCACTCCGCCCACATCCAACAGGATCGTCTCGGCCAAGCACTTCACATCGTGCACCGCGACGTTTCTCCCTCCAATTTACTCTGCTCCTATCAGGGGGTGGTGAAGCTCTGCGACTTCGGGATCGCCAAGGCGACGCTGACGCGGGTGCAGACCAAGACCGGGGTCATCAAAGGCAAGGTCAAATACATGTCGCCGGAGCAGGCGATGGGACGGCGCCTCGACCATCGTTCGGATCTTTTTTCGCTCGGTTCGGTGATGTACGAAATGCTGACGCTGCGCCCGCCCTTTCAGGCCTCGGCCGAAGTAGAACTCATCTTTGCAGTGCGCGATGCTCGACCGCGGCCGTTGCACGAACTCGTGCCGAACGTGCCCCCAGAGCTGGTCGCGATCGTCGACCGGGCGATGGTCCGTAGTCGGACCGCTCGCTACCAGTCGGGCGAGCAGCTCTCCCTCGATCTCCGCATCTTTCTCGATCGCTATGCACCGGGCTATCGGCGCACCCATTTTTCACACTTTCTGCGTAGAACATTTGCCCCCGAGATCGAGCGCGAGCTTCGGCAGTTGGAGGAGTTCGTGATCAGTGAGGCCCGGGAGGCAGAGGTGGGGGTCAATCTCATTGCCGATGTACTCGGGCAGGATGCGGAGTTCACCCAGTTCACGCCGCTGGCGCCGACCCCCTCTCAGCAGTCTTCCGCCTACACCGGCGAGTTCCAGGGGGCACGGCTGGAGCCACATCGGCTGCACCGCGAGCCAACCGCCATCATCGTCAATACCCCGACAGCCACTCCTTCGGTGATCCCACTGGATGAGGACGACCTTGAGGAGAATTAATCATTTATGGCTGAGCGCCACGCCCACCTGGTCGAGGATCTGCTTCATACGATGGGCATAGGTGTGTTCGGCGAGCACCCGCTTGCGTCCTGCCTGAACGATGCTTTGCCGCCACAGCTCGTCGGTAAAGGCCCGATCGACGAGCACTAGAAGCTCATCTGCTGTCGAGAAGGTGGTCACTTCGTGGCCGATGGTCAGGTAGTCTCCCAGACCGCGGGGAGCCCGATCGGAAGCGAGCGAGCGCAAGGCTAAAAACGCGCCCGATGAGATGCCTTCGAAAACGCGCTGATGGCAGTTGAAGGCGGAGTTGACGTGCACGAGCACCTTAGCGTGTTGGTAGGCCCGCGCCAGCGGTGGCCCCTGCGGCAGCTCACCGCGAGCGAACTCGCGAAACTCTGGCCAGCGGTCCCAGGCTCGTCCGAACAGAGCGAGGGGAACGCGCGCCGCAGTGAGCCAGCGCACGACTTCGAGTAAATGGTATTGGCGTTCGACGAATAGCGCGGCGCGCCCGAGCTCCCGGGGATTACTGACTGGAAGACCCAGGGTGTCGGCCGCCTCGAGTGCCATCTGCGTCAATGCCGCCAAATTGAGCTGCTTCACTCCGCGCTCCCCAAGAAGACGAAAGACCTGCTTGATGAACCCGGGGTAACCTCGGGGATCCTCGAGTGGAACCATCTGGGACACCAGCGCCACCGCATCGATAGGTGGCGGCAAGCTTGGATCGGGACGGTAAATTTCCGGATTGGTGGCGACGCTGAAGCGCTCCACATGGGGATACTCGAGCTCGCGACAGAGGTGCACCATCGCGTCGGCCATCGCAAAGGTGAGATCGACCGACCCGAGTCGTCTTACGTTTTCTGGATCGATCAGGTGTGGATCCTGATCTTCGAAAAGACAGATGACCGGAATCGACTCCGGCAGGCGGAAGCTGAGCGTGGTTCGGAGATCGTTGTAGAGCAGCACGAGATCAGGCCGGAAATCGACCAGGCTAATCAGGACGCCTTCGTCCAGCAGGCGTTCCCAGCTGAGGTTTTCATGAAAGAGGTGCGCGACGACACCAAGACTCTCGAAGGCAGCTTGAATGTCGCGCAGGTGGTTTGGCGGAAAGCCGTTGAAGTTGCTGGTGTGCATCCACACCCGCAGCGCGCGGTCGCCATGGCCCGACAGAATGCGGGCGATCTCATCGAGATGGCCACCGTCCCAGAGAGCAGCGAGCTGTCGCTCGAGCGCTCGCTTGCGTCGGGCGCGCTCATTCGCAACGCGCTCGCTTGCTGCAACGGTCTCCGCTGTAAAATCCAATCGTATCACTGGCAGTGGGCTGAGCGGATGATCGAGCATGTGGGTTTCCCACTGAGACACCGCCTCCTCTCCGATGAAGAAATGAAAGCGCTCACGCGAAAACAGACTCGTGAAATCCTCCTCCTCTAACAGCCGATAGAAATAGTCGAAGTCCGTCTCGATGACGTAGATGGCCTGCTCCTTCCTCGCAAACAGCATCTCTTCGAAAGCCATTAGCGGCATCGAATTGGCAGCACAGGTAACAAGTGTGCTGTAGGCACTGAGCGAACCGATGAGGAGGCTATCGGCTGATATCCACGAAGCCCGGGACCGGATCAGCCCACGCGGACTCCTGGGCGGATTGTGTTCGATGATCCGCCCAGCATCGAGAGAAAAAAATAGCGCATAGCCCCGCTGGCTCAACAGCGGTAGAGCAGAAAACCTGGGCAACCAGGGATCTTCCTTTAGCCAGGCCTGACGCTTTCGCTCGGGGGTGTGATTGCGAAGGCGCGTCGCCAGGGCGAGATGGAACTTCTCGAGTACGTCCAGGTTCGCTGCAAGCTGTTTTTTGTTCGCCTTTTGGGTTTCAGCGATGGCGATTGGAACACACTCGCGAATCGTCCCTGCCCAAGGTTCCTTTAGAAAGTGTGTCCAGTCGGCCATCGCCTCGTGGCATTCGAGCCGTGAAAGACAGTCCAGTGCATGCGGCGCCAGGCGTTCCGGCGGTATCCACGAGCATAACCAGTAGTAGAACTTGAGCGCGTGGAATGGGTACCCGTGGCGATCGAGAAACCGAGCCCACTCGTACAGCATAAGGCGAGTGTCCGTCGTTGGATCACTGAGCTGCTGAAAGAGCAAACGGCTATGATTCCAACGAATGTCATCGATCGCCGCGACGAAATCAGTGTACTTCGCCTGCGATCGGACCTGGCTCGTGACTGCGAAGAAAATCTGCTCGATCGGTTGGTCGAGCTCGAGAAGAAATTGCGCGATACTCAGATAGACTGTGGCCTCACCGTTTACTGGTTTAGTTTCTGGAACGACCAGGAAGATTTCGGCGGAGATCGCTTTCTGAACCTGGTCGATGGACGCTACCAAATCTGAAGTCGCCTCCTCTGGTGTGACAACCAGCAAAATCCTGTCGATGGAAGGCGCATCCTTAGGCAGCCGATGGGCCGACGCCACTCCCATCGATCCAATGAGTACCGCGGCTCTCAACTCGGCCGGAGGGACCGAATTGAACCTGAGCTCAAACTCGAACTCGAACTCCTGCTTCTCGATCTCGGAAGGCGGGGACCTATTCAAGGGGTTGATCAGAGAGAAGAGTTAGCCACCGTCAGGCGTTTTGGCGATCCCCAGCCGGGGTTCGGGCGGGAGGTTGAGCACTCGCTTCGGCATCAGCGATACGATGTAGTGGACCACTTCGCGCAGCGATAGCACTGCAACGGGCCGGTGGGCCTTATCGACGATTGGAATGTGGCGGAATCCACGGGCGATCATGAGATTCAGGGCAAAGGCAATGCTATCCTCGAGCGCCAGGACGTCGGGATGCGGGGTCATCACGGCGGCCACCGAGCAGCTTCGGTCGATGCCCGAGATCGCCACACGCTGCAGCACATCGCGCTCGGTGAAGATCCCCACCGCATGGCCGTTGCGGACCACCAGTACCGCACCGATCTTGTTGTCGAGCATGAGCCGGATCGCATCGTTGATCGATGTCGCCTCGGAGACCGAAACGGCCGCCCGAGGCTCGAGGGCTGCTATTTGGGCCGAGAGCAGCTCCTCTCCCAATTGGAGTGCCTCCAGCTGCTCGCGGTCGCGCAGTACCTGACCGTCCTCGAAGCCGTCCTCGAATTCGCTGACCCCCATGGCTCCTCCCGATAGTGAAGCGGCAATATTATATGCGCAGATCGCCTTCTTCCTAGGATTTTCTCGAGTGTGGCGATTCGGCTTCGTTACACCTGTGGGTGAGGCAAGAATGCCCCATGGATAGGTAGAGCCCACTAGGTTTATCGCTGGGTTGGCCGCGGTACGTGGGTTGCATTAATGCGCGGGCGCAGGCAGAGTGCCTGCAGTTCAACGTCGGGTGGGCCGAGGCGCCCAGCCCTTTGCCGCAAAGGAGATGTCCATGAAGAAGATTCTGCTGGGTCTGGTTGCCGGTCTCGCTCTGACCACCTTCGCCGCTCGCGCGATCGCCGACGAGGCGCCTGCCGCCGGTGGCGAGAAGAAGGAAGAGAAGGCCCCCAAGAAGAAGGGTGGCAAGAAGAAGAAGGCCGAGGGTGAGAAGAAGGAAGAGGCCCCCGCGAAGTAGTTTTCGCTTTCCCTGTTGCGAGACCCCCGGGCGTGCAAAACTCCCGGGGGTTTTTTATGTCAGCGCTTGGAACGCGTGGTGCGCGGCCTCTAGCGTGCGGGCGATATCGGCGTCGGTGTGGGCGAGCGACACGAAGGCCGCTTCGAACTGCGACGGGGCGAGGTAGATGTTCCGCTCGAGCATGGCACGGAACCAGCGGCCGAAGCGTGCCGCGTCGGAACGCTTGGCGCTGGCGTAGTCGAGCACTTCGCTACCGCTGAAGAATCCGGTAAACATGGAGCCCACGCGATTGGCCTGTAGTGCCACTCCCGCTTCGCGCGCCAAGGCGCCGATCCCCTCGATGAGGCGGTGCGAGGTTGCCTCGAGCTTCTCATAGGTGCCTGGCCGCTCGAGCAGACGCAGCGTGGTCAATCCCGCGGCCACGGCGAGCGGGTTTCCCGACAGTGTGCCCGCCTGGTAGACCGGTCCATCGGGGGCGACGCAGGCCATGATCTCGGCGCGCCCGCCATAGGCTGCTGCCGGCAGGCCACCGCCGACGATCTTGCCGAGGCAGGTCATGTCGGGCTGCACACCATAGAGCGCCTGTGCACCGCCGAGCGCAACTCGGAAACCGGTCATCACCTCGTCGAAGACGAGGACCGTTCTGTAGCGCGTACAGAGGTCGCGTAGACCGGCGAGATAACCGGGGCGTGGCGGCACGCAGCCGATGTTGCCGCATACAGGCTCGACGATGACTGCGGCGATCGGCTCTCGCTCGAGGATCGCGGCCACCGCTGACAGATCGTTCCAGGCCACCGTCAGCGTATCTTGGGCGGTACCGCGCGTGACTCCTGCCGAGCCGGGCAGCCCCAGCGTGGCCGCGCCCGATCCAGTGGCGACCAGTAGGCAGTCGGCGTGGCCATGGTAGCCACCGTCGATCTTGATGATCTTTTCGCGTTCGGTAAACCCCCGCGCCACCCGCAGCGCCGACATCGTCGCTTCGGTGCCCGAGGAGACAAGCCGCACTTTGGCCAGGGAGGGTACGAGCCGGCACAGGAGCTCGGCCAGCTCCACCTCCTGCTCGGTCGGTGCTCCAAAGCTGGTGCCCGCTGCGGCGGCGCGAACGACCGCGTCGAGCACCTCGGGATGAGCGTGGCCGAGGATGAGCGGTCCCCACGAGCCGAGGTAGTCGATGTACTCCTTGCCATCGGTATCCCAGAGATGGGCGCCCTGACCGCGGGCGATGAAGAGCGGCTCGCCGCCGACGGCACGAAAGGCGCGCACCGGCGAATTGACGCCGCCGGGGATCACCCGCTGGGCTCGCTCAAACAGCTCCTGCGAGCGGGTCACTCTTCGCCATCCTCATTTTTCGTCGTGGGGCCATCGTCGATCTCGATCTCCGGTGCAAACTCTTCGCCGTAGTCCTCTTCGGCGCCTTCGAGTACCTCCACCTTGGCCTCCGGCCGCGCCTCCTCCTCGTCGCGCTCGGCCAACCGATCGACGGCGACCACCTGTTCGCCCTTTTCCAGACGCACAAGGCGCACGCCCTGGGTATTGCGCCCGAGCGTCGGAATGCCCTTGACCGGCATGCGGATCACCTTGCCACCGGTGGTGATGAGCATGAGGTCATCCTCGTCGGTCACGATCTTGACGCCCACCACCTTGCCGTTGCGCTCGCTGGTCTTGATGGTGATGACCCCGAGCCCCCCGCGCCCCTTCGTCGGGTAGTCGGCCATCGGCGTGCGTTTGCCATAGCCGTTCTCGCACACCGTGATGAGCGTCTCCTGGGAATCGGCGGCGATCACCGCCATCGCTACCAGCTGGTCCTTTTCACGCAGATCCATGCCGCGCACGCCGCGCGCGGTTCTCCCCATCGGGCGCACCTTCTCTTCGCTAAAGCGGATCGCGTAACCATCGCGGGAGGCACACAGGATGTTCTGATTGCCATCGGTGAGTCGTACAGCGATGAGATCGTCGCCCTCGTCGATCGATAGCGCGATGATGCCGGTCGTTCGGATGTTGGCAAAGGCGCCTAGCGGGGTCTTCTTCACCGTGCCATCGCGCGTAGCAAAGAAGACAAACGGCCCCTTCTCCTCCTCTTCCCGGGACTCCGGAAAATCCTTGAGCGGCAGCATCTCGACGACGCGCTCGCCCTCCTGTAGCTGGAGCAGATTGACCAGCGCTTTGCCGCGCGCCGCCCGCGAGCCCTCCGGTAGTTCGTAGACCCGTTTCAGGTAGGCGCGCCCCATCGATGTGAAAAGGAGGAGATGATCGTGCGTTGAAGCGACAAACAGAGAGGCGATGAAATCCTCCTCCTTAGTCGCAGCTCCTGTTACGCCGCGTCCGCCGCGCTTTTGTGCCCGGTAGAGCGAGATGGGATTGCGCTTGACGTACCCCTCGTGGGAGACGGTGACCACCATCTCCTCGTCGGCGATCATATCCTCGATGGAGATTTCGCCGGCATCGTCGACGATTTCAGTGCGGCGCGCGTCGCCAAACTGATCGCGCAGCCGTTCCAGCTCGCCGATCACGACCTCGAGCAGCCGCGCCTCACTGGCCAAGATGGCTTCGAGGTAGTCGATGGTGGCGCACAGCTCTTTGAATTCGGCCTCCAGCTTGTCGCGCTCGAGACCGGTGAGGCGCGAGAGGCGCATCTCCAGAATGGCCGCAGCCTGTCGCTCCGAAAGAAAATAGTCGCCCGACTCGGTGCGTGCTTCGATCTCCTCCTCGGAACGTCCAGCGCGTTCCAGAAATTCGCCGAGCCCCCCGAGCGGCTCCGCCATCAAAGCCTGTTTCGCCACTTCCGGATCGGGTGAAGAGCGGATGATCTGGATGACGCGGTCGATGTTGTCGACAGCGATTCCTAGGCCTTCCACGATTTCGCGCCGGGCTTTGGCTTCGCGTAGCTCGAAGAGCGAGCGGCGAGTGACCACATCGCGCCGGTGCTCGACAAAACAACACAGCGCTTCGCGGAGCGTCAGTACTTTGGGTCGCCCATCGACGATCGCCAGCATGGTGACGCCAAACGAGGACTGCAGCGCGGTCTGTTTGTACAGGTTGTTGAGCACCACCTCCGGGATCGCATCTTTCTTGAGTTCGAACACGACGCGCATACCGTCGCGATCCGATTCGTCACGGATATCGGAGATCCCCTCGAGCTGTTTCTCCTTGACCAGATCGGCGACCGCTTTCAGCCAGCGCGCCTTGACCACCATGTAGGGGATTTCGCTGACGATGATCGCCGAACGGTGGTTCTTGATCTCCTCGACCTCGGCGCGGCCGCGCATGATGATCGAACCGCGCCCCGTTTCGTAGGCCTGGCGGATGCCCCCTCGGCCGTAGATGAAGCCGCCCGTGGGAAAATCGGGGCCAGTGACGATCTGGGCGAGCTCGCGCGAGGGCAGCTCGGGATTTTTGGCCACCGCGATGCAGCCGTTGACCACTTCCGTGAGGTTGTGCGGCGGAATGTTGGTCGCCATGCCCACCGCGATGCCGGTCGAGCCGTTGACGAGCAGATTCGGAACGAGCGCCGGCAACACCCGCGGCTCCAGCTCCTTCTCGTCGTAGTTGGGCGTCCAGTCGACCGTCTCCTTCTCGATATCGCCGAGCAGTTCGGAGGCGATCCGCGCCATCCGGACTTCGGTGTAGCGCATCGCAGCCGCCGAATCGCCGTCGATCGAACCCCAGTTGCCCTGGCCATCGGCGAGCGGATAGCGTAGCGAAAAGTCCTGCGCCATACGCACCAGGGCGTCGTAGATCGACGCGTCGCCGTGCGGATGGTACTTGGCCATCGTCTCGCCGACCACGCGCGCCGCTTTGATGTAGGGGCGGTTCCACAAGTTCGAAAGCTGATGCTGTGCGTAGAGAATGCGCCGGTGGACCGGTTTCAATCCGTCGCGAACATCGGGCAGGGCGCGGGCGACAATCACGCTCATGGCATAGTCCATGAACGACGACTTCATCTCCTCTTCGATCGCGATCGGAATTCGCTGCGGTTCGAGAGTATCCATCATGGCCTCGCTCCCGTCGGTGAGAGCGCAATAATAAGGACCTGTTTCTATACCCCGGATTGGAGGGGGAATCAACCGGGGTTCATTTGTGATAGTTTTACTTCGAGAGCATGCCCCACTGGCTGCTGGAACGAATTGCTACTTTGTTGCAGCCTCCCAAGGAGGTCGACCCGATCGTGCCTGGCCCTGGCCCTTTGCAGCAAGATCTCGTCAGCGGTCGCCACGCGCTCGCCTACCTGCGCCATCTCGCGCGCGGGAACTCGATCCGCCGAAAGGTATTCTTTCAGACCGTCGATGAGCACCATCCCCCAGTGCTACTGCTCCACGGCTTTCTTGGCACGCGCGGCTCGATGTACATGCTCGAACGGCGCCTGAACAGCGATGGCATCTGTGTCTTTTCCTTCAACCTCGGTTCGCTCAACACGCGCGACATTCGCCAATCGGCCTTTCTCATCCACCGCAAGATCGAATCGATCCTGGCGCAGACCCCGGTAAAGAAAATCGATATCGTCGGCCACTCGATGGGAGGGCTGATCGGCCTCTACTACACCAAGAAGCTCGGCGGCCACGACAAGGTACGCAAGCTGGTCATGATGGGAACGCCGGTCCACGGCACCTGGGCGGCGCTCGCCGGCGTCGCCACGGTCGGCCTGCTCTCGAAGAGCTCGTGGCAGATCCTGCCGCAATCGAACTTTCTCAAGGAGCTCGCCAACGGCCCGCTCCCGAACAGTGTCGACTACTACTCCATTGCGGCGGCGCGCGACTGGGTCTGCCCGCCCGCCTCGACCCTCCTCGAGGGTGCTACGCGATTGACCGTTC
>JAHFDT010000238.1 GCA_023248875.1 Myxococcales bacterium | reverse complement strand
TACGCCATCCGCAAGGAGCGCCGCGCCAACCAGCTCAAGAGCGAGTTCATCTCCAACGTCAGCCACGAGTTGAAGACTCCTCTGTCGCTGATCCGGATGTTTGGCGAGCTGCTTGCTCTCGGCAAGACCAAGACGCCCGATAAAGCACGCGAATATGCGGAGATCATCCAACGCGAATCGGAGCGGCTTTCCCATTTGATTGATAACGTGCTCGATTTCGCACGCATCGAGCGTGGCAAGGCGGCCTACGATTTCAAGATGGGCGATCTTGCTGAAGTGGTCGCTCGCTCCATCGATGTCTATCGCTATCGCCTCGAACGCGAAGGGGTGCGCCTGCGAACCGAGCTGGCCGACACAGTGCCCGAAACCCTGTTCGATGAAAATGCCATGACGTTGCTGATTCTGAATCTCCTCGATAACGCGGTGAAGTATGGCGGAGAGAAGGGGGAAATCATGGTGCGCCTATCGGCCCCAGGAAATGAGTTGCAGCTGGCGGTGGCCGACCAAGGTCCAGGCATTGCGCTCGACGAACAGCGACGCATTTTCGAGCGCTTCTATCGGGCGCGTTCGACGCGCGGCAAGAATGTCCGTGGATCGGGGATTGGTCTTTCCTTGGTGAAACACATCGCCGAGGCACACGGCGGCCACGTGGGCGTAGAGAGTGTGCTCGGCCAGGGAGCGACGTTTACGGTGTACATTCCGCTACGCGGAGCGCGCGAAGAGGCAGCTTAAACCGAGGCGAAGCAATGGACACACCGACCAAGCGAATCCTGATCGTGGAAGACGAGCCCGATATCGTGCGCGGCCTCCGGGATGCGCTGGAGTTCGAAGGCTTCGAGGCGATATCGACGGGGGAGGGACGAGTGGGAGTGGGCCTCGCGCGCGACCCCGGAGCCGATTGCGTGATCCTCGACCTACAGCTGCCGGATATCAACGGCTACCAAGTTTGCGAAGAGATCCGCGCTGCGAATCCGCTGGTTCCCATCATCATCCTGACCGCGCGCGCCCAGGAATCTGACAAGATCCGCGGCCTAGATGCGGGAGCAGATGACTATGTAACCAAGCCCTTCTCCGTCGGAGAACTGCTGGCTCGGATCAAAGCGATCTTCCGGCGGTTGCAGCGCCCCCCCGCACTGCACGATGAAGTCTTGCAGATCGGCGCTTGTGAAATCGATCTCAAGAAGCACACGCTGACGCGCGCGCGCAGGTCGCAGCCGCTGTCATTCTATGAGGTGGAGTTATTGAAACTTCTCGCCGAGCGTGCCGAACAGCCGGTTTCGCGCGACGAAATCCTCGACAAAATCTGGGGGCTGCAGGCCTACCCCTCGAATCGCACCGTCGATAACTTCATCGTCAAGCTGCGCAAAAAAATGGAAGAGAACCACAAAGAGCCGCGTCACATTCTGACCGTCTATGGGCTCGGCTATAAGCTGGTGCCTTAACGTCTACCCGTGAGTTGGCGAATACGCGTTTGTACCTGTGTGGGCGTCTCACCGGGAAAATGATAAACGATGCCTCCCGAAGTTTGGGTAGCACCCGCCCGAGGATACGACGGAGCAACACCTCGCATCGATCTAGGCGGAGGATAAGAAGAGCGTGGTGCTGGCAATCTTTGCATCGCCTGCACCGCGTTGTGTACGGTGCCGGTCCTGCTGACCAGCTGCCGCCATTGAGTTAACTGTTTGGCCTGTTCGGCAGCTACGTCGGCCGCGTAGGCAGGGGCAACCCAGAAGATTAACGCATACAACGTGCGAACGATCATGGATATCTCCTTTAGTGGCAACGGCTTCCCGTTGGTGTATAGCAATTATTCCGCACGCCGCTCACCCCGAAGGTCGAATCGCCCACACGCCGGCGTACCGAATTAAGGATCTGCGTCCACGAGCCTCGGTTGCCATGGTCGATCGCCCAAAAGAGGGTGCCGAGCGCTGGAGCTGCGAAGGTGTAGGCGGTGGCGGTGACCTCGGTCACGCTCGATAAGATGTCGACGTTTTGCCAGCCGCCCTTGCCGTTCAGGATCGGGCGCACGTAGTACTGGTAGCCTAAGCAACCGCCGTAGAGATAGATTTGGTACTCCTTGTTGTAGGTCGGCTTGGCCCAGAAGTCGCTCGCGCCCAGCATGCTATGGCCGTCGTAAGCGACGATCTCATGCTCCGATAGCGCCTTCTGGAAATTGCCAAAATGGCCGAAATCCCCGAGCCCCGAAAACTCGTGCGGTGAATAGAGGTCGACCTCGACGGTATTGCCGCGAATGGTCTTGGCGTAGCGCTCACCGAGCGGCGCCGCCGTCTTCTTGAAGCCGGCTTGCAGGAGCCAGCTGCCGACCTTGCGGAAACTGAGCATTCCTTCGTCCGAGTCGCTGATCGGGCCATCGCCGATTTGGCCAAATAGGATCACCGAGGTGAGCTTCTTATCGGCCAACAACCGGTCGTACTCCGGATAGACCGTTGGGTTTTTAGGCAACATCTTCGAAACCGTCACTTTGACATTCTGCGTCGTCGCCCGGCAGCCCACGGTGTCGGGATTCCAGAGGTACCAGTAGACCGATTGATCGAGCGAAATGTGATGGTTGGGATCGGCGCAGACGCTGCCCGCGTCCGCGTAGATCGAAAAGGGCTTGGTCGGCACCTGCGCGGTCAGCACCTTACCGACCGTCGCGCCTTGGGCGGCCGCAAACAGCAGCACGGCATTGACGCCGCGCATCCGCCAGTGGCTCAGCCGAGCATTGGCGACCTGCGCAATCTGCGAAGCCGTGTACCAGTGATTGTTCCAGAGCCATTCGGCGCGGTCGTCCGCGGTAGAATCCTCGGCCAACGACTCGAGATAGACATCGCCGCGCTTGCGCAGATAGGTGAGGGCAAACTGCCCGAGCACTGCGGGTCCGTCTGCGAGCTGCCAGCTCGGCCCTTCGACCTCCCCTTCGAGATCGACTTCGACCTCGATGCCATCGGGGTTCAAATAGGCGCTATCCGACTTGCCATCGCTACCCGCCGGCTCGGCGAGGAAGGGGTTATCGGGGTCCATCTCGGGGGCACCTTCACAGCCGACCGTGCTGAGGACGAGGGCGAAGGCGCTACAGACGAGGGGTGGAGCGCGCATTGGAACCTCCGGGTGCGCGCACGTTAAGCAAGTACCGATCCAGGCCTGGACTAGGTAAAAAAATTATAATCTTCAGGTATTTATAAAAATCCCGGCGAACCACTGGCTACCCGTGTAGCCAGGGAGTGGCTAGCACCTCCGCCACCGTCTCCATAGCCTGGCTAAAAGAGCTGCCATCCCCAGTAGACCCCGCACCTGGGCGCCGCCGCGCGAGGGTCCCAAGGAGCAGCCGGACCGCTCGCCGATATGCAGGCACCGGTGTGGATCCTTGGCCGCCGGATAGATCCCATCGATCCCCGCGATATCGTCCGCCTTGGGCATCCGTTTGTTGGTCTCCCCCGGGGTTGCGAAGTTGTACATCACCGCTTCCGTGATCTTGTTGTACTGCGCCTCGGAGACCTTGTGGGCCATCACATCGTCGCAGCTGGGAACCGGCTTGCCCTGGTCATCGACCGGTGGCTTGGAGCTGGAGGTGCTCTCCCAGCAGGTGTGGTCGAGCCCCTGCAGGTGCCCGAGCTCATGCACCAAAGTGTTTTCGAGATCGGCGCGCATCGTCCCTTTCCGCGCCTTGGTATCGGAGGGCAGCGTCACAAAGGTGAAGTCAAGCTGGTTGAGCTCGATGTCGGCATCCACCATCGAACCATCTGCCGCATAAAAAATCGTCGTGATGGCTGCCGCATCGTGCGAGTAACACATTTCGGGATTGCTCGGCTCCGCTGGGCGGCACCATTTGTCGGCGCGAAACTTGACGGTGTTGTTGTGATCGTAGTGAGCCTCCACCGCGGCCGCCTTGTCCTCTTTGATCTGTAAAAAGGCGGCGCCAACATCGTGGCTCACCGTCTGCCAATCGGCGATCGAGCGCGAGATGATTTTTTGGGCCTCGCTCAAGGCCATATCGAGCGGCGGAGTCGAGTCGGTCTGGACAAAAACACACGAGCCGTTCCAGTAGATGGGGGTCCCCGCCATGGTGCGTGTGCGCACATACGCCGAGGCGGTGATCGCCCATCCCAGGATCAGCACAAGCCAACCTGCGCGCCTCACGGGGCTCTCCTGGCGCGCGCCCGCACGTAGCGGACCAGCTCCTCGAGCGGCCGCGCCCTCGGCTCGGCAGAGGGGGCACCCGCCGAACCGGGCAGCGCACTTAAGCCCGAGGTGTCGCGAACCGCCATTTTGCGCCCTGCCGAGGTCGCGACATGCATCTTCCCCTGCGCCATCCCCACCGTCCAAAGAGTCGCACTTGTCCCCTGGCGCCGTTCCAAAAACAGCACCACCTCTTCTCCCGCCACAAAATGGGCCGCCCCCGACACCAGCATCCCGACGCCGCCCACCTCCCCCCCTTCGCGACGAACGATGACCCGCTCGCCGCGCTGGTTTCCCCCCTTCATCGAATCGACGACCTGCACGGTCACCTCGGTGACGATGGCGCTGTGGTCAGCAGTCCAGCGCGACTGCATCGCTTCGACGCGCGCCACCATGACCTCCTCGGCCTGGTCGATCAAGCGGTCGAGCGGCAGCGCCACGACCAGGGTCGCGCTAGCAGCGCCGCAGAGCAGGAAACCGCTCAGCAGCACGCTGGGGAATAGAACGGCCCACGGTCGATTGGAAAGCATAGCAGCCAATGATAGCGAGTTTCGTACCCACAGGCCAATGGACTTGCAGGTTCGTAATTGGGTTGACCCAGCCGTCCCCGAGCGGCATCTTTTCGCGCATGCGTTCCGATGGCCGCCATTTCGCCGAGCTGCGCCCACTGCAGATCACCCCCAACTACTTGAAAGATCCAGAGGGCTCGGCCCTGGTGCGCGCCGGCAACACCTGGGTGCTCTGCACCGCTTCGGTCGAGGAGAAGCAGCCTGCCTGGATGCGTGGCGCCAGCGGCGGCTGGGTGACCGCGGAGTATGCAATGCTGCCGCGCGCCACGACCACCCGCAGCGGCCGCAGCCCCAATGGTCGCGCTAAAGAGATCGAGCGGCTGATTGGGCGGGC
>JAHFDT010000053.1 GCA_023248875.1 Myxococcales bacterium | reverse complement strand
CGATATTTCGCCGCCCAACGTGATGGTTTCGTTTGAAGGCGAAGTGAAGCTCATCGACTTTGGCATCGCCAAGAGCGCCATCCGCCTCTCGGGATCGAATCCCAACATGGGCTTCGGCAAGTTCGGCTACATGGCGCCCGAGCAGTTGGTACGTGGTGGTGTCGTCGACCGGAGAACCGACCTCTACGCTTCAGGGGTGGTGCTCTACGAAATCCTCACTGGCGAGCGACTGTTTATCTTTCCCGAGGGGGCCGACTACAAGGAGATCGCGCGCATCGTCACCAAAGGGGAGTTCATTCCGGCCTCCGAGCGCAATCCCGCGCTGGACCGTTCCATCGATCCGATTGTCGCCAAGGCCCTGGCGCCGCGCGCCGAAGACCGTTACCAGACGGCGGAAGAGTTTCGCGATGCGATCCAGCAGAAGCTTTACCAGATGAATGCCACCATCTCGGGCGATGCCCTCGCAGCCTTCGTACGCGAGCAGTTCGCCGAGGAGAGGGAGAGCGAACGGGCGCTCATCGCGGGTGCGGTGGCTTTCAATATCGAGGCCTTTCGCGACCAGCTGTCCCACACCCATACCGTCACATTTGCCCAGATCGAAGGCTTCTCCACCGGCAATGTCTTCGCCTCGCCGATCACGGAGGCCGATGCGGTTCGCCTGGTGCCGCCGCCACAGCGACGCGGTCCGCTCGCCTTTTCGGCAGTAGCCGCGATGGTGGCCGGCGGCGTGCTGGCCTATCTGGTCGCGACCCGCCCTCCCTCGGTCGTGGTGATGAGCCCGCCGTCGTCGTCGGCACGGACTCCGTCACCACCCCCGTCACCGTCACCGTCACCGTCACCGTCACCGTCACCGTCGCCGTCACCGTCACCGTCGCGGTCTCCGCCCCCGACCCCGTCGCCCATCTTGGCGACGGCAGATCCGCCCCGCAAGCACCTCGCTCCCATCAAGATAGAACCCACGGTTCGCCCTGCACCCGCATTGCCCGCCTCACGCAGCTCCGTCGAGGCGAAATTCAAAACCATCAAACAGCAATATGACGCCTTCAAGAACGAATACGGCCCGCGCCTCGAATCCGATTGGAATGCGATCGCCAGCGAAATCGCCTTCGGCAAGGGCGAGGAAAAGTTCGCGCGCGTCGACGAAATGCTCGACGGACTCGAACGTCGGATGGCCAAGGTCCGGGGCGGAGAGTAGGTCACCGCATCATGCCGACTGAATTCTCTGCGCGCGTCTTGGCCAACCGCGCGCTCGCGCCGGGGCTGTTCGTGCTGGAGCTGGCGGACTGCGAGCCGCTCGTGGGGTGCCTGCCAGGCCAGTTTGTGATGGTCCGCGGCGAATGGGGGCGCGATCCGCTCCTGCCGCGGGCCTTTTCATTGCTCTCCGCCCGCCACGGAAAATGCGAACTTCTGATCAAAGCGCTCGGCCGTGGCAGCCGCCTGCTGGAGCGTTCGGCCGTCGGTGCAACTCTCCAACTACTCGGACCGCTCGGTCGCCCGTTTCCGGTGCCGCGGGCCGAACGCCGCGATTTTCTCATCGCAGGTGGGGTGGGATTGGCGCCGCTCCTGTGGCACGCCGAGGAGGCCGTGCGCGCCGGCGCCAAGGTCGAACTGTTCTATGGCGCTCGCCAGGAAGCCGAACTGGTGCTGCGCGAGCGCATCGAAGCGACTGGATGCCGCGTCCAGTTCACGACGGAAGATGGCTCCTTTGGCCGCCCGGGACGCGTGACCGCAGCGCTACAGGCCCGGCTCGACGAAGAACACCCGACCCTCCTCACCTGTGGCCCCAATGCCATGATGCGCGCGGTGGTCGAAATCGCGCGCGCGCGAAATCTCGCCTGCTTCGTCTCCGTCGAGGGCGAAATGGCCTGCGGCATCGGCGCCTGTCTCGGCTGCGCGGTCCAAAGTGCCCCCGGTGCAGCGCGTGCCTACCATTATGCCTGCATCGACGGGCCGGTCTTCGACGCCCTCCAGGTGGTGCTGCCTTGAACCTACGCGTGCCCTTCGCCACCCTCGACTGCGCCTCGCCGATCTGGACCGCCTCGGGCACCTTTGGCTACGGACGGGAGTTCGCCCCCTACTTCGACCTCGCTCGCCTCGGCGCCATTGCCACCAAGGGCATCTCCCCCGAGGCGCGCGCCGGCAACCCGGTGCCGCGGATCTGCGAAACCGCCTCGGGGATGATCAACTCGATCGGCCTGGAAAATGTCGGCGCCGAGTCCTTCGGGCGCGACAAACTGCCCTTCCTGCGCCAAAGCGGCACGAATGTGATCGTGAACTTCTTCGGTGAGACCTTCGATGAATATGTCGCCTGCGCCGCCTCACTCGATGCCCTCGATGGCGTCGCGGCCCTCGAGATGAACGTCTCCTGCCCCAACGTGAAAAAGGGCGGCGTCGAATTCGGCGTCATCCCCGCGGTCCTTACCGAGCTTACACGCGCCTGCCGCTCCGTCACGAAGCGGCCGCTGCTCGTCAAGTTGACCCCCAACACCGGTGATATCGTCGCCCTCGCGCGCGCGGCCGTCGCGGGCGGAGCCGACGGCCTCTCGGTGATCAACACCGTTTCGGCGATGGCCATCGACGCGCGCCGCCGCCGCCCGCGCATCGCCACCACCTACGGCGGCCTCTCCGGCCCGGCGATCAAGCCGATCGCGCTGCGCATGGTTCACCAGGTTCACACCGCACTACCCGAAGTACCGATCTCGGGAATCGGCGGCATCGCCAGCGGGGAAGATGTCGTGGAATTTCTCCTGGCCGGTGCGACCACCGTGCAGATCGGTACCCTCAGCTTCAGCGAACCCAGCGCCGCCGCGCGCATCCTCGATGAGCTCAGCGCTTTTATGGAGCAGGAGCGGATCTCCGACGTGCGTGAGCTCATCGGTGCGCTGGTCGTACCAGCAGGCTGTTGAAAACCTCAGTTGGGCCCATTTTTTCGATCCTCTTGAGTGCCGCCTGCTAGTTGATCTAACGGGGCGTATGCCCCAAATCTATTGTTTAGCGGGGCAAGCCCCGGCCCCGCTCCCGTCGGCAAAGCCAGACCCCAAATCTATTGTTTAGCGGGGCAAGCCCCGAGAGCCTCACCCCTGCTCACGCGGCGACTCCATCCCCACGGCCTCTGCCGCGGACGGCCTTGGACCGGGGACCCCGCGGACCCAGCCCCTCTGCCTCTGCCGCGGACGGCCTTGGACCGGGGGCCCCCGTGCGGGCCTAAAAAAGAATTTTTCAACAGCTAGACCAGTGATGGCTACCGGAATGGCCGGCGGAGCGATTGGAATTGCCGCCCACTAACAATACAACTGGCTGTTTTTATTAAAATTAATATTAGTCCATTAATTGCATGAGCAGCGCAACATGAAAGCTCTTGCCCTGCTCGTTCTGGTAAATGCCCTCCTCCCCTCCTGCCGTCCGGACGATGCCTATGATCCCCCGGCCCCCCAGTGCTCGTCGAAGAGCGACTGCGACAAGGCCTTCCCGGTGCCACCTGGCTACCTCGACAAGTGGGCTTGCGTCGCAACCCGCTGCAAGCCAGCCCCGACCCAGGACGCCTGCACCAAAGATAGCGACTGCAGCCAGTACTACGCCTACTTCTACCAAAGCGGTGATCGCGCCTGCATGAAGAACTACTGCGCATGGGTGCCGCCCCATTAAGTTTCCGCTTCCGCCCCATTAAGTTTCCGCTTCGAAACTCTCCCAAAAACTGCTAAACACCTCCCGCGCTGGCCGAGCTGGAGGTTTGCCCCTTGAAAAAGGTCGAAGCGATCATCAAGCCCTTCAAGCTCGACGAAGTGAAGGAGGCGCTGTCGGCGGTGGGGGTCCAGGGCATGACCGTGACGGAGGTCAAAGGATTCGGCCGCACCGGTGGCAAGAAGGAGGTCTACCGCGGTTCAGCCTACCAGGTCGATTTCGTGCCCAAGGTGAAGATCGAAATCATCGTCAAGGACGATATGGTCCATCAGGTGATCGAGGCGGTGGCAGCCGCCGCCAAGACCGGCCGCATCGGGGATGGAAAGATCTTCGTTCTGCCCGTCGACGAAGTGCTGCGAATCCGCACTGGAGAGAAGGGCGAAGACGCTATCTAGACCGCTTTCAGGTTGAAATGAGCGAGCGAGGCGACCTGGACCGAGGCGAAGCAAGGAGCGACGACGCAGGACTACTAGCAGTAATCCAAGGAGGAGCGACGCAGCAGCGCCGAAGGGATCGGTCGCCTCGCTCGCTCATTTCAACCTGAAAGCGGTCTAACTGGAGAGGAGCCAAGGATGACACCGAGCGACGCAGTCAAGTTTGCCGAAAAGAACGGGGCCCTGATGGTCGACCTCAAGTTTGTCGATCTGCCCGGCATTTGGCAGCACACCACGGTGCCGATCCAGCAGCTCAAAGAGGAGTCCTTCCAGGATGGGTTTGGACTCGACGGCTCATCGATCCGCGGCTTTCAGGCGATCAACGCGTCGGACATGTTGCTCATCCCCGATCCCGCTTCGGGGCGCATGGATCCCTTCACCAAGATCCCGACCGTCTCCTTCATCTGCAACGTGATCGACCCGATTTCGCGCCAGCCCTACTCGCGTGACCCGCGCTACATCGCGCAGAAGGCGGAGCGCTACCTCAAGCAGTCGGGCCTCGCTGATGTCTGCTACTTTGGCCCCGAAGCAGAGTTTTTCGTGTTCGACGACGTCCGTTTCGACCAGTCGCCCAACCACTCCTTTTTCCAGCTCGATAGCATCGAAGGACGCTGGAATTCAGGGCGCGAAGAGCTGCCCAATCTCGGCTACAAGGTCAACTACAAGGGCGGCTACTTCCCCTGCGCGCCCGTCGACACGCTGGTCGATCTGCGCGCCGAAATGGTGCTGGCGCTGCAGTCGGTCGGCATCTACGTCGAGACCCAGCACCACGAGGTGGCGACCGCGGGCCAGTGTGAAATCGATATGCGCTTTTCGCCGCTGGTCTCGATGGCCGATCAGCTGCTGTGGTTCAAGTATGTCGTCAAGAACGTCGCGCGTCGCAACGGCAAGACGGCCACCTTCATGCCCAAGCCCATCTTCGGCGATAACGGCTCGGGCATGCACTGCCACCAGTCGCTGTGGAAGAATGAAAAGCCACTGTTCGCCGGCGACAAATATGCCGGCCTCAGCGAAACCGCGCTCTTCTACATCGGCGGTATTCTCAAGCACGCCAAGGCGATCTGCGCGCTCGCCAACCCCGGCACCAACAGCTATCGCCGCCTCACGCCCGGCTTCGAAGCGCCGGTCAACCTCGCCTACTCCGCGCGCAACCGCTCGGCCGCCGTGCGCATCCCGATGTACTCGCCCTCGCCCAAGGCCAAGCGGATCGAGTTCCGCACGCCCGATCCATCCTGCAATCCCTACCTCGCCTTTGCCGCGATGATGCTGGCCGGACTCGATGGCATCGAGAAGCGTATTCATCCCGGCGAGCCGCTCGATAAGGACATCTATGCCCTTTCGGCGGAGGAGCTCAAAGAGGTGCCCTCGGTACCGGGCTCGCTCGGCGAGGCCCTCACGGCGCTGCGGGCGGACCACGACTTCCTGCTCAAGGGCGAGGTCTTTACGCCCGACGTGCTCGATACCTGGATCGAATTCAAGCAGGAGAATGAAGTCGACCCGGTGCGGCTGCGGCCCACGCCCTACGAATTCGCGCTCTACTACGACTGCTAAAGGCTCGTCCCGATGAAGTACCACAGCTGCCTCGTCGTGATGGCACTCCTTTGGGGAGGTGCAGCGCAGTCCCAGACGATTCGAGACGAGGCGCGGCTGCACCATCTGCGCGCGCAGGAGGAGTTCCGCCAGGGCCATTTTTCTGAGGCGCTGACGGAGTTTCGTGTCGCCTACGCGATCGCCCCGATCCCTGAGCTGCTCTACAATATCGGCCGCTGCGAGGAAGAGCTGCACAACTACGCCGCGGCGGTGCTGGCGTATCAACAATACCTGGCGGTGAATCCAAAATCCGAGGAGCGCTCCGCCCTGGAGGAGCACATCCGCCGGCTCGGCGGGGTACCCGCGATCGCTGCACCGTCACCGACTCCGTCACCGTCTCCGTCATCGTCACCGTTTCCGTCTCCGTCACCGTCTCCGTCTCCGACTCCGTCTCCATCTCCGACTCCGACTCCGTCTCCGTCTCTGTCACCGTCTCCGTCGCTGGCACTGTCCACCCCTCCGCTCTACCGTCGCTGGTGGTTCTGGACCGCCGCGGCCGCGGTCTTGGTCGGCGCGGGCGTCGGCATCGGGCTGGCCGCTCAAACGGGTCATGCCGAGCTCGGTTTCCAGCCGACCACGCTCACACCATGATCCGCACTGCCCTGCTACTCGCACTCTTGGCCGGCTGCCGCGCCGCCGATCCCTGCGCCGGCCACGAGGGCACTTGCATCGCCCTCCAGATCGAGGGTGAGCCATCGCTCGCACTCGACCAGCTGGGCTACCAGCTCACCCAAGAGAGCGCCCAGCCACCGCTGGTCTTTCATGGAGCTGCTGAGGGCACCCGCAGCCGAGTCACTCTGCCCACTCGCACCGCGATCTTTCTGCCCGCGCAGGCGATTGGGAAGTTCACCCTCGAGGTGACCGGCTTCGCGAGCGGCCAGGAGCTCGCTCACGGCAAGACTCCTCCGATCGAAATCGCCCTAGGCGCCCACGTTTCGGCGACCTTGACACTGCTGGGCAGTGGGAGGGACGGGGGGATCCCGGACGGAGCCAACGGAGCCAGCGGCGATGCGGCCGAGCTGCCGGGAGGCAAAGACGGCGAAACCGATGGTGCCTACACGCCGAAGGATTTCGCCGGGATCGATTTGGGCCTGCCCCACGGCTGCGAACCCGGCCAACTCTTTTGTGATGATTTCGAGAAGAATTTCGACCGCTGGGACACCCAGATGCCGCAAGGGGACACCGATACGGTCGAGCTCAGCACCAAGCAAAAGATCTACAACAACTCCGCGCTGCGGGCCTATCACCAGAAGGGCAAACTCAACTCGCGCTACCTCGAAACTACCTTCTCGCCCGAGATCAGCGATGGCATCCTCACAGTGAGAGCCTATCTCTACAGCTCCTACTCGCTGACCGACTATCTCGCGATCTTTCGCTTTCTCTTGAGCACCGGCGAAGAGGTCCGCATCGTCGAAGGCAACAACAGCGATGTCGTCGATGGCGGCGGTGGAAGTTACGGCTACTGGGCCAGCACCTACGTCAATGGCAAGGGTGAGGACAACTACGCTTGGGGCCCCTACATTCCGCCCGCCCAGTGGTCCTGCGTCGAGATCGCGCTGAACTATGAAACCAGGCGGATCCAGCTCTATGTGACTGATGCCATGGCGCCCGACCACAAGGCCAAGCCTGTGATCGACTATGTCGCCGCCGCCAGTTTGGGACCGGCAGAGAAGTTCGACATCGGCCTGGTCGAGTCCTCCGCCAATATCTCGGTCGAGCTCTTTTTCGATGATCTCGCGATCGCCCATTTTCCCAAAAATTCCCCCCAAACCCGCATCGGCTGCGAGCCCTACCCGTAGCTCGAGCGCCGGGAGAGTGGTAGCATTTCCAGCCATGCGCATCGAAAGCGAGCAAGTGACGATTCCGGTGGGCGGGCTGGCCATGGGCGGCTACCTGGCGCGGGCGGTGCCCGACGAGCCACGCCCCCTTCCGGCCGTGCTCGTGTTCATGGAGATCTTCGGCGTCAATGCCCATATCCGGTCAGTGTGCGATCGCATTGCCGCCGAAGGGTATGTGGTGCTCGCCCCCGACTACTTCCATCGCACGGCTCCGGGGCTGGACAACGGCTACGACGAAGCGGCCATGACCCGCGGGATGGAGCTCCTCCAGTCCCTGCGGGCCAGCGAAGTGCTCGCCGATGCCCAGGCGGCCATCGACTACCTCAAGACCCGCGCCGAAGTGCGATCCGAGCGGTTCGGGGCGATCGGCTTTTGCATCGGTGGCCATATCGCCTACCTGGTTGCATCGACCGACCTGATTTCGGCAACGGCCTCCTTCTATGGCGGTGGCATCGCCGTACGAGGTCTCGGCGAAGCCGCCCCGACCCTGGCCCGCACCGGCTCCATCCGCGGGAAGCTCCTGCTCTTCTTCGGGGCCCAAGACACGATGATCCCCCAAAGGGAGGTCGATCTCCTGCGTGAGGCGCTCTACCGCGAGAGCATCCGCAACGAACTCTTCGTCTACCCGGATGCGGGACACGGCTTTTTTTGCGAAGCTCGCAGCTCCTATCACAAGCTCGGGCACGATGACGCTTGGCGCCGGGTCAAGAAGCTATTTCTCGATGAACTCCACCGTACTTAGAGGGTTCTCGGTCCACTGACCGGCCTCTGCCGCCCGCCCGTGGTCGTCGCCGCCACCCCCGCCCCGAGCAGCCCGTAAGCCACGCCGAACGAGAAATTCCACCAGTCGAGCCAAGGCTCCACCTTGAACGCCAGCCCGATAATCCAGAGTACCAAGAGCCCGAGGGCCAACCCCAATGGCCCCCCGGAAACCAGCGCCGCCATCCGCCCGCCCAGCGGTTCGGTCGGTGACGGTGACGCCGCCAAAGCAAAGGAAACCAGCGCCGCCAAGAAATCGAGCCACACCAGCCAACCGGCAGCGTGGTTATTCAGGCCTACGAGCCACAGTACGATCAGCCCCAGGCCGAGCAAAATCATTCCCGGACGCATCATCCACCTCCCATTCCCTACGAATACAATTCTTGATCCACCCGTCCGCTCGGTCTGTTATGCTTTCTCCTTTGGTCCGACCACCTTGGGGCTCCAGGGGGGCTTGTCACCGGGAGGAGCGGACCCATAAACGAGTCTTTCGGTAGGAGGTACGATGCTCACCAAACTGATTCTCCTGTTATCGCTGGCTGGGAGCGGTCAGTGGGGGATAGGAACCATCTTCGGTTCGTCGCGCTGGGATAGTTCGAACCCCCACTCCCGGTTGGCCTGTGTCCACCGGGAGATCGACGATGCGCGCGACCTCGTGGTGGCCCATAACACCCTGCCCTGCCTGTCGCGAGTTTGGATTTTCAACCCCCGCACCGGCCATTCGGCCCTCGCGCGAGTCGGCGACCGGGGCCCTCGCCACGCGCTGGTCGACCTTTCCCGCGCGGTCGCTCGCCGGCTCCACCACAACGGCTTTGAACCCGTCCTGATGGTCCCGCTCCCCCCGCTGCTAGCCGCCGCTCCTCGGGACGGTGTTACGGTTGCGCAAGTGCCGGAAAAGTCCCTGGCGCCACATAGATAAACACCACTACCGCCACCACCCAGGCGGCCAGGTTGGCGAGAAACAGTGGGTCGCGCAGCATCTCTTCCGTCGGCGACTCGGCGGTGCTGCGAGCGACCAGGTGGCCAAACCGCACGAGACCCAGCGCGATCAAGGGTGCGGTCCAGAGCATCCGGTCGGTGCGGAAAAAGTTCCGGGTGTGCGGGGCCGTCGTGTAGGCCAAATAGGCCATGAAGGTGGCACCACCGCTGACGAACAGAGCCCCGCGCAGGAGGGCTGCACTGTAGGAGGCGAGCACCTCGCGCTGGGCGACTCCGCGCGCGCCAAAAGCGGACAGCTCGTGGGTCCGCTTGCCAAAGCCTAAAAAACAGGCCAGAAATCCGGTGCACAGAAAAAGCCAAGGAGAAGCAGGAACCTGCACCGCGTAGGCGCCTGCTGCGACGCGCAGGAGAAAGCCCGCAGCGATCGCCAGCACATCCAGGTAGGCGATCCGTTTCAGCGCTAGCGAATAGGTGATATTGAGCGCAAAGTAGCCCGCGGCGGCCGCGAAGAACCCGAGTCCAAGTCCCAACCCCAGAGCCAATCCCGCCGCTGCCAAGAGGCCCGCCCCCAGCCGCGCGGCCGCTTCCGAAAGCTCGCCCGCCGCGATCGGCCGGTGGCATTTCCGCGGATGGAGCCGATCCTGCTCGACATCGATCAAGTCATTGAAAAGATAGATGGCGCTCGAGATCAGGCAGAACAGCGCCACCGCTGCGGCCGCGTGCACCACGGCGGTCGGATCGGTCAGGCGCTGGCCGAACAGCACGGGGGCGGCGACGAACAGGTTCTTGACCCACTGGTGCGGGCGAATCGCCCGCAAAAAGGGCAGGATCACGGGCCGGGCGCGGCCTCCATCCCCTGCTCCAGCGCCGGTGCTGGCCGCTCTTCACCCGCCGGCACCACGGTCAGCTTGGGGATGTAGGTGACCAGCATCAGCGCCGCGAACATGATCAGGATGAAGGGGATCACCGCGCGGTAAAGGTCGACGATCGGCCGGTTGAAGCGGAAGGCGGCGATGAACAGGTTGAGACCCGCCGGTGGCAAAAGGTAACCGATTTCGAGGTTGAGCAGGAAGATGACGCCGAGGTGGTAGGGATCGATGTGGAAGGTCGCCGCCGCCGGGACGATCAGCGGCACCACCACCACGATCGCCGAGAAGATGTCCATGAGACAGCCGACCAGCAGCAGCACCGCGTTCATCACCAGGAGGAAGGTCCAGGAGGAGTGGACGAACTGCCCCATCCACTCGAACAGCGCCTGCGGCACGCCGGAATCGACGAAAAAGGCGGTGAGAATCAGCGCGCCCATGATCTTGACGAAGATGGCGCCGAACAGCGTCATCGACTCGCGCGCGATGGCGAACAGATTGCGCAGCTGGATATCGCGGTAGACGAATACCTCGATGACGAAGATGTAGAGGGCGGTGAGGGCGGCCGCTTCGAAGGGGTCGGCGATGCCGGAATTGAGCATACCGATGACCACGAAGGGCACCGGGATCTCCCACTTCGCTTCCCAGAGGGACTTGCCAAACCCACGCAGATCTATCGGATTCCGCGGCACCTTCGAGCGCCAGCCTTCGATGATGCAGTAGATGATGAGCAGGCCGACCAGCAGCAGGCCGGGGACGATCCCGGCAAACAGAAAGCGGCCCATCGAAAACTCGGCGACATTCTCCATCCCTTTGGAGAAGTTGCCGTAGGTGAGGCCAAAGACGGTCGCATAGATAATGATCGGCAGCGAAGGGGGGAAGAGCAGCCCGACTGCCCCCGAGCCGGTGACGACCTCCAGACTAAAGCGCTTCGAGTAGCGCGACTTTTCTAGCGCCGGCAGGATGAGGCCACCGACGGCGACAATGGTGACGCCCGAGGCGCCGGTAAAGGTGGTGAAAAAGGCGCAGGTCAACACCGTCATCACCGCCAGCCCGCCCGGGATCCAGCCGAGGATGGTCTCGGCCATCCGGATGAGACGCTGCGCGGTTTTGGCCGACGCCATGAGATAGCCCGCAAAGGTAAAGAGCGGGATGGTAAGAAAGGCATCGGCCTTATCGCCGGCCAGGCTGTAGACCTCGGTGATGGCGCCCATCAGCGGCGACTGGCCGTGGTGCAGTCCGAAGAGGCCCAGCGACGAGAGCACACAGAAGAGTGGCAGCCCCAGCAGCGCGAAGAGGATGACGCCGAGGACGGGTAGGGTCATGACTGCCCCCCCGCAGATTCGGCCGCGGGTAACTCTTCACCGCCGTGGCTGGCCTCGTTGATCCAGCTGGCCGGCGGGGTCTGGCGACGCACGATCCAGACTAGGTCGAGCAGGAGCTGGACGACAAAATGGAAGGCGATGAGGCCGAGTCCGGCCAAGATGATCGTCGCGCCGCGGGCGGAATTGAAGATCTGGCCGGCCATGCTGGCGTCGACCTCGTTCTGCGCATCATGGAGAAAGTCGAGCGCCGCCTTGAGAAGAAAGCTCACCAGCGTCAGCGCGGCGGTGGTGGTGACCACACGCAGCACCAGGCGACGAAAGGGCTTGGCGATGCGGGTGACCGCATCGATGCGAATATGGCGCGCCGTATAGGTGGCGTAGGCTGCGCCCAAAAAACCAAGGATAAAGAGGAAGTGGTGCAGCACCCCGTCGGTCCATTCCGGCGCCGCCGGGAAGCCGGGGTGAGCATCGATATGGGCATGCCAGGAGCCGAGCTTGAGATCGTGGTAGGTGCGGATATTGCGCGCGAGCGACCGATAGGTGGTGAGCAGAGTCAACAGCGCGATCGACAATGCGATGCCCACCCCCTCGACGGCGGCCAGGGCGCGCGAAACGGCGGCGAGGGCGCGAAGAGGCGCGGGAAAGTCGGCGGGGGGATGGTGACCGAGCTTCGGCGCCTCGGCCATTACTTGTGGCCTTGGCGATACTCCGCCACCAGCTTTTCCACCTGGGAGCGGAAGGCCGTGCTGTAGAGCTGCCCCTCGAGCTTCTTGGCCACCGCCTTGGCCTCCTTCTGGAATTCCGCCTCGAGCGCGGGCGGGGTGGGCACCACCTGGACCCCCTGGCTGATCATCTTCTTTTCGGAGACCACGTTATCATCGCGCACTGACTTGAGCAGCTTGGCCTGCAGCGCCTTTGACTCCTCCATCACCACGGCCTGAACGTCGGCCGGGAACTCGTCCCAGGCCTTCTTGGTAACCACCGCCGCGCCGACCGACTGCGAAAGGACCATCTGGGTCATGTACTTGACCTTGGAGTGCCACTGCAGCGCCACCGTCGAGAGCGGCGAGCCGTAGCAGGCGTTGATGAGCCCGGTGTGAAGACTCGGCAGCACCGCCGGCACGCCCAGCGGCACGCCGTTGAGGCCAAGCACCTCGAACAGCGTGCGGATGATGGGGTCGTCGGTCCAGGCCCATAGCTTCATCTGGGTCAGATCCGCGCGCGACTTCACTGGCGTATTGGAAAAGAGGTGGACCGGGCCGACGTCGCCCCAGGACAAAAGGACATAGCCGCGCTCTTCGAACTTCTTCTTGAACTCCGCGTCGAGCTTGTTGCGGACGTGGTCGAGCTCCTCGTAGCCGCGGAACAGAAAGGGCACTTCGAGCACCCGCACCTCGGGCTGGATGAGGCCGAGCCCCACCGCGGTGACGGCGGCGCCGTTGATCTCGCCCCCGCGCATACGGCGGACCGCATCGCGCTCATCGCCCTTGATGCCCCCGGCGTAGAACTTGAGCTTCACCCGGCCGCCGGTACGCTTTTCAATGTTGTTGCCCCACTCGTGGAAGAGCTTCATCCACGACGACCCTTCCGGGGCCAGCGTCGCGATCTTCAGGATCTTGGGGTCATCGGCGTGGGCCAGGCCGGAAACCAGCAAAAGGGCTGCAAGCAGGGATCGAATCATGGGATTCTCCTTAGAACAGATCTTCGGCCAGTTTGAGATAGCGCGCCGCGCGCCGATGGGCCAGCTCATTCGCGAGCCGCTCCTCCGGCATCACGGAGGCGGGCGTCTCGAGTACCTTCTTGAGCGTCGCTTCGAACAGGGCGCGATCCTGGACTGCGGTCGCATAAAAGCGCGCGTAAAAAACCTCGGCCATCAGGAATTTGCCACCGGTGGCGCTGCGCACCTCTTCGAACAGCTTCTGGGCGCGTTCCGGGTCACCGTAGGGCGCCGCCTGAGCATAGCGCACCGCCAAGGCCAGGGCCGGGCCGTGGTTGAAATAGTCGGGTACCAGCTCGTGGGCCCGTTCGAGCAGCTGGGTAGCGGCATCGAGCTCGGCGACACGATCCATATCCGTGCGGTTGATGTTGATGGCCGCCACCTCGGCAAAGCCGGCCCAATAGAGCCCCCTGCCCGCCGCTACCGTCTGCTCCTTGAGCGCCTTGTCGCGCGTGGCCCGGTCGCCATACTCCTTGACGAAATCGGCATCGGAGAGGACCACCATGCGAAATCCAATATCGCGAGCGCGGTCGTAGAGGGCGGTGGCGCGCGCCACCAGTTCGCGCCGCTCCGGCGTATCGCTATCGCCCATGGCTTCGAGGTCATCCTCAAGAAAGCCAAAGGCGTACTGCGCATAGGCCTGCCCGGTCAGCTCGAGGAAAACCGGCTGCTCGGGAGCGGCGCAAAGGAAGCTATCGATCGTCTTCATGGTGCCGGGCAGCGCCGCACGGGCCAACGCGACGTCCGCCTCCCGATTGAGCGATTTAGCGCCGCGCTCGAGTACGGCAGCGGTGGAGTTGACGGCCAGATTGAACTGGAAATCGGCGCAGCCAACGAGGATGAGGAGGGTCAACAGGGAAAGTCTCATGGCGCGACACGCTACCCTGTTTCGCAGTTAGGGGTCAAGGAATGTGCGAGCGATCAGCGCGTCATAGCGCCGGGCACTTCTGCGGGTCCGATGAGAACTCCGGTGCACCGCCGCCCGTGAGGATGCACCAGTAGTCGTACTGACCCTTCATCGGATCGCCCTGAGCGTTGAATTCGAGCGGACCGCTCGTGCCCTCGAGCCGCACGCCACCCGCAACCATGCGGTTGAGCGCTTCAATGTAGCTGGCCGGGCCGACTGGGAGCACCGAGCCCGCCCCCTGAAGCCTGCCGAGTCCCGCCACCAGCTCATGGCCATTCGGAAGATGGCCTTTGGTCGCGGCGGCCGCCAAGGCCACGAGATAAGCTGCGTCGTAGGCGTTGGCCACAAAGGCAGTGGTCTTGGGATCGACGTGGTATTTGCTAATAAACGCCGCCTGAAAATTCGTAAACGTGGCGCCGTCCGGCAGCGCCGGCGCGGTCCCGCGAATGCGCGCCAGCACCGCGCTCGGTCGATCCAAAAGCGCCTGGGTCTGAGCGGCATCCGTCATATACACCTTGGTGGTAGCCAGCTGCTGCGGTTGAGCGAGCAGGCTCACGATCTCTGGATCGTCTGTATCGGCGATGACCAGGAGGTGCGTGGGAGCGTCCAGGGCGATATCGCCGATCACTTTGGGCAGCTCCGACGATTGGCTGAAGGCCGATACCAACCCGAGCGACGGCCCGCCGATGCCCAAATACTTGGCCTTGAATACCACCTGGAGCCCCTGACCATAGACGGTATTGACATAGACCAGATCCAGCTTGGTGGCGGCCCCCTGGGCCACCACGGCCGCCTTGATCTTCGCCGCCAACACTTCCGCCTGCAGGGAATCGGGCGGCGCGGTGCGCCACACCAATCCATCGTCGGCCAGCGATGAGACATCGATCGCTGTCGCCGAGGGCGAGATCACCAAGGTGCCGCTGCTCCGGATATAGCTATTGACCGCCACCACCCCGTCGCTGGTATTGGGCCCAATGAGCGCCACCGCGTGATAGATGCCGATCGCACGCTGCGCAGCGCGCAGACTCTGGTCACGGTCGCTCGCGGTATCGCAAAGATAGGCGCGGATCGGCGGCTGAGAGGCGCCCGGCTGGCGCAAATTGATCTCACCGATCGCCAGCTCGACCGCCTGCACCATCGTCTGGTCCGATGGAATGCCATGATCGCTGAGCACCCCGATCACCAGTGCGCCGGGCGCATCCGAGCCAATGGTCTCGGGGCATAGCTTCTCCTCCGGCAACTGGTTGACACAGATGTGATCGCTGGTGCACCAGAGCTGCCCCCCGTCGCCGTTGTGACAATCATCGTCTCGATTGCATTCGTTGAACCGAATGGTCTGCGCGCAGCCCGACAGGGCGAACAGCAGCAGCCCCCCCCGCATCAGAACGACCATGCCGCGACCGCGCCCGCGCCCGCCGGAAGGCCGATCGGCGCGATCGTCGGCGACAGCGCTGCCGACCGCGCCTCCTTGGCAGGGTGGCGCACCAGAAGATAGATCGCGCAGAATCCACTCACTGCTGCCAGGCCCGCCGCCCCGTACATCACCGAGGAGGCGATCCCGCGCCGATCGGCGTCGACGCGCAATTTCCGCTTGGTCACTTCGTCGAGGCTGGCCTCATACTGGCTGTGCAGCGATGCCACCGAAAGATAAAGGCCAACGCCCGCTCCGAGGGATCCAAGCGCCACCAGGAGCGAGCTGGTGGCCCAGGCCGCCAGCTTGGGACGACGCACCTGCCACAGGTCCACCGGCAACGGAGGCGGCGGTGCAGGCGGCTTCACCACCACCGGTGCAGGGGGAACCACGGGCGGTGGAGCTGGCGGTGGCTTTTCGATCGCTGCCTGCTGCTTGGCCAGCTCCGCGGCGATCTCCGCCACTCTCGTCTGCGCTTTTTGTGCATACTTCGGAAGGGCCATCCCGCTCGCCAGATATTTTTCATAAAAATCCTTGGCGCGCGGAAGGTCGTTGAGCTTCTCGTAAGCCTTCGCCAGGTTGAACAGAAGGATCGGCAGCGGCTGGATCGCATAGGCGCGGGTGAGCAGCTGAACCGCGCGATCGTACTGCCCGCTGCGGTAGGCTTCGACCGATTCCCGGGAGAGCACGGTCACTTCCTGTTCGATCGTCGACGAATGGGCCACCGCCGACACCTCAACGAGGATCCCCACAAGAAATAAGATAAACCGCGCCATACGAGCCCTGTTTACGATAGGGCCTAGCCCTCGTCGCTGTCAATGATCGCCCGCACACTCCATGGTAAGGTCGCCGCCATGAAAGCCCGCCACGCGATCGGCCCGCTCGCCCTGGTGGCGGCTGTGCTGGTGCAGTTTCGCGGTGTGCTCACCGGGCGCGTCTTCCGGTTCGAAGACATCGCCGGTTTCTTTCAGCCCCTCTGGACCGCCGCGGCGCGCGCCATCGGCAGCGGCCACCTGCCAATCTGGAGCCCGGGCGCCTGGAGTGGCCAGCCGCTGCTCGCGGATCCACAGATCGGCGCCTTCTATCCACCGCACTGGCTCGGGCTCCTTTTGCCCGTGCTGCGCGCCATGGCCCTGATGGCGCTCCTGCACACACTGTGGGGCGGACTCGGGATGTATTGGCTAGCGCGGCTGCGCGGCCGCTCCGTAGGGGCCGCGACCCTGGCGGGACTTTCCCTCGCGCTCGGCGGCTACATGATGGCCCAGGTACGCCATCTCATGTTCGTCGAGGCGACCGCCTGGATCCCGTGGGTCGTGGCCGCCGGGGGGCGCTGGATCGAGCGGCCGAGCCTGCGCAAATGGAGCGTGCTCGCGATCACGACGGGCCTGCTCCTTCTGACGGGCGGCGTATCGATGATCTATTTTGGTGCATGGTTCATCGCGGTGCTGCTACTGGCGCAGCTGTGGGACGCACCCGAACGCATCCCGCGCTTGGCAGGTCTCGCTAGCGCCGCCCTGGTCGGCGCGCTGCTCGCTGCGCCGGCGCTCCTCCCGATGATCGCCCACGCCCCGCTGTCGGCCCGCGCGCTCGGCGCCGATCCCCACTTTGCCGCCGAGGGTGCGTGGCCCTCCTATCGCTACGCGCTGGCCCTCTTCCGCCCTGGAAGCGACGCCGGTTGGTGGGAGCAGACCGGCTACTACGCCGGCACGATCGCACTGCCGCTTGGCCTATGGGCCCTCCTGTTCGGCGAGCGCTCGCGCCGCAATGAACGGATTGCGCTCGCGCTGCTGCTCGGCTTGGCGGTCGGATTGGCACGCGAAGGATCGTGGGTATTTCGTGCCGCCTATCGTGCCCTGCCGCTGCTCTCTTCGACCCGCTGCCCGGCGCGCGCCCTCTATCTTTTTTCGCTCGCTGTGCCGCTGCTCGCCGCCGATGGGATCGACCGGATCACCGCCCGCCTTCCTCGGCGCTCGCTCTGGGTCGCCGCGGCTGCGCTGCTGATCGCGCTCGATCTCCTGCACACCCACCGCACCGCCAATCCCACCCTGCCACTCAGCGATGCCGAAGCCGCCTCCCACCTCGATGCCACCGATTTTCTCATCGCCCATCCTGGCGACCGTTACGTCAACGACGTGCGTCTCGACCATGCCCTGCACAACAGCGGCCTCGTCTGGGATCTGGAAAACGCCTCCGGCTACAGCTCGCTGCCAATCTGGCGCTACGTCCACTACCTCTGGATTGCCAACCACGGCGCCCCCTACCCCTTCGCGCAACTACACTCCGATCTTTCGGCGCAAGGGCTGTGGCGTTTCTCCTCGCCGCTCGTCGATGCGCTCAATGTCCGCTGGGTGCTTGCAGAGAGCGCTCCCAACGGCCCCGGTTATGTGCAGCGCTTCCGCGGGCGCGATGGCATCGGCGTGTGGGAGAACCTCCATGCTCTGCCGCGCGCCTGGCTACTCCATCGCGTACGCATCGCCAAAGACGCCGCTGCTGCCATCGCCGCGCCGTCCTTTGATCCCCATCAAGAGGCGGTACTGGAACAGCCGATCGCCACTGCGCAGCCTCAAGCTGCCGAACCGCTTCCCATCGTTCACTCTCGATCCCCAACCGAACTCCGCATCGATGTAACCTCACAGGTGGCGGGAGTATTAGTCCTCTCGCAACCCTACTATCCCGGCTGGATCGCCACGCTCGACGGCCAGCCAACGCCTCTACTGGCCGCTGACTACGCCCTTTCGGCCGTCGCCCTCCCCGCCGGCGCTCACTCGGTTGAACTGCGCTTTCGCTCGCGCCCCGTCGAGCTTGGCCTCACCACCGCGGCCGCCGCGCTGCTACTGCTCCTCGGCCTTGCCCTTCGCCAGGCGCTCCAGCGCCGCCACCACCGGCTCTGCCCCCTCGATCAACGTCGTGCCATCCCATAGCGCAGGCGTCGTCCGCCCGCCGCGCGCCGCCAGATCGGCCGCCACCTCCGGATAGAACACGTTGCGTAACCGGACCTTCTCCGCTAAGGCACGCTCGACCACCAGCCGACGCACCTGCGCCGATCCCTCGTCGACGATGGCATGAAAGAGTTCGACCAAGATCTGCCTATTCACGTCCAGTGCATCCTCCACCCAGAACGTGCGTCCGATCGGCTATGCTGAGCGCCGTGCGACGCTGGCTTCCCCTCTTGGGCGCAATCGCTCTCCTTGCGTTACTCTATCATGGCCTCGCGCCCGCCACGGTCAATGGCGATGGACTCGGCTACCTCAAGTCCTCACCGACGGGGATCGTGGTTCCCGGCCACCTCGGTTACCTGCCCCTCATGCGCGGAGCCGGCCGTCTGTTCGGAGCCTCGTCGCCTTTCGCCCTGCTCGGACCAGCGCGCTTGATCTCGCTCCTCTCGGGCCTCCTCGCAACTCTGGCGCTGTTTGCCGCTGCGCGCCTCCGGATGAGCCAGCCGGCAGCACTCGTCGCCGCGCTGGGCCTCGGTGTGTCCTTCGGCGTGGTTCAAGCAGCGAGCGACGTGGAAACCTATGCGCCGGCACTGGCCGCGCTGTGCCTCGCCACCTGGTGTGGCCTCGCCCGCACCGAGGGGGGCGGCGCGGTTTGGCTCGGCGGCGCCATCCTCTCGACTGCGGTTGCCGCCCTGCTCCACGTCGAGAACGTGCTCTTTGTGCCGGCCATTGCACTCCTCTGCCGCAACGGCCGGCGTCGCCACGACCTCTGGATCGCGCCGCTCGGTACGGGGCTACTGGTCGGCAGCGCCTACGCCACCGCCTGGTCGACACGCGGCGACACCTTCGCCTCGGGCTGGCACTGGCTTACCCGTGCCAGCCACGGCTTCTCCTATCCACTGGGGACGAGGACACCGATCGCGGCGCTCTATGGCATCGCCAAGACCCTGGTCTACTCGCCCTATCCCCACGAGGCCTCCTGGTGGCGTGTGGCGGTGCAGACGCTGCTCGGGCTGGTGACGATGAGTCTCGCCGCTTGGCTCGTCCTTCAGGCCCAGCCTCCCTTTTCGAAATGGGTCCTGTCGGCTTGGATCGTTCCCTATTCCGTGGTGGGGATCACTTTCTACGCCTCGGACAACGAACGCTGGCTATTTCTTCTGCCGCCGCTGTGGCTGACCGTAGGGCAGGCTGCCGAGGGAGCGCGCCCGCGCCGTGTCGCTGTGGGGCTGCTCGTCCTGCTGACAGTGTTCGATCTCGGCCTAGGCTTGCCGGTCGCGCGCGATGCCACCGTGCGCGACCGAGCGACCGCCTTGTCAGGCCACCTTCGCCGCGGAGATCTGGTGATTTCGCCCGGCCATGGCTGGGACGAGTACCTCGGCTTCTTTCAAGAGATCCCCATCGAGCCTTTCCCGCTGGTCTACTTCTGCGGTCACCTCGGCAGCGCTGAAGCGATGCGGCGCGATCTGGCCCACCGCGCCATCGCTGCGCGCGCGCGTCGCGCGCGGATTTTTTTGGCGCGGCTCGACTCGGTGGACGGCCCGGACGGCTGGAAGGAGCTCCGCGCCTTCGGCGTCACCCCAGAGAACGTGAGCACCTATCTTCCTGTCGGTCGACGCGTCCCGATCGCCCCGCAGCTACAGCTCCTGGAACCCGCCGCCGACCAGATAGAGTAGCGCCATCCGCACCGCGACTCCCTGCGTCACCTGGTCCAGGATCACCGAACGCGGTCCATCCGCGACCGCGGGATCGATCTCCACGCCCCGGTTGATCGGCCCCGGATGCATGATGATCGCATCCTCTTTGAGCAGCGCCGCGGCACGGCTCCCGAGTCCAAAATAGCGGCTGTACTCGCGGGTATTGGGAAAGAGCCCCGGCCCGCTCGCGCGCTCCTTCTGAATGCGCAGCATCATCACCACATCGGCCTCGGCGATCGCCGGCTCGATCCGGTCGTGCACCTCGGCGCCCAGCGCTTCGATGCCCACCGGCAGCATGGTCCGCGGCGCCGCCACCCGCACCTTCGCACCGAGGGTGCAGAGGGCCAACACATCGGAACGGGCGACGCGCGAATGGGCGATATCGCCGCAGATCGCCACCGTCACCCCGGCGAGATCCGTGGCCCCCGGCCGCTTGTGCTTGCGGATGGTCGCGCAGTCGAGCAGCGCCTGCGTCGGATGCTCGTGCAGCCCATCGCCGGCATTGATCACCGCGGCATCGACCTGCTGCGCGATAAAAGCGCTCGCTCCTGAGGCGCTGTGGCGCAGCACGATCACATCCGGTCGCATCGCCTGTAAATTACGCGCGGTATCGAGCAGCGTCTCGCCCTTCACCGTCGAGGAGGTCGAATCTGAGATATTGATCGTATCGGCCGAAAGTCGTTTGGCAGCGATCTCGAACGAAGTGCGCGTGCGCGTCGACGGCTCGAGGAAGAGATTGACCACCGTGCGACCACGCAGCGTCGGCACCTTCTTGATCGGCCGTTCGGAGATCTCACGAAAGGTTTCCGCCAAATCGAGCACCTGGAGGATATCTTCGCGCGTCCAGCCCGCGATGCCGAGCACGTGGCGATGGCGGAAGGGAGTCATGTCTTTTCTGCCGCCCGCAACACCGCGCGGTCTTCGTGATCGGTCTCGAGGAGATTGACTCGCACCGACTCGCTGCGGGTCGTCTGCACCTTGAGTCCGACATAGTCGGGCTGGATCGGCAGCTCCCGCAGGCCGCGGTCGATCAGCACCGCTAGCTCCACCGCGCGCGGTCGGCCAAAATCCATCAGCGCATCGAGCGCCGCCCGAATCGTGCGGCCGGTGTAGAGCACGTCGTCAACCAGCACCACCGTGCGCCCCGCGATCTGTCCGGGCAGTTCGGTTCGTCCTACCTCCGGCTTCGGCAGCCCTTCGAAAACATCGTCGCGGTAGAGCGTGATATCGACCGCGCCCACCTCGGGTGCCTGCCCCTCCGCACCCGCGATCTGCTGCGCCAGCCGCTGCGCCAGCGGCACTCCGCCCGTGCGGATCCCCACCAGCACTAGCTGCGTCGCTCCGCCGTTGCGCTCGACGATCTCATGGGCGATTCGCCGCAGCGCCCGCGCGATGCCCGCGGCATCGAGCAGCTCACGGCGCTCCACCAGATGCTGATCAGGAGGGCGGCGTGTCGAGCTCATATCAAGAGTCCGACCGATTCGGGGAGACCCTCTTTGCGAACAAATCTGCGTCCACAGCTGCACGAAGCGGTTTCGCCCCGAAACGCGAGCTTT
>JAHFDT010000237.1 GCA_023248875.1 Myxococcales bacterium | reverse complement strand
TTGGTGAGCGCCGTCTGTGCCTCGTTACGGCCTGTGATGTCCCCCGCCATGGCGCGGGTCCGCATCCCCTGGTAGGCCTTCTTGAACACCTTGTTCTGCGCATGCTCGACCATGATCCGCTCAACGAAGCCCTGCGGCTCCTTGGCCTTGGCGAGCAAGTTCGCGGCCTTCTTATAGTCGCCCTGCCGAGCGAGCCCTTTGGCCTTCGAAAGGTCGGTCCGGAGCTGGCCCCGAACCGTGAAATTTCGCTTCAGCCAGCCCTGCGTGGCTTTCGCCTTGGTGGCGATTTTCGTGAGGAATGCCGGGGCTGCGAAGGAAGGGGTGGTGGTAAGGACCAGAGCTGCCAAAGTGGAAAGAGCGACTGCGCGAAGTTTTGTCATGGGAAATGACTCCTTTCGCCAGCTCGGCATAGCAACTGTCGGGCCACTGGTCGGACCCATAAAAAACAGCTACTTAAGGGATCGATTCGGGGTGGTGGCTGTGGAGCTAGCCGGCGCCTTCAAAGCATGATTTTGCGGTCTGGCTTGACCCGGGCAAGAACGGGTGATGAACTACAGGCTTCCGCTTGCGCCTGTAGCTCAGTCGGATAGAGCAGCGGCCTTCTAAGCCGTTGGTCGGAGGTTCGATTCCTCTCAGGCGCGCCGTGTCGAAGGGTGTTGACTGGGAAAGCACAGTGCAGTAGTTGAAGCGCAGCACGGTGAGTGTAGCTCAGCTGGTAGAGCACCGGCCTGTGGAGCCGGTCGTCGCGGGTTCGAACCCCGTCACTCACCCCATTTTGTTATTTGCCGCTCGTGGGTGGGGAGGAGAAATCGCTCGGCTGAACCTCGACGAGACTATCCTCTTCATCGCTGCGAGAGTGTAGTAGGTGCTGGTTCGCGGAGTCGGCCTGACGCTTGACCGGGACTCGCACCGGGGTGCGCATCCGATAGGTTCTAAGCTGTGAGCCCAGCCGCGGTCGCATGAAAGGCGGCCGCGCGCCAACTTCTGAAGCTCCGAGAGCGCCCAGGAGTGTCCAAGCCAACAAAGATAGTCTAAGCCAACTATTGCCCATGGAGAAGTCTGATAGCAACCGCTGGGCCACCACAGCTTCATTGAAAACAAAGCGATTTTTCCAGAAAACAGTGGTCAGAACAGAGGTCATCTTCCGGCCAGTCAAGTTGCCGTTCTAGCGCTTGCGCAATTTTTCGAATTCGTCGCCCGGTCGCCAGGTCGGCATCGCGGGCGCATCCGCCACGCGCAGTCCGATCACCAGCAGCAGCCGGGCATCATCTACTGCACCGTCGAGGTTCCAGCTGCCATCGATCTGATCGCTCGGCTGGTGGTAGTTACGGCGCTCGTACTCTTCGATGCGGGCGCGGCCCCAGGCGCGATCGTGGCCGAGGAAATCGGTACCGCCGCCGAGGTAGACGCTGGGCACACCGATCTGCGCGAAGCTGAACTGATCCGAACGGTAGAAGTGGCCGCGGTCGGGAAAGGGATCGTCGGAAAGGGTGCGCCCCTGTTCTACGGCAGCGGCACGGATGATCTCATCGAGCGAGGACTTGCCGAAGCCGAGCGGCGTGACATCGCGGGTGCGGCCCCAGATGTTGATGCCATCGATGTTGAGGTTGGCGGCGATGCGCTCAGGCGGCACGGTGGGATGGGCGCAGTAGTAGGCGCTACCAAGCAGGCCCGACTCTTCGACGCCGACGGCGGCAAAGAGGACGGAGCGCTGGGGGCGCGGCGCAAGACGGCTCATACTCTCGGCGAGCGCCAGCAGTTCGGCTACGCCCGAAGCATTATCGAGCGCGCCGTGGTAGATCGCACTGCCCTTCTGTCCGAGGTGGTCGTGGTGCGCGGTTACCACTACTAGCTCGCGCGCGAGCCGCTCGTCGCTGCCGGGGAGGAGGCCGAGCACGTTGGCGGTCTGCAAGCGCCGAAGCTGAGTCTCGAGGGCCACGGTGAGCTTCACGCCGAGCGGCACCGGGCGGAAATCGCGCCTTTCGGCGTTGCGGCGCAGTTGGTCGAGGTCATGACCTCCGAGCGCCACCAGCTTGCGCGAGGCCTCTTCGGTCGTCCACATCTTGACCTGGAGTGGGGGCTCCCGGCCGGCCGGCAGCTCGAACTTTTCGCCGCTCCAGCTCGATTGCACCACCTGCCAGGGATAGCTCGCAGAGGGCGTGGTATGGATGAGGATGACGCCCGCCGCGCCATGGCGTGCCGCCTCTTCGTACTTGTAGGTCCAGCGTCCATAGTAGAGCCGCGTCTTACCGGCGAAGAGCTTCGGGTCGTCGGCCGGATCGTTGTTCATCACCAGCAGCACCTTGCCGCGGACATCCACTCCTTTGAAATCGTCCCAGCGCTGCTCGGGTGCGCTGATGCCATACCCGACAAAAACGATCTCCGCCTCCTTGACCGAAGCGGAAGGGCTCTGCGAACCGGGGGCGACGATCGCATCGGTCGGTGGCGAGAGCGCCATCTGCCCGCGAGGTCCCGATAGGGTGGGGGGTGCCACCAGCTCGCTACGGAGGCCGACAATCTCGAACTTCTGGTAGTAGCTGCCGAGGTCGCCGCCGGGTTGAAGGCCGAGTCGCTCATACTGCGCGGCGATGTAGCGCATGGCGAGCTCGTCGCCGCGGGCTCCCGCCCCGCGCCCTTCCAAGAGATCGTCGGCGAGAAAGCGTGTGTGGGCCGCCAGCTGTGCCGCCTGGATGGATTCCGACGCACTCCGCTCGCGCGGGCTCCAGCCCTCGGAAAAGGCCGCCACCGTCGGGAAAAGGCCAAAGAGAATCGGTAGGATCCGCATGGCGTGGCACTATACAAGGTTTTCTCTGCGACGGCCGAACGCAGGGTGCTATCGTGGAAAAATGAGCGCGCGGCAACAGCTCGAAGAGCTGGTCGAAAAATATCGCCTGCTCGAGGAACTATCGCAGGGCCAGCCTGGCCGCACGGTGGCGCGGCGCGATGCCATCCGCGCGATCGCGGAGCGCTTTCCGGGGGCGATGCGCGAATGGGATGAACTGCCGCCCGAAGTGATTTCTCGTCGGCGTGTGCAGGTGGAAGGGCTCGTGGCCGATCCGATGGCCGAGCTTCCGGCTTGGGTCTGCTACGCGATCGATCTGCATCCGCGGCTGCGCGCGGCGCTCGAGGTGAAGCGCTGGCTGGCGGGACGAGTGCTGAACGAGGAGCTCCTCTGCGAAGCCGGCGATCGTTTTGGCATCGATCGGGCGCAACTCGTTGCTATCGCGGATCCCACCGAGGGGCGTTTTACGGAAGTCATCTTCGCCGCAGTGGCGGAGCGCCACGGCACCACCATAGAATCGCTGAAAGCGGCACTCTTTTCCCATGAACCGGGTTGAAACGGATATCGCGGTCATCGGTGCCGGCGTGGTCGGGCTGGCGATCGCCGCCGAGCTTTCGGGGCGCGGCCGTGTGGTGGTGCTCGAGCGCCACGCTAAGTTTGGTCAGGAGACCTCGTCGCGCAATAGCGAGGTGATCCACGCCGGCATTTATTATCCGCCCGATTCGCTCAAGGCGCGGCTGTGCATCGAGGGGCGCGAGCGACTGTACGAACTGTGCGCGCGCGCGGGCATCGCCCACCGACGGATTGGCAAGTTGATCGTGGCCAGTAGCGAGGATGCCCTCCCGAAGCTCGAGAGCATCGCCGCCAATGCGGCGGCTTCCGGTGTGCACGATTTGCAGTTTCTCGATGGCCCTGCGGTACGTGCGCTCGAACCGCGCGTGCGCGCCGTCGCGGGGCTGCTTTCGCCCTCGACCGGCATCATCGATGCCCACGCGCTCATGCGCCACTTCACCACGCGGCTGGAGATCGCCTACCGAACGCAGGTGCGACGGATCGAACCGCTCCCGCAGGGCGCTCGCCTGATCATGGAGGACGAACTGGTGCTCGATGCCCGCACCGTCATCGTGGCCGCTGGACTGGATGGCGACCGGCTCCTCGCAGGATTGGTTCCTCCCCACGTTCCCGTCAAAGGCGAATACTTTGCGTTGCGCCGTGCCCCCGTCTCTCGCCTGGTCTATCCGGTGCCGCCACCCCACCTCGATGGACTTGGGATCCATGTGACGCTCGATCTGGCGGGCGCAGCGCGACTCGGTCCCAACACCGTCGCACTCTCTCGCGAGGACTGCGACCCACCGGGCGCATTGGCTGTCGATCCCAGCCATGCACCCGCTTTTCTTGCGGCCGCACAGAGCTATCTCGAAGGCATCGAGGCCGAAGATTTGTCACCCGGCTATGCCGGCATTCGGCCCAAGCTCTCCGCCACCGAGTTTGCCGATTTTTCGATCCGCGAGCTCTCGTCGGCCGGCCTGCCGGGGGTGATCGCACTGGCAGGAATTGAATCACCGGGACTCACCGCCGCACCGGCGCTGGCTCGCTACGTGGCTTCTTTATCGGTTGTTTGAGCAACCTGGAGTGCTCAACTTCAATGACTGACCGTCGAGCGGATCGCCTCTTCCATTGACACTTTCGGTGCCCAGCCGAACTGTTGGCGAAAGGCAGCATCGGTGATGACGCACGGATACTTGAAGAAGTTGACCAGGTACTGCGGGAAGCGCGAGAAGCCGCGCAGATAGAGCGATACCAGACTGGAGGGCAGCGGAAAGGTTTGCGCGCCCGCCAGGGTCAGTGCGGTGCGCCAGGGTGCGACGCCCTGCCCTGCGACATTGAAAATCCCCACTCGATCGCCGAGGGTCGCGGTCACGACCGCCTCCGCGAGATCTTCTTCGTAGATAAACTGCATCATCGGATTGAAGCCGGCGAGATGGGGCACGCGGCGCAGTCGCAAGAAGGTGGAGAGGCTGTTGCGGATGCGCGGTCCGATCACGTGCGTTGGACGCAGCAGGGCGGTACGCACCTGCGGATGCTGATAGATCCAGGTGGTGGCCATATTATCGAGCTGAATGGCATCGGCGAGCTGGGGAAATTCGGTGCCAGCACGGAGCGGCTCCCCTTCCGCGATCGGGATGTGATTCGACGGGTGGGCGCCATAGATGTGAAAGGTCGATAGCACGATGAGGCGCGAGACCTTGTGCTGCACGCACAGGTTCATGATCTTCTGCGAGCCGACCACATTGAGATCGAACCGTTTGCCCATCGACTCTTTGAGATTGCCGACGCGCCCAAGGTGGACGACGCCATCGAAACGGTGGCGCCGAAAGACATCTT
>JAHFDT010000052.1:19191-22104 GCA_023248875.1 Myxococcales bacterium | reverse complement strand
ACCTTGTAGGAGGAATCGACGAGCAGGGCGCGCGCGAGCTCTTCGATGCGATCGCCATACGCAGTAAGGTCCAGCAGGAGAATCAGCACTCCGAAATTGAATCTCAAGTCGTTCCTCCCCGGTCGGACTGGTAGGCGCGAGTCAACGCGACATAGTGGGCAGCCGAACTCTCGAGCCAGGCCAGCTCCTCTTCCGTGAGCGGCCGCTTGACGCGGGCGGGTGCACCGACCGCGAGATGGCCCGCTGGGATCTTGGTCCCGGGGGTCACGAGCGCGCCGGCGCCGATGATGCACTGCTCGCCGATCTCCACCTGGTCGAGGATCACCGCGCCCATGCCGATGATGCAGAGATCGCGCACCGTGCAGCCGTGGAGGATCACGCCATGCCCCACGGTGACTCGATTGCCGACCAGGGTCGCATACTGATCGTGGGTGACGTGGATGACGGTGTTGTCCTGGATCGAGGTCTCTTCCCCGATGCGAATGTGAAAGACGTCGCCGCGCACCACCGCACCGAACCAAAGGCTCGAACGCGCACCGACCACGACATCGCCGATCACGGTCGCGGTTTCGGCGACGAAGGCATCAGGAGCGATCGTCGGCCGCTTACCTTGAAAACTCCGGATCACGCGCGGGCCTCGCGCGGCCGGTGCTGCTTCGCCCACAATGCCACCGAGATCACACCTGCAATGGCTCCCGTGTTATCGGCCAGGAGATCACCGAGATCATTGCCCTGCCGTCCCGGCACGAAGCTCTGGTGAAACTCATCGGTCGCCCCGAAAATGCAGGCGAGTGCGACCGCCCAGGCGCAGGCCGGTGCGAGGGGCGAGCCGCTGGTGCGCAGCGCTCGCGCCAACAGCACCCCGAAGCCGTAATATTCAACGGTGTGCAACACCTTATCGAAATGGAGGATCCACCAATCGGGCAGCCTGCTCCCCGGGCGTCCCGAGAGATAGAAGATGAGCGCCGCGTAGAGCGCGAAGGGGAGCCACGCCGCCAGCAGCCGCACCGTTCGGGGGTTGGGTGGCTGGCTCACTACATTTTCCATTTGCCGAAATCCTCTTCTGCGATCGCCTCGAGCGGTTCCACATGGGGTGCCACCTGGGCCAACCGTTCGACCGCAGGGGTCAATGAGCGCTGCGGTCGCGCAGTAGGCCCCAGCTCACAGGTCTCTCCGAGCACCTTGCGAGCCACCCAGATCGGCGTTCCGAGCCGGATCGCCAGCGCCACCGCATCGGAAGGGCGCGCATCTACCCGCTGGATTTTCCCGCCCGTGCCGAGAACGATCGACGCAAAGTAGGTGCCATTCTGCACATCGTGCACTTCGACGCGATGGAGTTCGGCCGCGGTCGCACGCAGGAGCGCCGCCATCAGATCGTGGGTCATGGGACGCGCATGGGTCACCTGGCCGAGTTCCGCCGCGATCGCCGCAGCCTCCGCCGCGCCGATCCAGATGGGCACCAGGTGACGCCCCTCGACGTCCGAGAGGATCAGGATCGGCAGCTCAGAAAGGGGGTCGATCGTGAGCTGCGATACCCGCATCTCGATCATGCCATCCATCATGCCATCCATCATGCTGCCGCCCCTGCCCGTCCGACCCAGCGACCCACCAGGGTATTGGTGCGCGCGGCTTCGATAGTGACCCCCACCAGCTGGCCCGCCAGCTCCGCCGGAGACTTGGCAGCACCCAGATGGAAATTGACCATGTGGTTGCCGCGCGTCCGCCCACAGGCCTGCGTTCGCGAGGCACGCGACTCGCCCTCCACAAGCACCTCGACCTCCTGCCCCACGTAGCGGCTGAATCGCCGCGCCGTGATCCCTCGCTGCAAGCGTTGGACCTCCTGCAGGCGCTCGGCCTTGATCTCCGCCGAAACGTCATCGTAGAGCTTCAGCTTGAGCGCGGGTGTCTCGGGCCGTTCGGAATACTCGAAGGAGTAGATGCTATCGAATTCGACGCGTTCGAGCAGCGACAGCGTTTCGGCGAAGTCCTCGGCGCTCTCGCCGGGATAGCCTACGATGATATCGGTGGTCAGAGAAATGTCGGGAACCAGCTGGCGGACATACTCGACCTTCTCGAGATACTCCTCACGGGTGTAGCCGCGCACCATCCGCTTCAGCGTTCGCGACGAGCCCGACTGCACCGGCAGATGGAGCCAGGAGCCCAGGGTACGAAGATCGCGGAAAGCGCGCGCCACCTGGGGCGTGAAATCCTTGGGATGGGAAGTGGTAAAGCGCAGCCGCTCGAGCCCCGCCACCCCATCGACGCGGGCCAGCAGCTCGGCGAAATCGTCATCGGTACCGATCGCGTGGTAGGAGTTGACGTTCTGCCCAATCAGAGTCACTTCGCGCGCCCCCAGCGCCACGAAGCGCTGGACCTCGGCCACCACCTCATCTGCCGGGCGGGATACCTCGCGTCCGCGCGTCGCCGGAACGATGCAAAAGGCGCAGTGGTTGTCGCACCCCTTCTGAATCGTCACCAGCGCCGAGACCTTCACGTCGCTCGGTTGCGGATCGGCATCGAGAAAGGTGTAGTCCTCCACGTCGATGACGGCCGTGGTGGCGATCCGCTGCCGCTCCGCTCGCACCCGCTGGAGCAGGGATGGCACATTCTTGATCTGATCCGGACCAAAGGTAAGGTCCGCATGAGGGATCCGCTTGAGCAGCTTGGCCCCCTCCTGCTGCGCCACGCAGCCCCCAATGGCCAGCACCGCTCCCGGCTTGTGCTTCCACTCGCGATAGCGGCCGGCGGCGCTCGCCACTTTGGCCTCCGCCTTTTCGCGCACCGAACAGGTGTTGATGAGCACCAGGTCGGCCTCATCGGGATTCTCAGTGCGCTCATACCCGTCACCGCGCAACACTTCGGTCAGACGAGCGACATCGTAGTCGTTCATCTGGCAGCCGAAGTTTTGAATAT
>JAHFDT010000052.1:4294-19181 GCA_023248875.1 Myxococcales bacterium | reverse complement strand
CCGTATCGTGGACCCCGTTCGTTCTCTCTCAGGGAGTCCTGAGAAATCGCCTCTCTAGCTCGCAGAGTGCCGTGCGCCGGGGATCTCCTTCGGGCACGATTGCCCAGAGCCAGCGTTGGATATAGGGGACATCGAGCCTGGCTCCCTGGACGGCGAATAGGTTCTCAAGGTCCATTTGGTCTTTGGCCCGAAAGAGCGCTAACTTGAGAATCGCGAGATCTTCCGCCGATAGAAACCAACGCTCCTTGCCATCGGGGCCAGGCAGACGCAGACGTCGCAAGAATGCCTCGTGGTGGTGCGAATGGAAGGCCACAAACAGATCCACGCCGATCCGGCCGCATCGGACCGTGAACAGAGCGAACCGCGACACCTCGGCCTGCGCCCGGTGACGATCGAACAGGCAGCCCGCGCGTTCCAGTGCGTCGAAGAGCGTTTCGATCTCCTTTTCGGGGACAAAAACAGACAGATCGACGTCATTGGTCATGCGCGGAACACCATGCGCCGCCAGTGCGAGTGCGCCCCCGATGGCGTACGCAATCGCCTCTTCTTCTAGTCGCTGTCCGAGCCAAGCGGCCACGCTAGGTGCATCGTCGAGCGGGAGCGAAGTCACCGCGTCGGCTCGCTGGGCGCAGCAAGCCGTCCCCACCGGGAGATCGCCTCCAGAGCGCCCGCTCCGAACGGCTCTCTCTGGGTTTCGGCACGCTCCCGAACCTCGGGCGAAAGTCGCGCGAGCATCGCCGCCGCAGTTCGACAGAGCACGTAGCCTACGTGCAATCGGTCGACCGGCGAAGACTCGATGGCCCAACTGGCGCGCTCCTTGATTCGTTCATCGCTGCATAGACGCTCGATTTGCGCGCGCAAGCGCAGGTCAGCCATTTTATCGTTCTGTCTCATGCCATTCGCCGGAGTGAATATCTTGTCCGATCCGCCTCTGCTCCGCAAAATACGAAAACATGTTCCATGATACTCTTCCCGCACCAGAATGCTCCCCTCCCGCACCCTCACCGCACCCCGTGGCACTGCACTCTCCTGCAAAGGTTGGCCACAGGAGGCGGCGCTGCGCATGCTGATGAACAACCTCGACCCTGAGGTGGCGGAGCGGCCGGCCGATCTTGTGGTCTACGGCGGCACCGGGAAGGCGGCGCGCAATTGGGACTGTTTCGAGGTGATCGTCCGTGAGCTGCGCGCCCTCGGCGATGAGGAAACACTGCTGGTGCAGTCGGGCAAAGCGGTGGGCGTGGTGCGCACGCACCGCGATGCGCCGCGGGTGCTGATCGCCAATTCCAATCTGGTGCCGGCCTGGGCGACCTGGGAGAAGTTCTGGCAGCTTGAACGCGCCGGGCTCACGATGTATGGCCAGATGACCGCCGGCTCCTGGATCTACATCGGCACTCAGGGGATCCTCCAGGGCACCTACGAAACCTTCGCCAGCGCGGCGAAGATCCACTACGGTGGCGATCTCCGGGGTCGGCTGGTGGTCTCGGGGGGGCTCGGTGGTATGGGCGGTGCGCAGCCGCTCGCGGTGACCATGAACGGCGGCGTGTTTCTCGGCATCGACGTCGACCCCTCACGCATCGCGCGGCGCCTGGCAACCGGCTACCTCGACGAACAGGCGCACGATCTCGACGATGCACTGGCGCGTGCGCGGCGCGCCTGCGAGCGCGGCCAAGCGGTCTCGATCGGCCTCGAGGGCAACTGTGCCCGCGTACTGCCAGAGCTGGTGCGGCGCGGGATCACGCCCGACCTCGTCACCGACCAGACCTCGGCCCACGATCCGCTGCACGGCTACCTGCCCGCAGGCGTCGAGATCGGGCAGGCCGAGGAGCTGCAAGAGCGCGATCCCGACGGCTACATCGCGCAAGCCAGAAGCTCGATGGCGGAGCATGTGCGCGCCCTGCTCGAGCTCGCGCGACGCGGGGCGCATGCCTTCGACTATGGCAACAATCTGCGTGCACAGGCGGCCCTGGCACCGGACAGCGGTCTTGATCCGGCCCTCGTCGCGAAACAGATCCCCGGCTTCGTTCCCGCCTACATCCGGCCGCTCTTTTGCCAAGGCAAGGGCCCCTTCCGCTGGGCCGCCCTCTCCGGCGATCCCGGCGACATCGCTGCCACCGATGCCGCAGTGCTCGCCGAACTGCCCGACGATGAACCTCTGCGTCGCTGGATCGAGTTGGCACAGAAACGAGTCAGGTTCCAGGGACTGCCTGCGCGCATCTGCTGGCTGGGTTATGGCGAACGCGCGCGCGTCGGGCGGCGTTTCAACGAGCTCGTGCGCACCGGCGAGGTGGCAGCGCCGCTCGTGATCGGGCGCGACCATCTCGACTCCGGCTCGGTCGCCTCCCCCCATCGCGAGACCGAAGCGATGCGCGATGGATCGGATGCGATCTCCGACTGGGTCTTCTTAAACGCCCTCGCCAACTGCGCTTCGGGCGCCACTTGGGTCAGCGTGCACCACGGCGGCGGCGTCGGCATCGGCTACTCGCAACACGCCGGCATGGTGGTCGTGGCCGATGGGACCGCCGAAGCGGGACGCCGGGTCGAGCGCGTCTTGACCACCGATCCGGCCCTCGGCGTACTGCGCCATATCGATGCCGGATACCCCGAGGCGATCGAATTCGCCCGCACCCAGGGGCCACGCGCGCCCCACTCTTCATGCTAATCACCAACATCGGTGAGCTCCTGACCATGGTCCCCCGCGGTGACGATCCGCTGGGCCGGATCGCGGGTGCCGCGGTGGCCATCGACGCTGGCCAGGTGGTCTACGCCGGTCCCGCTTCGGGCGCACCCCAGGGAGCCCACGAGATCATCGACGCCGAAGGGGCCCTGGTGAGCCCGGGCCTCATCGACCCCCACACCCATCCGATCTTCGCCGGATCGCGGGCGCCAGAATTCGATCTACGGGCACGCGGGAAGAGCTACGCCGAAATCCAGTCCGCCGGCGGTGGCATTCTCTCGACGGTCCATGCCACGTGCGCGGCCAGCGATGCGGAGCTGATCGCGTCGACTCTCGCGCGTCTGGATCGATTGATGCGCCACGGCGTCACTGCGTGTGAAACAAAAACCGGCTACGCGCTCGATGGCCCCGGCGAGCTGCGTCTCTTGCGACTGCTCTGCGAAGTCCAGCAGCGCCACGCCGTCGACCTCTCGATCACACTTCTCGCGCACGTTCCGCCCCCCGAAGAAAACCGCTCCCGTTTCGTCGCGTCCTTCGCGCATAACACCATTCCAACCGCTGCACGGGCGGGGGCCGAAGCGCTCGATGTCTATTGCGACCAGGGCGCCTTCACTCGGGAGGAAACCCGAACCCTCCTCGAGGCGGGCCGCGCCGTAGGGCTGCGGCTGCGCGTGCACGCTGAGCAGTTCACCCACACGGGGGTCGCCGATCTCGCCGCCGAACTCGGTGCCACAAGCGTCGAACATCTCGAGCAGCTTTCCGAAAGCTCCATCGCGGGACTCGCTGCGGCCGGCACCGTTTGTACCCTGCTTCCGGGCGCCGCGCTGACACTGAGATTGCCCTGGCCCGATGCCCGGCGCCTCATCGACGGCGGCTGCACCGTCGCCCTCGGCACCGATCTCAACCCCGGCAGCTCCTATACCGAATCGCTGCCGCTCATGATGTCGCTCGCCTGCATGCAGATGGGGATGAGCTGCGCCGAAGCGTGGCGCGGAGTCACGGTGGCCGCCGCCCACGCCATCGGCCGCCGCGATGCGGGCTGGGTCGGCAGGGGCGCGCGTGGCGATCTGGTTCTCTGGGATGCGACCGACCACCGTGAGGTGATCCAGCACTATGGGGTGCCGCTGGTTCGGCGGGTAGTGATCTCCGGCAGCGAACAGCGCTTAGGCGCCCGGCCGGAATAAACTGCACAACTGGGCAGCCGATTCATCCCTGCTCGCCTCGTTGCTCCTCGGTCAAATACGGAGAGTATTCTCCCTCGTCGCGCCTTGCGAATCAGGGCGCCTCGACCGCCGAGATGTGCAGTTTATTCCGGCCGGGCGCCTTAGTCGTGCGGTAGCAGATCTCGGATCGTATTCGCCATCACTTTTCCTGCCAAGGCATTCCCAGCGGCATTCCAGTGGGAATCGAGATCAAAGTAAAGATGCCCGCCTGCCTGCCGAAAGGTGGGCGTTAAGTCCACCGCGGTGATCCCCTTCCGCTTGCCGAGCGCCAACAATCGCTGATAGGCCTGCTCCTCGATCTCAAGGTCCTGGGCATGGCCGAACAGCCGGACATAGTCCTCACGATAGGCCGACTCCTTGCTCGGCAGCGTGAAGAGGACCAGCTGCACGCCGTGCTGCTGCGCCTTGCGAATCAGCCGCTCGATGAGGGCCTCGGCGGACAGCTCGTGATGTTGCCGAAAGTAGTCGAGATCAACGGCGGTTCGCTCGAACAGGGTGATGCCATTGGAGGCGACCTGGAAACGCGCTCCGCCACGCTGCAGATAGCGCCGGAGCAGGTGAAACGCGAGGGTGCGGTGGCGCAGGGAGTAGGCCTCAAAGCGCTTTTCGAACGTGCGCTGCCCGAAAGCGTAGTCGGCAGGTGGCGTGGGGGCGCGGATGTCGTTGACAAAAACACACACGGCGACCACGGATGGGCGATAGCGCCCGAGCAGTTGGTCGAGCACGATCTCGTATTGCGAGGGTTCATAGCCGGGGACTCCCAGCCCCAGCACCTCCTCCCCTAGCACGGTTCCCGCTTGGCCCACGGCCGACTCTTCGCGGGTGGCGCCCGAGCCGAAAACGAACGAATCGCCGATCGCGAAAACCCGCGCCTTGGAATAGTCGTGGCCCACGTTGCGAAAGCCGAGCTCATCGGTATCGACCACATGGCGCTGCGCACCGCCGCCCCATGCGAACTCCTGCCCGCGCAGGTGGGGGCGGAACTTGAACCCGATCACGGGATCGGCCATGAAGAGGGCCGTCTGCACGCGCTGCTCACGAAACCAGTCGGGCTCCTGTCGAAAGATGAGGAGCACAGCGACGCACTCGATGAGAAAATAGCAGATGAGACTCGGGATGGCGGCGAACAGGAGGGTCCGTGCCCACGGCCGACGCGGCAAGCAGTAGCCCCACACGCCCAGTGCGATCTCGCCAGCGACGATTGTCCCCAGCACCCAAGGATTGCGGAACTGGGCCACACCCACTAGACCTGCCACCGTCCAAGGATTGAGCGCTACGGCGGAGATCATGAGGAGGAGGCCGATCACCACCAGCGAGCGAGGGGGACTCGTCGGCATACGCAGTGATGCTACTGAATGGGGCGCGGCGCGGCAATTGACTTCGTGCCCCTCGCGAGCTAACCGTCTGCCATGCCTGCACATGTCTATATCGATGAGCTCGCCCACCATATCGGTGAAGAGGTGACGCTCAAGGGCTGGCTCTACGGCCGGCGCTCCTCCGGAAAGATCCATTTTCTGCAGCTGCGAGATGGCACGGGAATCGTTCAGTGCGTGGCCAGCCGGGCCGATGTGGGCGAGGAGCTGTTCGCGCGCGCTGATAAATTGGGGCAAGAGACCTCGCTGATCCTCGACGGTGTGGTGCGGGAAGACAAGCGTTCGCCGATCGGCGTCGAGCTCCATGCGCAGCGCTTCTCGGTCGTGGCGGAGCCCACCCAGGAGTATCCGATTTCGCCCAAAGAGCATGGCACCGCCTTTTTGATGGACCACCGCCATCTCTGGCTGCGTTCGCGACGCCAGGTGGCGATTTTGCGCATCCGCAGCGAGATCATCCGCGCCATTCGCAACTACTTCGACGGTCGCGGTTTTACCCTGATGGATGCGCCGATCTTTACGCCGGCCGCCTGCGAAGGCACCAGCAACCTCTTCGAGGTCAACTACTTTGATGACAAGGCTTATCTGACCCAATCGGGCCAGCTCTACGGTGAGGCGGGCGCCATGGCGCTCGGCAAGGTCTATGTGTTCGGTCCAACTTTCCGGGCCGAAAAATCCAAAACGCGCCGTCACCTCACCGAGTTCTGGATGGTCGAGCCCGAGGTGGCCTACCTCGATCTCGATGGTGACATGGATCTGGCGGAGGATTTTTTGGTGGAGGTGGTGGGCCAGGTGCTGCGCAACCGCCGCCCTGAACTGGCCGTGCTCGAGCGGGACCTGTCGAAATTAGAGAGCGTACAAAAGCCCTTCCCACGCATTCGCTACGAAGAGGCGATCGCGCTTCTTCAGCGCAAGGGCAAGCCGGCCCAATTCGGGGATGACTTTGGCGCCGATGAGGAGACGGCGATTTCCGAAGAGTTCGACCGGCCCGTCATGATCCACCGCTACCCGTCGCAGATCAAAGCCTTCTACATGAAGCGCGATCCGGCCGATCCGCGCACCGCGCTATGCGTCGATGTGATCGCACCCGAGGGCTACGGGGAGATTATCGGCGGCTCGCAGCGCGAGGACGATCTGGCAACGCTGGAGGCGCGGATCGCCGAGCACAAGCTGCCGCGCGAATCGTTCGAATGGTACCTCGACCTGCGGCGCTACGGATCGGTGCCCCACGCCGGCTTCGGCCTGGGCATCGAGCGCACGGTCGCCTGGCTGTGCGGGCTGCACCATGTTCGGGAGACGATTCCCTTCCCGCGCATGCTAGAGAAGATCACGCCCTAACGGGAGAGTAGTTGCATGACCGGCTCGAGGAGCAGCGGCGCGGTGAGCAGCATCAGCCCGAGGGTCCAGGTTCTGGCGATCGCGGGGCGGCACCGCGAGATCCGCAACCGCTGCTCGACGGCAATCAGCAGTCCTTGGACGGGAAAAAACAGGATGGCGAGAACAACCAGCTGAGGCTCGAGACCCACCGCGGCGAGATAGCCATGGAGGAGGCCGCTGACGATGAAGGTCGCCGCCAGACCGAGCTGCAGCCGCTGGCGCGGTGTCAACCGAAAACGGACCCGAACGGTAGGTCGAAACACGTGGTCGCGCAGCCAACTCGAGACGGCCCGATTCCACCGCTCGCTCCAGAATTCGCTCAGGGTCAGCGAAAGAATCGGCCGATTCTGTGCGGGCGGAACAATCAGTCCCAAGGCGCGATGAATCCCCTGTAGAAAATGATCGGCCGCATCGATCGTGCCGTAAAGAAAGACCAGGCCACCGCCCCAACGCCCGAGCGTCCGCCAGCCGTCAGAGAGCGAGGGTGCCCAGCGCAGACCAAGCCAGATCCCCGCGATGGCCAGCCCACCATAGAACACTGCGCCCAGAAAGAGGTGGCTGCTTAGCTGTGGATCGCTGCGACGGATCTGCCGAGTGTCGTAGATGGAATGGACGTGCCAGATGCGCTGCCCGAACGACAGGTTCGGGCAATCCAGGATTTCGCTGAGCCGGGCTCCGATCAGGAGCGCGCCAAACGCACAGTACAAGCGGGCCGGTAGCGGCGCAGAAGCAAGGAAGGGCATTCCAGCGAGCAGCACGGCGCAGCTCTTCGCAAGCCAGGGCAGTGAGCGACTGAACACTGCGGCGAGCAGACCGAAGGTGTGCGCAACCAGAAGATAGGTAAGGATCATGCCAGCGCGGCAGTGAGCGCGTCGAGAAAACGGTGATTCTCATCGGCGGTACCGATCGTCACCCGCAGATGGTGAGGCAAGCGATAGCTTGCGACCGGCCGCACGATCACCCCGCGGCCGAGCAGAACATCGAATACCCGACGCCCCTCGCGAGGTGCAACGTCGACTAACAGGAAATTGCACTGGCTCGGCAGGTACGACACGCCGAGCCGCTCGAGTCCTGCGCGCAGCTGCACCATCCCCTCGGCGTTCAAGCGGCGTGAGCGCTGGAGATGGTCCTGGTCACCGAGGGCCGCGATCGCCGCCACCTGGGCCAGCGAGTTGACGTTGAAGGGATTTCGCACGCGGTCGAGATAGGCGACCATTTCAGCGGGAGCCACCGCCCAGCCGCACCGGAGTCCCGCGAGACCATAGATCTTGGAGAAGGTCCGTAGCGTCACGGTCAAGGGATGGAGGCGGTGCAGCGTCAGTGTGTCGGGGTAGTCGGGAGCCACGGCATAATCGCAGTAGGCCTCGTCGACCGCGAAGATCACCTGCTCCGGAAGTCGCGCCATCAGCCGCTCGACCGCTTCCCGGCTGGCGTAGGCGCCCGTGGGATTGTCGGGATTGGCGAGAAACACCATGCGCGTTTTCGGCCCGACGGCGTGCCCGAGTGCGTCGAGATCGTAAACAAAGTCGGACCCCCGTGCCACCTCGCGATAGTCGACGCCATGCGCCTGTGCCGAGAGCTGGTAGCAGGCGAAGGTCTGTGCCGGAGCGATCACCTCATCCCCAGGCCGACAAAAGGTCCGCACCAGGAGATCCAGAATCTCATTGGACCCGTTGCCCACTACCAGCTCTTCGTAGCGCACTCCCGGTCGCGCATCCGCCAGGGCGCGGCGTAGGGCAAAGGCGCTGCCATCGGGATAGCGGTGCACATCAGCGACTGCTCCCAGCAGCACTGCGCGCGCGCGCGGTGACGGCCCGAGGGGGTTCTCGTTGGAGGCCAACTTGATCACCCCGCCGGCCGGCAGCGACGGCCCGAGCTCGCGCTCCAGCTCTTCGATCGGCTTCCCCGGCTGATAGGGCTGGATCGCAGCGATCCCGGGAGCGACCAGCTCAGCAACTCGGACCATGCGCGCGCGAGCTTATCCGGCTACGTAAACCGGTTCAATGAAGATATACTCCACACCCATGAAGAAACTCGGACATCTTTCCCTGCTCGCTGGACTTCTGATCCCCGCCCTCGCCCACGCCGATCTCGGCGACCGCGTCACCGCCGCCCTGCAGGCGGGTTCACTGCTCGCCTTCATCTTGGTTTTCTTCGGCGGCGTGCTCACCAGCCTGACTCCCTGCGTTTATCCACTAATCCCCATCACGCTCACCATCTTCGGCGCGCGCGGCAAGGATGTCGGCCGGGGCCGCGCGGTCCTGCTCGCGCTCGTCTACGTCAACGGCATGGGGCTCATGTATGCCTCGCTCGGCACCGGGGTGGCGCTGACCGGCCATGCCTTTGGCACGTTCATGGCCAACCCATGGGTGATCGCTCCCATTGCGCTGATCTTCGTCCTCATGGCCGCCTCCATGTTTGGCGCCTTTGAAATGAACTTACCGATGGGGCTGCAGACGCGCCTTTCGCAGGTGGGCGGCACCGGCTTCGGCGGTGCCTTCGTGATGGGGCTCGTCGGTGGGATCATCGCCGCACCCTGTACCGGCCCCGTCCTGGCTTCCCTGCTCGCCTATGTCGCTACCACCCGCTCGGTCCTCTTTGGCGCATCGCTGCTCTACGTCTATGCCCTCGGCATGGGACTGCTTTTTTTCATCCTCGCCGCCACCGCCGCTTCGCTGCCGAAGTCGGGGGCCTGGATGGAGTCGGTGAAGAGCGTCTTCGGGGTGGTGATGCTGCTCGCCGCCGCCTACTTTGCGCGCAATATCATCAAACCGCTGGCCCACTTTGGCGATTGGCACCCCTGGTTCGGCGAGCTGCACGCAGCGCTGCTGATCGTCGGAGTGTTCATCGGCGGCATCCACCTCTCCTTTCACGATGCGATCGGCAAGAGGATACGCAAGGCGCTCGGTCTTGCGCTCGCGGTCTACGGCGGATTTGGCCTCATCGCCTGGGTCCTGACACCGAAACCCCTCGAGTGGGTCAAGGGGGAGCCTGCCGCCCGCGCCCGCGCCGCTGCCGAAAAAAAGCCACTGCTGCTCGATTTTTCGGCGGACTGGTGTCTGCCTTGCAAGGAGCTCGAACTGCAGGTGTTTGGCACCGCCGAGGTGCAGCGCGAACTCGACCGCTTTGTCGCGGGATCGGTCGACCTCACCGAAGAGGACGAAGCGGTTGCCGCACTCCGCGAGAAGTATGACGCCAAGACGCTTCCCACGGTCCTGCTCATCGGCAGCGATGGAACGATCGCCCATCGCTGGAAGCAGCCGATGACCGCCGAAGATTTTCTCCGCGAGGCGCAAAAGGTCCATTGATGATCGTCATCACCGGCTGGGGGGTTGTTTCGGCCGCCGGCACGACCCGTGAGCAGTTCTGTGCCGCCCTGCGAGAGGGCACGAGCGGCATCGTACCCACGGCAGAACCCAGCGGTTTAGCGGCTGGAGTGGGCGATTTTGGGGTCAAACAATATGCCGATGCACGGGCGCTACGGCGCATGGCCCGGCTCAGCCAGATGGGTCTTGCGGCGGCAAAGCAGGCACTCTCTCAAGGGATGCCTGAGCTCGCCTATCCCCGAGAACGGTGTGGCATCGTCCTCGGGACCGGCCTCGGCACGCTCGATGAGACGATGAAGTTCATCATCGGCTGCTGCCAGAGCGATCCGGCCCAGGCCTCGCCGCTGCTCTTTCCTTCGTCGGTGATGAACGCGGCCGCGGGGCAGATCGCGCTCGAACTCGGCTTCCGTGGTCCCAACACCACGATCAACCATCGGGAGTATTCGCCCTTTGGCGCCTTCGCTGCGGCCATTGATCTACTCCGTCTGCAGCGCGCTGACGCCCTACTGGTCGGCGGTCTCGACGAACTAACCGAACCGGCGCGCCACGGGTACCGTCGCCATGGCGGCCTCACTGAGAGCGTACTGCGCCCCTATAGCCACGACCGCGATGGTACCGTACTCGGCGAAGGTGCCGCCGTGTTTCTACTGGAGCGGGCCGACGACGCGGCACGCCGTGGCGCCCGCCCCCTCGCAGGCCTCGCCAGCTTCGCCTCCAACGGCGAGGAGCGCTCTTTGCTCGGCTGGCGTGGCCGCCATGAACAGGCGGTCGAGGCGATCCGCCAGGCCATTTTTTCGGCGGGATGTACACCGGAAGCGATCGACTATGTCGCCGGCGCGGGCAATGGACTCGGGCTCGATACGCTCGAAGCCAAGGCCTTGGCGGGGGTCTTTGGCCACCGCCCGGTCGCCTGCAGTTCGATCATTGGGCAGACCGGCGAATTCATGGCCGCGGGGGCGCTACGTATCGCCGCGGGACTGTTTGCCCTCGAGCAGAAGTGGCTCCCCGGCACGGTGGGCTTCTCGGAGCCCGATCCCGAAGCGCCCATCCCCGGGCTCGTGCGCGCCTCGCGTCCAGCACCCGTCAAACGGGTTCTCATTCCCTCGCTGGCACAGGGGGGCGCCAACGCTGCGCTGGTGCTCACGAGCGCCTGATGGAAGCGCTGCTGATTGGGCGGCCCCATCCTCGCGGCTCGCGCTGGTCGCGGCGACTCTGGATCGCCGTGCCGATGGCGCTGGCCCTGCTCTTCCTCGTCTACACACTCCTTCTGTGGGGTTCGAGGATCGAACCTCCGCCCCGGTCTATCTCAGCCCACCGCCTCCCCGTCGAGGTGCGGGGCGAGCGCAGCTACGTCGGCAGTAACTGGCTCTCTCGCGAGCGCGGCCTCTGGGAGTACCACCTCGCGGGAGAGCCGTTCGAGATGGGCTACGCCCACACCCGTCTCGGCCAGCGGCTGCTCGAAGAGGCGGACGACTTCATGTTCGCCGAGTTCCACCGCTATGTGCCTGCGGGTTGGGCGCGTTTCTTGATTCGTCTCGGCGTGCGTTGGCGCTACCGCCACCTTGCCGACCAGATCCCCCTCGATCGCCAGCAAGAGATCGCGGGTGAGGCGGCCGGCTACCTCGATCGCCACGCCGACTTTCTTCCCACCTACCACCGCATGGTCTTCTATCACGCGCTCCACGACATCACCCAGGGTGTCGAGCATTCGCCGCTGCTCGGCTGCTCGGCCTTTGCCGCCAGCGGCGCCGCCACCAGTAATGGGCACCTCATCGTTGGTCGCAACTTCGATTTCGAGGGTCCCGAACCGCTCGACCGCGACAAGGCGATTCTCTTCTTCAAGCCCGCCGGAAGGATCCCCTTCGCCTCGGTGGCCTGGGCCGGCATGACGGGCGTCGTCACGGGGATCAACGCTGAGGGAATTTACGTTTCGATCAATGCCGCGCGCAGCGACGACCAGGGCGGCGAAGGGATCCCCGTCGAGCTACTCGTGCGGGAGATCCTCGAACGGGCTCACTCCATCGACGAAGCCATTGCGCTCGTCAAGTCGCATTCCGTCATGGTGCCCGACTTCTACCTCGTCGCCGATGGCAAGACCGGCGAATCGGCCGTGATCGAGCGTACGCCGGCGCGGATCGAGGTCCGCCGATCGCGCGATACGATCCTGCTGACCAACCACGCCCTCGCCCCAGCCTTCGCCAAGGATACGGAGAACGATCGGCTGCGGCGCTACCTCACCTCCGGCGCGCGCTATCAGCGCCTCTCCGAGCTGGTCCGCCAACACCGCGGTACAATCGACCCGCGGCGAGCGCTCGAGATCCTACGCGACAAGCGGGCGGAGGCCGGGGAGGTGCTCGGCCTCGGTAACCGCAACGCGCTGGATGCGCTCATTGCCACCCACTCCGTCGTCGTCGACGCCACTGCACTGCAGCTGTGGGTTTCCGAAGGGCCGCATTGCCTCGGCAAATACATCGGCTTCGATCTCCGCAGCGAGTTCTCTAACGATGGCACCTTCGAGCGCTACCACCCACCCTCGCTGCCCGAGGATCCGATCGGCAATTCTGTCGAGCTACGACGCCATCGCCAGGCGGTGGCCGAGCTGGAAGCGGCCAGAGGATTTCTCGCTCGTGGAGTGGCCGACCGTGCGCTCGAGCAGGCGCAAAAGGCGGTCGCCCTGGATGATCTCATGCCCGAAGCTCATCGGCTGCTCGGCGATCTATGGCGCTCCACCGATCGCGAACGGGCCCGTCGAGAGTACCAGCGGTACCTCGAACTTCACCCGCCCTATCTCCATGACATCGAGGAGGTGAAAGGGGTCCTGTCGTCGCTGTAGATCAAGGAGCTGCAAGCTTCGAAGAGCGCCGTAATAGCAGGAGTAGCGCGGAAAAGAGGCCGATGCCAACGACGTTGAGGACGGCGTCGGCGATGAGCAGGCCGCGCGGAGCCACGGCTTCACCAAAGCGGTGGCCGTAGAGATCGTAGCCCCAACCATCGAGCTTGATCATGTAGGAGATGGCCTGGTTGCCGGCGGCGGTAAAGAGCGTGTATTGGGTCGAGGCGGTGGCGCCGGCGGGGCCGATGATCTCGAGAACGACGGCGGTGAAGGCGGCGTAGCAGAAGCCGGTGACGAAAAGATAGGAGAGCGCGCCCCAGAAATAGGTGGAGGGCGTCATGGGAGCCAGCGCCATGCCGAGGGCCACCGCGGCGGTGAGGCCGCCCGAGAGGAGATAGGCGACGCGCCGGTTCATGCGGTCGCACAGCCAACCGCCGAGGAGGCAGGCGGCCCCGGTGAGCAGACCGCCGACGTAGCCATTGACGACGGTGACCATGCGCGGGCTGGCCTGATAGGCGGTGGCAAAGCTGGTGAAGAGTTGCATCGCGGCGGCGGTGCCGACGGGCGAAAGACAGAGCAGAATGCCGCTCCAACCGCGGGGGACTCGGATAGTGTTCCAAACATCGCGGAGCATGGCGCCAAAGATTTGGCGAGCTGTTCGTCGAGGAGGCAGTGGTTCATCGACGGCAAGCACGATTAGCGCTGGCATCATCACGAGCGCAGCGACCACCACGCCGGTCGCGCGCAACGACGAGACCTCACCGAGGAGCGGCAGGTGTAGCGTGCCCTTTTCGATGAGCTGTAGTGTCACTCCCGCGGCAATGGCGCCGACGCCGACGTTGCCAAAGTTGGAAAAACCGGAAGCACGGCCACGCAGCTCATCGGGAACGGTCGTCGCCATGAGGCCGCCGATGCAGGGGCCGGTGAGGCAGATGGCGACCTGGGCCAGCAACACCAAGACGATGAAGAGGTCGACCTGGCTCGGCAGCGGTGTGAACATCGCCGCCATCATCAACAGGCCCCCCAGAAAAGCGACGATGAGGTACCAGCTGCGCCGACGCAAACGGATGTCGACGGTGGGCGCCCACAAAAACTGCAGACCTGCGATTAGCACCGACAGCGAGACGGCGGTGGTGATCTTGGCCTTTCCAACATGGTTCAGATCGAGAATGCGCCCGAGGGTAGCACTCGAAAACGCACCCCCAATACCATAGGGAATGAGCAGCAGACTAAACAGCCAAACCGGAGGGGGTCGGTGAGTGCGCGAGCCATTCGCTTCCGTCGAGGTCATCGACGTCCGATCAGGCGAGCGGCACGCGTTTTATAAAAGTTGGCCATGGAATAGGCGGTGAGGCCGAGGAAGCGTTGGCCGTAGCGCAGTGTGCGCTGGCTCATGCCGGGCCGGTGCGGGTTCGCGTCGTAATGGATCGTGACCGGCACTTCGACGACTCGTGCGCCGATGGCGAGCGCCTGGATGAGCGTCTCCTGAATGTAGTCGTAGTCGAAGGTGGGACGGACGGCCTCCATGACTTCGCGGTTCATGCAGCGAAAACCACAGGAGAGATCGGTCAAGCGATAGCCGGTAAAGAGGCCGATGGTGCGCGCCATACCGGTGAGTGCCATCGCCTTCCAGGGTTCGAGGTTTTCCGGCGTAGCGCTCAAAAATCGCGAGCCCAGGGCCAAGTCGGCCGTACCCTGAGCGAGGGGCGAGAACAGCAGCGGGATCTCGGCGGCCGGGACCTGTCCGTCCGAATCCATGTGGCAGAGGTAGTCCATGCCATGGGCCAGCGCCCAGTTGAGTCCCGTGCGAAAGCCGGCGCCCACGCCGCGGTTGGTCTCGTGCGAAATCACCGTCGCGCCCGCCGCCTCGGCCAGGGCCCGGGTGGCGTCGTGGGAGCCATCGTCGACCACCAGCGGCGTGATCTCGACCCCCTCTAGCCGCACCGCGCGAACCTCGCCGACCACCGCACCGATATGGGAGGCCTCGTTGTAGGCGGGCAGAAGCACACACAGTTTCGACATGAACGCGGAAACGCTAGTCGGCGGCTAGCGCGAAGTCAATTCCCAGCACCCGGCAAATTTGA
>JAHFDT010000052.1:0-4284 GCA_023248875.1 Myxococcales bacterium | reverse complement strand
TTGATCTCCCCGATCGGGCGCGTTACGATCAAGCCCTTGAGGAGCGTTACCCTGCATGGTCCCTAATCAAGGACTCACCGGTAAGGTGGCCGTGGTGACCGGTGCAGGCCGTGGCCTGGGCCGAGCAGCGGCGAAAGCGCTGGCCGAAGCGGGCGCGGATATCGCTCTCCTGGCGCGCTCGGCCGAGCAGCTCGGTGAGCTGGCCCGGGAGATCGAGGCGCTCGGGCGAAAGGCGCTAGCACTGCCGACCGATATCACCGATGAAAAGGGGGTCGAAGAGGCGGCGGAGGCGGTCATAGAAACCTTTGGCCGCGTCGACATTCTCCTCAATAACGCCGGAATTGCTCCGGTGGCGCCACTGCTCGAACTGGAGCTGGCTGCGCTGCGCCAGGTGCTGGAGGTCAACGTCGTCGGGCAGTTCCTGTGTGCGCGCGCCTTCGGCGGCCACATGGTGGCAGCGCGCCGCGGGCGGGTGATCAACCTGGCCTCGATCTCGGGCCTCGAAGGCGAGGCAAATCTCTCGGCCTACTCGGCGTCCAAGGGGGCGGTGATCGCCTTTACCCGCGCGCTCGCCGTCGAGTGGGCCCGCCACGGGGTCACTGTCAACGCGCTCGCACCGGGCTATTTCCGCACCGCGCTCAACGCCGGAGCGCTCGATGACCCGGAGCTCGGCCCGCGCCTCCTCAAACAAATTCCGCTGCGCCGGTTCGGACAGCCGGAGGAGCTCGGCCCGCTGGTGGTCTACCTCGCTTCGGACGCTTCGCAGTTCATGACCGGATCGGTGCTGGTGATCGACGGCGGACAGAGCGCGCGCTGATGGCCAATCTTTTGGTTTTGATAGAGTCGAGAGAGCGGCGCCCGCTGCCCGCTTCGCTCGAAGTGCTGGGTCGAGCCAGAGCCATTGCCTCGGAGCTGGGGGCAACCGTCTATGCTCTGGTCTGGGGCGCGCCGCTCGACGAAGTTCACCAGTGGGATCTGTGCACCGAACTGTCCCGGGCGGGCGCCGACAAGATCCTGGTCGCCCATCACTCCACCTATGACGCTCCCCTTCGCTTTGGTAGCCATGGGCCGCTCATCGAGGCGACCTGCGAAACGCTCACGCCAGCGCTCATCTGTGCAGCCGCCACTTGCGGCACGCGCGATGTGGCCGCGCGGCTTGCGGCCCACTTGGGAGCGGCGCTCGTCTGTCAAGCCTGGCTAGAGATCGTCGATGCCCGTCTGGTACTGGCGGAGGGCGATTCGGAAGGTCGGCGTCAGCTCGAAGGCGACCTCGATTTCCCGCGGGTTGCCCTGGTGCCGGCGGGTCGATATCGCCCGGTGCAGCTCGGCGAACGGGCCAAAGCGGAGGTGCAAAAGCTCGAGTTCATCCCTCCGATCGAGGGCGATCTGATCCCCGAAAGAGCCCACACCTGATGCGCGTTTTGGCCCTCGTGCGGCAAGGCCGTGCTCTCGAGCACGCGCTGCAGCTCGGCGAAACTACCGTGCTCGGAATACTAGCGCCCATCGAGCAGCCCGCACTGCAGGCGGCTCGCGCGGCCGGGGCGGTTCGCGCAGTTCTCCTCTGGGACAGCACCATCGAACGCACCGACTATCTCGGTCTGGCAGTCACGCTTGCTGCCTGCGCCCGCACCTTGGAGTTCGACCTCGTGGTGGCAGCCGAAGGGGCGAACAACGCCATCGGCCCAGCGGTGGCCGATCGCCTCGGTCTGCCCCATCTTTCAGGCGTCGTCGATGCCCGCGTCGATAACGGCCGAGTCTTCGTCCAGCGCCGCTGCGATGGCCAACTCCACCGCTATTCTGGGGCCCCGCCGCTGGTGCTCTGCTTTGCCGACGGAAAGCCGATCCCACCAGCGCCCGCAACCCGGCATGCCGTCGAAGAGCTCGATCTCGCCGCGGTGGCGCTCGCCCGCGCCGAGATCACCTGGCGCCAGCGCTTTCGCCCGCGCTCGGTCGGAGATACCGGCTGATGCCACGCCCCCGCATTGTTCTGCGCCCCACTCGCGGGTTGCCGCTTATGACGCTCCTTACCGCGGACCGGTTTCGCCTCGGGCCGCGGACCTCCCGCGTGCTCGCCCATCTGCGCACCTTTGGCGGCACGGCCGATGACCAGGCCGCAGCCTGGATCGGCGATGACCTGCCTCCGCTCGGTTCACCCTCGATCACCCTGGGTGGCGCACGTGGTTCGCTCGGTCCCCACAGCTTTGGTTTCCTCAATAACCTACGTGGCATTGCGCCCTACGCGGCTGCTCTTCCTGTTCGTCCGCCGCCCGGCTCCGTGGCCATCGTCTGTGGCCGGCGCGATCTTCTTCCCGAAGTGGCGCCGCTGGCAATCGCGCGGCAGCTCGGTGTCTCCTGGATCATTTCGGTCGGCGACGGGGATGCTGCGGAAACACTGGCCTTCCTGGGTGAGGACAGTGCCACCCAGACCGTTCTCCTGGCCGCTTCGACCAGCGCCGCCTCGCTCAAAGATCTACGCGGCAAGTCGCTCCTTGTGCTCGGCGGAGAGCCCCTCTTGCGAGCGGCGGCGCGACGCGCGGGCGGGATGGCCTTCGACGATCTCGAGGCGTGGCTGGCGCAAGCTCTATTGCGCAGTGCGGGTATCGCACACCGACCGGCACGGCTCGCGGCCCTCATCGCTGGCGGAGGTGCACCGCTGGTACGCGATGCGGCACGAAACGCTGGCCTGGCGATCGATCTGCAGCAGGTCGACGATGAGGACCCCGATGACTTCACTCAAGCAGCGCAGACGTGCGGGGGAGAGGTTCTGCTGTTCGCGGGTGGCACTCCACCGCCGAGTGCCAGACCGACGCTCCGCCTCGATCTTCACCACCCTGCGCAGGTGCGGGCGCTCTTGCGGGCGCTGGCCGAGCTGGAGCCCGCCTCCACTACTGCCCTCCCGCCGGCAGCCAAGGTCGACCGGGCCTATACCGAGTCGATATTGGAGGAGGCTGGCACGGTTCTCGCCGACCACGACACCAAGCGGCTGCTCAAGGCCTATGGCGTCGCCGTGACCCGGCAAGCTCCGGCCAGCTCGGCCACGGCCGCCACGCGCGTCGCGGCCCAGCTCGACTATCCCGTCGATCTCATCGCCGAGCACGCCGAGGGAGCGCCGAGCGTGCGACGCGCCCACGGCGTGGCGGAGGTGCGCCGGATCGCTGCAGTGATGCTACAGCGCGTGCCGTTCGTGCTGGTACGGCAGGGCTTTCCCGCTTCGCCGCGCGCACGGCTCTCGATCCGCCGTAACAAGCTGGGCTGGGTGGCCGAGCTCGGTGGCGAACAGGCGCTCTTGCCGCTCCGCCGCGCCGATGCTCGAGTTCTCGCGCACGCCGCTTCGGAAGCCACGGATGAGGCCCAGCTTACCGAGCTTCTCCTGCAGGTCGCTACCGCGGCCACCGCCCACCAGCTCAGTCTGGAGGTCGAGCTGTTTGTCGGCGATATACCGACGGTGGTGGCAGCCCGATCCCAGCGTTAGTGAGCGCTCTTCACGATGACCTCTGCCCCATGATCTCTTGGGCCACTTCCGGAAGTAGTTTTTCGAGCGTCTCCTGAGTATTCAGGGCCGGCTCATCAATCACCCTCTCGAGCAGTGCCTTGAGCACCTCACCGACCAGCCGCCCTGGCGGACAGCCGAGGAGGCGCATGACATCGCCGCCGCCGACCGCGAGATCGGTCACCTTGAGCGCTCGCTGCGCCTCGATCTCCCGACCGATGCGCTCCTTCAGCTCGGCCACCTCGACGGCGGGATCTTCGCCGTGTCCGCGCGCCCGCACATCCCCCTCGCGCAGCGCGAACAGATCCGGCAAGAGCTCGACCCCCACGCGCCCGATGAAGCGCCGCACCGTCGCATCCGTCCACTCGGGCGTGTACCAGAACATGTGGTGGCCGACCAGCGCCACGATCCGTTCGCGGTCCTGATTCGAGACCTTGAGCCGCCGACAGATCCCATCCGCCATCTCGGCACCCACGGCCTCATGACGAAAGAAGGTGTGTTCGCCCGGTGCATCGGGCTTGGGTGCCGCGGTGCGCGGCTTGGCGATGTCGTGCAGGAGCGCGCCCATCCGCACCACCGGTCCGCCGCCCGTTTCGTCCACCGTGTGAAGCGTGTGTTCGAACACATCGTGCGCGTGGAAGCGATTTTGGGCCAGCCCCACGCCTTCGGTCAGCTCCGGCAGGATCACCGCGAGAATGCCGGTGCGCTGCATGATCGTGAGACCGAGCGAGGGGCGCACCGCCGCCAGGGTCTTCCACAATTCGTCGCGTACCCGCTCCTGCGACACTTTGCGC
>JAHFDT010000051.1 GCA_023248875.1 Myxococcales bacterium | reverse complement strand
TGGTCCGCCGTGGCCTTGGCGAGCGCGAACACTTCGCGCGCATTCAGGCGAGCAAAGTCGTTGAACTTCGCATCGCCGAGCTCTTTTTCGAGCTTACCTTTGTCGAGTCGGCGCGCGTCCGGGCCACAGGCCGCATAGGCTGCCATCACGGTGGCGTTTTTCGCGTCGGGCCAGTCGGCGTTATCGCGCAGGATGCGCAGGCAGCGCGCCACATAGACTGCATGGGTGATCTCCGATTCCACCGCAGCACGAGCGTCGATCCACCAGCCGAGCTCTTTGTTCATTCCATCGGCATAGACGTTGAGCGCCATCCCCCCATGGCCGCTGACCGCACAGCCGGTGCCCGCAGCCATCGCTTCCCACAGCGACTTTTCGGGCAGCGAAGCCTCCTCGTCCGGCTTGATCGACTCGCACCAGGTGGTGCGCTGTTTCTCAAATTCATTGGAAGCGCGAAGCTTGAGGGCCTCCCGGTCCTCTCTCTCTGTGGTCCCGATGAGGTTGATGTAGCCCTGGCGCCACTGCGCGACCTTCTCCTGGATCTCCGCGTCGTTGGGGCGAACGCAGGCCACCTGGGAGATCAAGCGGAGCGCCTTTTCATCCCAGCGATTGTCGACGGAACGTTGGGCCACAGCGATCGGATTGCCGGTATTCATCAAGTAATCATCGACGTCCGCGCTGTCGCACCAGTCGGGCTTCATCGGCTTGACCACCTCACGGCCCGGGAGAGATTTGAAGCGATCGTCGCCCTCCTCCGCAAGAATCGCCATCGGCACCAGAACCGTGACCATCGGCACCAAAACCGTGAAAAGAATCGCTTGCGCGTGCATTCCTCCTCCTCGCTTTTCAAACCGATTGGAATTGCCCCATGCCCTTTTACCACACTCCGTTCCAGGGCCCGATCTTGTGTGCACCCGCCGTTCGTTGATAGTCTTTGCGGGTGTATCACCACCGATTGGAGTCGTGCATGGCGAAACGCCTGTGGGTGTGCGGGATCATTGCTGCCGGCTGCAGCAATGGCGCCAAGATGAACCCGCCCGATGGCGATGTCGTCAACCCCTTTCCGGGAGGAACCATCGCGCTCGGGAAGTGCGGCTACAGTGTCACCACGCGTGAAGGCGCTGCGGTGCCGGTGTTAGGCACGCCCATGCTGGGCAGCGATCCCAAGCCATGGGGCATTCACCTCGGGTTGGCGGCCGATCCGACCCAGTCGATGGTGGTCTCCTGGCGCACCCAGGACGACACGACGCTGGCGACGACGGTGCAGTTCGGCGTCGGCGACAAAATCGATCAAACGGTCGATGGCCTCACCTTCGCCTACGAGACGCAGAATCGCGCCCCGGTGCAGATTCACGAGACTCACCTCTGCAACCTGCTGCCCAATACGACCTATAGCTACCGGGTTGGCGGCAAGGATGGGCAGGGCCAGGAGGCCTGGTCCGCGATGTCCCAGTTCCATACCGCGCCTTCGAAGGCCCAGGGAGATCCGCAGGTGGTGATCGCGCTGATCGGCGATACGCGCGGTAACTACCCGCTGTGGGGCCAGATGCTGCAGAAGGCCTGGATGCTCGCTGCACCCGATCTGATCTTGTTCTCCGGGGACGCTGTCACGTTCGGTACATTTCAGTCGGAGTGGGACGACTATTTCACCCAGGCCGAGCCGGTGTTGCGCAGGGTGCCGATGCTGATCGCCCACGGCAACCACGACCTCAATGCGGTCAACTTCTTCTCGCAGTTTGCGATGCCGGGCGACGAGGCCTACTACGGCATCGACTATGGTCCGATGCACCTGACGGTGGCCAACGATACCCCCAGTCCCGTCTCCGACCTGCAGACCATCGGCGCCGCCTTTCTCGAGAAGGACTTCACGGTCTCGGAGAGTGCCACCTGGAAATTCCTTCTGCACCATCGCCCGATGTATTCGGCGGCGGTGGCGCATGGCGGCGATATGACGATCTTGAAATCGTGGGGGCCGATCGTCGACCAGCACAAGATCGACATGGTCTTCAACGGCCACGACCACAACTACGAGCGCACCAAGCCCATGCGCGCCGAGCTGGTCAAGAGCACCCCCGCCGAAGGAACCACCTATGTCGTCGCGGGAAGCGCGGGCGCGCCGCTCTACACCAATGGCAACGGTGCCTGGACCGCAGTTTCGAAGAAGAACTACAACCTGGTGATCCTGCGCGTGAAGGTCGCCTCGCTCGAAATGACCGCCTACGACGATCAGGGCAATACGCTGGATACATTCACCATCAACAAATAGGCAGCTTGGCTTGACAGCAAGGCCACCGGAGAGCGACAAGGCGGTGTGCTCGCGAGCGCAGGAGATCGCACCACCTGGCAGACCCAGCCCTGCGATCCTGCTCGCGCCCAGGAGTTGGCGGAGGCTCTCGGGATCGGCCCGCTCACGGCTCAGCTTTTGATCAACCGTCGAGTGGTCGCTCCCGAAGAGGCCCGTCGCTTTCTCGAGCCGCGGCTCTCAGATCTGCGACCGCCCGCTGATCCGCGCTGGCCGATGGCCGGTTTCGATCGGGCCGTGGAGCGGATCGCTGCAGCCCTCGGCCGCGGGGAGACGATCGGAATTTTCGGCGACTACGATGTCGACGGCGTAACGACTGCTGCGCTGCTCGGTCACTTTCTGCGGGAGGTCGGGGGCAAGGTGGTCGTTCGTGCTGCCCGCCGCGATGCCGGCTATGGCTTCGGGCCGGAGAGCGCTGAGGAGTTTGCGGCCGCCGGCTGTGCGCTCGTGATCACCTGCGACTGTGGTACCTCTGATCATGAAGGACTCGGGCGGGCCCGCGAACTGGGCAGCGATACCATCGTGGTGGATCACCATCAGGCCCCCGAGGGCGATCCCGGAGCCTACGCGCTCATCAATCCTCACCAGCCGGCCTGCTGCTTCCCGTTCAAGGGGATGGCCTCGGTGGGAGTCGGCTTCTATCTGGCTGCAGCGGTACGAACCCGCTGGTGCGCGAACGGTCGAGACGCTCCCGATCCGCGTGGGCTCCTCGATCTGGTAGCCGTCGGAACGGTGGCCGATCTGGTTCCGCTGACCGAGGAAAACCGGATTCTGGTGGCGGCTGGGTTGCGCGAGCTTGAGAGAGGTAGGCGTCCCGGTCTGCGCGCGTTGGCCGAGGTGGCGGGGCTGTGGAGCGGTGGACGCTATCTGCGCCCGCCCACGACCGTCGATATCGGATTCAAATTCGGCCCCCTACTCAACGCGCCGGGGCGTCTCGGCGACGCACAACAGGCGCTCGATCTGTTGCTGGCTGGCGAGGCAACCGCTTCCGCGCAGGCACAGCGCTGTGGTGAGTTGAACGTGCGCCGCCGCGAGCTGCAGGAGCAGGTCGCCGTAGCGGCCTTCGCGCAGGCGGAGACGGTCTCTGGCTCCCACAGTACCGTGGTTGCCGGCGAAGGTTGGCCGGCGGGTGTGGTGGGTATTGTTGCGGCCAAATTGGTTGAGCGCTTTCACCGGCCATCGCTGGTGATTGCCTGGGATGGTGCGGTGGGCCGCGGTTCAGCGCGGACTCCCCCGGGCATCGATCTCCACCGTGCCCTGACGGTTTGCCGCAGCCATCTCGTGCGATTTGGCGGCCACGCGATGGCCGCCGGTATTACGATCGATCGAGAGGCCATCGAACCGTTTCGTCGTGCCTTCGACGACGCTGTGGAGCAGCAGGGCAGCGAGGCCCTGGGACAGCGTTCGCTGCTGGTGGACGCGGAGGTCCAGCTCGAGCAGCTCACCGAGCGTCAGGTGGAGGAGCTGCACCGGCTGGCGCCCTTTGGCAATGGCAATCCGGAACCGCTTCTGGGAGCGCGTGGGCTGGCAGTTGCCGAGACCCGAGTGGTGGGGCAGCACCATCTGCAGCTCTCCTTTTACTCTGGCAGTGAACGGCGCAATGGGATCGCGTTTGGTTTTGCCGATCGCAATCCGGGAGTGGGGGCGAGAGTCGGGGCAGCCTTCGTCCCCGAGATCGATCTGTTTCGTGGCACGCGCCGATTGCGTTTGCGGGTCCGTGAATTGGTCGCTGAGGGTTAAGTGTTCCGCTCGGTCCCTCCGCCGCGCCAGCAGCAACTGATCATCATCATTCTTATGATCGCCGCGCTGGTGTTTCTGCTCTCCTTGCGCAGCCGCTGTGCGGAGGGGGTGGATGTGCTGTTTCGCTCCCTCGAGTTGCCCCATGACGGGGGAGGAAATTTGCCGCTTGACAGCGGCGCTCGCATGCAGTGAATTCACTGGCCAACATGGCGGAGCCTGAGCCCAAGCGAACTCTGCAGCAGTCGGTCCGTGAAACCTGGCTGAGCGCACTTGGTGTGATCAGCGGCGCTGAGGAGTCGGCCAAGAGCGCGGCGCAGCGGGTACTCGAGTCGGTAGGCTTGGGGGGGAGCGCTGAAGGCAAGACCGTCGCGGGCGAACTGGTGGCACGCGTCAAGCGCAACCGCGAACTGATCGAGCGCCGGATCGACGAAGGCGTCAAGCGCGCGGTGGCTCGGGTACGGCAGCCGTTCGTCCAGGAGATCGCTACGCTGAAGGGGCGCGTCGAAAAACTCGGTCGTTCGGTGGAAGATCTCAAGCGCCGGCGGACGCGGTCGAAGTAGAAGTAGAAGTAGAAGTAGAAGTCCCACAGATTCTACAGCTTCCGTCTTCGCCCACGAGGCCAATACACGCTTCATCTGGGCACAGCCGACGATCGTCGAACCCTGCGTCTGCTTCTTCGGCCGGTGGCGTGGTGGGCGCTGCCGGTTCACCGGCAAGTCCTCGGCCGCACTCTCGACAGCGCCCATCGTCGCCCAGAACGCCGGTGCAGTTGCCGTCGCTGCAGAGCTGCCGCGCAGCGAGATCGAGCTCGTCGTTCATTTCATATTCTTGAACAATGAATCGAGCTTCTTCTTGGCCTCCGCGACCGAGGTGTCCGTCTTGAAGCTATCGAGATCACGGAAATCGAAGTGGGTGCAGAAGTTGGTCTCAGCGCGGTCGCGAATAAAGGCCGCCTCCGGCTCGCGGCACTGATTGTGGACGCCGGGATCGTGCAGCCGGCAGTTCTTGCAGCAGTGGAGGTCTGCCACACAGTGCGGGCAGGTGTCGCGGCGGCCGACTTTGACGCCGACTTTGACCTCGAAAACCACCTCGTTGCCACAGGAATGGCAGAAGTAGGGCATGACGTCAAAGTAGCATGTGTGGCCGCCGGTGTGCGATTCAAAAGGCCACGCCGATACCGCCTTGGGCGAGGGCTCCCACAGAAGCGATTCCGCGGAGCCAAAGCGCATGCGTGCCGACCTGCGCCAGAAGGGCAAAACGTCCCAGGGTGAGAAGTCCGACAGGGCCCGCGGTAAGGTCGGCATCGGCCTCCCCCTCTCGGATGCGCTCGGACCAGTCCTCGCTCAGGTTGAACCGTCCGCGCCCATCGAAACCGACGTGGAAGCGGGGGTAGGGAGAGTAGAGGATCGCGCTCAGGATCTCGAGATGGCGCTCCTCCGGATCGATGACGCCCTGCCCGTAGCGGGTCCCGCCGAGGAGCGCTACGCGACCCCAGCGCCGCTGCACGAGGGCCGAGAGGATGAGCGCACCCTCCGGCTCTGCGAAGTCGCGCTGTCGGTAGTCGATACCGATCGACAGATCGACTCCGCTGCGCTCCTGCTTCGTCAAAAGAACGCGGAGACCCACCGAGGGAACTAGGGAGTGGGCAGCGCTGTGGTCGACGCTGACCTGGAGCCCCGCTCGTCCCAGCAGCGAGCCCTGTACCTCCGTGTGGAGTAGGGCCCCGGTGGTGCCGTCGTAGCCTGCGGACACCAGGCCGGCCACGGGGACCTGGGTGCTGCGAGGCGCAAGGGCCCAGGGGAGGAAGATCTCCGGCATCGCACCAACTTCGAGGGCGGGCGGGCGATTCTCCTCGGCCAAGGAGGCGCTCGGCAGGGCGCTGACCAATTCAAACGCGGTCACGAGAGCGACTAGGCCAAAGCGAGCCGGGCGCCCGAGGAGCGAGCAGCGCAGCGCTACTAGAAGTAACGAGAGCAGCGCAGCGATGAGATCCCCACGGCCTGCGGCCGTAGACGGCCTCGGACCGGGGGCCCCGCCCGGTGCAGCGAAGGCATCGGCGCTCGCAGCAGGCGGTTGAATTGGTCGGCGCCCTAGGGAAAGTAGAAAAACGATCCGTCCGAACATGATCAGCACTCCGCCCAGTTGGGACCTATGCCTGTGTCGACACGAAGCGGAACGTCGAGCTGCCAGATCTGCTCCATGGTCGATGTCGCCAGCGCCGCCACGCGTGCGGCGATTTCGACGGGTGCCTCGAGGACGAGCTCATCATGCACGGTGAGAAGCATGCGGGCAGTCGGCGCCTCGGCCTCGAGTCGATCCTGCAGCTGGATCATCGCCAGCTTGATGAGATCCGCGGCGGTACCCTGGATGGGTGTGTTGCGTGCCATCCGCTCGGCAGACTGGCGCACCGTGTGGTTCGATGAGTGAAGCTCGGGCAGCGGCCGAAAACGCCCGAGCAGGGTCCGCGCGCCTGAAGTGCGTTTCGCCTCGGCGATCAGCTGCTCCATGTATTTGGCAACACCGGCGTAGCGCGCAAAATAGTCGGCGATGTAGCGCTTCGCCTGGTCGCGAGGAATGCCGACGGTGCGCGCCAGGCCGAAATCGGTCTGTCCATAGATGATGCCGAAGTTGATCGCCTTCGCGATGCGTCGCATCTCTGTCGTCACATCGGACTCTGCGACGTGAAACATCTCACATGCGGTGCGTAGGTGGACGTCCTGTCCGCGCGCAAAGGCATCGCGCAACACCTCGTCGCCCGAGAGATGCGCCAGCACGCGCAGTTCGATCTGTGAGTAGTCGGCCGCGATCAACAGGCAGCCGGGATCCGCGATGAACGCGCGGCGAATCGCCCGACCCAGCTCGCTTCGGATGGGGATGTTTTGCAAGTTTGGATCGGAGGAGGACAGCCGTCCGGTCGCGGCCACGGTCTGATGGTAAGTGGTGTGCAACCGCCCCGTGTGGGGATCGACCAGCAGTGGAAGTGCATCGATGTAGGTGCCCTTCAGTTTGGCGATCGATCGGTGCTCGTGGATCTTGGCGGCGATCGGGTGAAGTGGTGCCAAGTCCTCGAGCACTTCGGCATCGGTGGAAAAGCCCGTCCTGGTCTTTTTCACCGATGGTAATTGCAGCTTGCCGAACAGCAGCTCCTGCAGCTGCTTCGGCGAACTGAGATTGACCTCGTAACCCGCGAGGGCACGGACCTCCTCTTCGATCGCCTCCAGCTTGTGCTCAGTTTCTCTTCCGAGCTGCGCCAAATGGGCTACATCGAGTCGCACTCCGTGGCGCTCGACGATCGCCAGCACTCGTCCGAGCGGTAGCTCCACTTCGCCGAGCAGCGTGCCCATTCCAGCAGCGCGCAGCGCGGGCAATAGCTCGCGAGAGAGCTTCAGCGTGGCCTCCGAACGCTGGCCCGCCCAGCGGGCGGCACGCGCGATCTCCACGGTCTCGTAGGTGACCTGCCGTTTGCCGTCACCACACAACGCTTCGCGTTCTTCGAGAGTCGATCCGCGGCTCGTGGCCAACGCCGCCAAATCGTGCGAGGCGGCAGGATGGAGAAGGTGGGCGGCGAGCTCGGGATCTCCCACTACACCGCGGAGCGCCAGACCCTGTTGTCCGAGCGCGAGCTGCGCGCGTTTGTGGCCATGGACGTGTTTGCGGACGTCGCTGCGCCCGAGAAGCGGCGCAAGAACGGCCAACGCCTCCTCAGGAGAAAGCTGGGGCGGTACGCCGAGGTAGCGATGCCCAAACGGGATGTAGATCGGTGCACACCCGTCGGTGGCGAGGGCAATTCCCGCTAAAGGCGACCAGAGCCCCGGGGCGGCTGGTTCCAGGACGAGGCCCACCTCGCCCTGCGCGGCAAAGGTGGCGGCACGCACCCGCAAGACCCCGAGGTCGACGATCGTTTCGGTCGGAAGAACGCCGATCTCCAGATTCGCTTCACCTGAAGGTTGCGGTTTGTCCGGCGAGGGGGCAGGCGCTTCTCCGGCGCCCTTCAGACGGGCCACCAGGCGATCGAATTCGAATTCGCCGAGGGCAGCGGTCACCCGCTCGAGATCCAGTGAATGCCGTCGCAGTGAATCGAGTGACCCCAGCTCTACGAGCGGCAGGTCGGCGCGGAGTGTCACTAGCTGCCGCGACAGTCGCGCCTCGGGCTCGTGGGCCACTAGCTTTTGGTGAATTCGCTCTGCCCCGCGCAGGCCGGGAAGTGTCGCCACCTCGGCGATCCGCTCGTAGAGCGCGTCGATGCTGCCGAATCGTTGGATGAGGGCCGCCGCGCCCTTGGGGCCGATCCCCGCCACACCTGGCACATTGTCGACGGAGTCGCCCATCAGCGCCAGTACGTCACCCACTTGCGCTGGTGGTACGCCGAACTTCTCCTTCACTTCGGGCGCCCGGAAATAGACGTTCTTCATGGTGTCGTAGACCAGGACCTCGTCGTCGACCAGCTGCATGAGGTCCTTGTCGGAGCTCACGATCACCACGCGGAGACCTGCCCCCCGCGCGCGCGCCGTTAGGGTCGCAATCACATCGTCGGCTTCGTAGCCGCCGAGTTCGATGCGCGGCACGCCAAAAGCATCGACCAGGCGTCGCACCAGATCAAATTGGGGGATCAGATCTTCGGGGGGCGGCGGGCGGTGCGATTTGTACTCCGCGTAGAGCTCATTGCGGAAGGAGCGTTCGCCGACGTCGAAGACCACCGCCAGATGCGATGGCCGTTCGTCCTGCTCCAGTTTGAGCAGCATCTGCGCGAAACCATAGACCGCGCTGGTGGGGGTGCCGCCACGGGTGGAGAGGTAGGGCAGTGCGTGGTAGGCGCGAAATAGGAGATTCGTGCCGTCGATGATGTAGAGCGCATCGGCCATCGCAGGGAAGCTAGCGCATCTATGAGGTGGAGGATTGAAAAAAAACTCCTCGGGCGATAACGTCCTTGCCATGCGCTCATTTGCCTCTATGGTTCTCGCCAGTGCTCTTGGCCTTCTGACCATCGCCTGTGGTCCGCCCTGGCAGGTGATCCGACAGTCGGTGCCCAATCCGCTACTCGGTCAGCGCAGTTTTGTTATCGAGGGTGTCCATTTTGAGAGTGTGATCGTCGGTCGTAAATCGGAACCGGAGTACCTTTCGGGCAAGGATCCGCAGCAGATCGCCAGCTGGATGAGCGACAAGAGTGCGTTGGCGGGAGATTACTTTGCGCAGCTTGTGGCGGGGGCCGCGGGGCTGCAGGTGACAGGACCCGGTCCGGGGGCGCAGGGCTTTCTGGTGCGTACGATCGCCACCCGCATGGAGCCGGGAGTGTTTGCGGTATTCGTCAACATTCCCACCGAAGTTGCGCTCACGGTGCAGATCCTCGATCCCAATGCACAGGTGATCGACGAGTTCGTCACCCAGGCTTCTGAACCGGCCACGCTGAGCAACCCATCGAGTGGCGGTCGGCTGCGCGTGGTGGCGGCGCGGCTCGGAGGCTATGTCGCGCGCTATCTCTCGACGCGGGTCAGTGCCACACAGTAGTCCCATGCGCGTCGCGGCATTCTGTATGGTGCTGCTCTGTGGCTGCCCGAGGCAGGGGGAGACGCCTTCAGGGGACGCAGGGAGCGCGGTAGAGTTCTACCCGCTGAAAGCACCGAGCGAAGTCCGCCGGCGACTGCGCGAGGCGGAGCAGAAGCACGAGCAGCAGCTGGAACGCCACATGGTTCCATCGACGGAATAGTCAGTAGAGATTACGGGCAGTGCAGAGCAGTACGTCGCTCTGCGGCGGTACGCGCGCGATTGCCGTTCGGGAAGTCGTGCAGCAGATGCGCGAGCACAGCACAGGCGGCGGTGCGGTCGCTCTCGGTCGCAGGCGTGTGGGCGGCGAGGTGGGCGCGTGCTAGCTCGAGCAGGGCGTCATCGCGCAGCGGCGAATCGGTGTAGGTCGTGGCGAGCTCTGTAAGGGCATGGATGGCGTGGGAAGGGTCGTGGAGATCATCGAGCCAGATCTGCCCGACCAGTAGCGCCGCGTCGTCGAGCAGTAGCGGATGGTAGCTGCCGACGATCACGGCCTCGCGACGGGTGCTGAGGAGTTCGAAAAGCCGTTTGAGGGCACCCTCGGGATCGTGGGGGCGCAAGATCGCCCCGGCGCGCCAGATCGCGTTGTCGCGCAGCGATGAGCGAGGAAACTCCTGCGCCAGTCGGTCGAGACGGGCCACGGCGCCCGCGAGATCCCCGAGCTCTTCGGCGATCTCAGCAGCGGCGAGTAGTAGATTATCGCCGATGTCTTCGCGCGCAAACCGCTTCGCGAGCAGATCGAGGTGCTGCCGAAGCCCCTGCAGGTCAGGTGTCCGCAGAGCGCGTATGGCGATTGCCAGGGCATCGTCCGCCGGAGCCTCTTCGGGGTAGCGCTCGATGCAACTCCAGCCGAGCTGAGCAGCCCGCTCGGGCCGGCGAAGCGGATCGAGCAGGAGCTCGGCGGCTCGAGCTAGCCCCCGAGCCGCCTGGCGGCGATCGAGCGTGCGTGCCGGGAGGGCCTCCCAGGCGGCGACCGCTGCTTCGGTGCGCCCGAGGCGCTCGAGTACTTGGGCCTCGCGAGTGGCGGCGAGACCGCAGTCGTTGTGGGGGCGGGCATCGGGGCGGGGGCAAGCGGCACGGATCGCGGTGTAGGCGGCGAGTGCAGCCTCCTCGTCGTGCTGGGCTTCGAGCCGCTGAGCGCGCTCGAGATCGCTCGGCAGTGGTGCCCCGGAGCAGCCGCCGAGCGCCAGAGCGGCGGTCACCTGGATGGATCGGAAGATGGCGAAGAGCTTTCGCCTGAGGGCAAGGAGCGAAGGCGCAGCGCTACTAGCGGTAACGCAAGCCCGAGCGACGCAGCCATCGGGCGAAAGATCGAGCCAGCGCCGTATCAATCCGGGTGATCGCCGCTCTAGCCAGACCAGCCAGCTCACCCTCATGTGCGCAGCAGATCGAAGAGGATGCTCGCGGCTCGCTCACAGGCGGCGCGATCGACGTCAAGATGGGTGACAAGCCGCAAGCGGCGTGACCCCATCTGCGTGACGAGCAGACCCCGTTCTCGCGCCCTTCCGAGCAGCGAGTCGACTGCCGGCGCACTGGCGGCGAGGTCGACCATGACGATGTTGGTCTCGACGGTGGGAAGGGTGACGTGCGGGGCCTCGGCCAGCAGCTGCGCCAAGCGCTGCGCATTGGCATGGTCCTCAGCCAGACGTGCCACGTGGTGCACGAGGGCATAGCGACCGGCTGCGGCGACGATACCCGCCTGGCGCATCCCACCGCCGAGCATCTTGCGATAGCGGCGTGCCCTCTGGATCAGCTCGCGCGGGCCGGCCAGCAGCGAACCGATCGGCGCACCAAGGCCCTTCGACAGGCAGACGGAAACAGTATCGAAGGGCGCAGCGATTTCGGCGGCCGAGTGGCCACTGGCGATTTCTGCGTTGAATAGGCGCGCCCCATCGAGATGCAGTGCGAGCCCATGAGCGCGGGCGGTCTCGGCGACCCCGTATAGCTGCGGAAGCGGCCAAACGTGGCCACCCGAACGATTGTGCGTGTTCTCGAGCGAAACCAATCGTGTCGAAGGATAGTGAGGATCCCTGGGATGGATTGCGGCAGCCACCTCGGCGGCAGTGAAGAATCCACCCCGCCCGGAAACGGTAAACTGTACGCCAGCGAGCGCCCCACCCCCGCCCGATTCGCCACACATCTGGTGCGCTCCCTCTCCGACAATCACATCGTCACCGGGACGGCAGTGCACGAGCAGCGCGATCTGGTTGGCAGCTGTCCCCGAGGGGACCAGCACCGCCGCCTCTTTGCCGAGCCGCGCTGCCACCTCCGCCTCGAGGGCGTTTACGGTCGGATCATCGCCAAAAACATCGTCGCCCACTTCGGCATTCGCCATCGCTTCGCGCATCGCGGCAGTCGGTCGCGTGACCGTGTCGCTGCGTAAGTCGATCATGCGCCGCCGTCGGGGCGAGAATGGGCTTCGGTAGGAGGGCGCTTGGGCAGCGGGGGTGGGGTGCCACGTTCATCGCGCAACTTGCGCTCGAGAAGGTCGAGAAAACGCGCTTCCACGTAGCTCGGATCGTCGAGTGCCACCTGGGCACGCACCGCCTCGCGCCCTTCAGTGCGCGTTGGGAATAGCTCGAGCGATCCTCGCTTGGTCTTTTCCCCGTCGGTGCATTCGAAAAGGAGATAGGCCGCTTCGGCATCGCGCTCGGTCACTTTGCAGCCGCGATCGATGCGCACGAAACGCAGCGCGGCCGAATAGACTTCGCTGAGCGGCCAGGCAAGTTCCATCTTGCTCTTGGCCTCCGCTCCTCCACTCATCATTAGAAGTACCGCGGCCAGCCGACGTATCACAGGCCGAGCACGCGCCCGCGCGCCCCCTTGCGCACATGGCGGGTCGCATTGCGGGTATCGATCACCAGGCGCGATTCGCGAACCACGTGCCCATAGTCGACATTGCTGTGGTCGGTCACGATCACGACCGCGTCGTAGTGATCGAGCCGCTCGAGCGGCTTCGACTGCAGCGTGTGCTCACCGGTGCGCAGCGACGGTGCCCACGGATCGTGATAGCTCACCTCCGCACCTTTGTGCTGCAGTAACTCGATTACGTCGAGCGCCGGTGATTCGCGCACATCGTCGATATCGCGCTTGTAGGCCACACCTAGCACCAGGATCCGCGCCCCGTTGACCGCCTTCTTGTCGCCGTTGAGCGCATCCGTCACGCGCTCGACGACGGTGTGCGGCATATGAGTATTGATCTCATCGGCGAGCTCGATGAAGCGCGCCTCGTACTTGAGCGTCTTCAGCTTCCACGAGAGGTAGAGCGGATCGACTGGGATGCAGTGGCCGCCGAGACCCGGGCCGGGATAGAAGGGCATGAAGCCGAACGGCTTGGTGGCGGCGGCGTCGATGACCTCCCAAGTGTCGAGCCCGAGCTTCTGGCTCATGATCGCAACTTCGTTGACGAGACCGATGTTGACGGCCCGGAAGGTGTTTTCGAGGAGCTTCACCATCTCGGCCGCATCGGTCGACGAAACTGGCACCAGGCGCTCGAGCACTTCGCCATACATCGCGGTGATCGCTTCGAGACAGCGCGGCGTGGTGCCGCCCACCACCTTGGGCGTGTTCTTGGTTTGGTACTTGGCGTTGCCCGGATCGACCCGCTCGGGCGAGAAGCAGAGGAAAAAGTCCTGCCCGACCTTCAGCCCCGACTCCTGCAGTTTCGGCAGCAGCACCTCGCGGGTAAAGCCGGGGAAGGTGGTCGACTCGAGTACGATCAGCTGGTCGCGGTGGAGCACGCGGCGGAGATCCTCGGCGGCAGCGACGATGAAGCTGTTGTCCGGCTCCTTGGTCTTGTTCAGCGGCGTCGGCACGCAGATGACCACCACATCGGCCGTGCCCAGCACCGCGGGATCGGTCGATGCCGAGAGACGTCCTTCCTTGATCAGCGGCTGGAGATCGGCGTCGCGGATATCCTTGATGTAGGAGCGCCCGGCATTGACCGCAGCCACCTTCTCCTCGCTCTTGTCGTAACCGACCGTGCGAAAGCCGGCACGCGCCATCTCGGTCGCCAGGGGCAGGCCGACGTAGCCGATACCGATGACCGCAACGCGCGCTTCGTGGCGCTTGATTTTCTCGATCAACCCAGTGGACATGTGGACGCTCCTCGCCTGTTGGTACTAGATCGGCAGTTCGCCGTTCAGAATTTGTCGCGGCCCATCGCCGAGTAGCTGAGTGACGGCCGTATCGCCCTTCCGTTTGCGGATCCAGGCGATACCGCTGGCGACCGCGCGCGCGTCGGCGGGCTGATGCAGATCGCTCGCTGCCGCGTGAGCCAGCCCCTCTTCGACCAGCCAGCGCGCGGTCTTACACTCTTTGGCTCCGTGGGCACCATCGAGCGCCGCCAGATCGACCATCAGTGCGGCATGCTGTCCGAGCCGCTCGTAGCGCGGGCGATCGTTCCACAGCCCGGTATAGCGCTCGGGGTGAGCCATCACCGGCAATGGCCCGTTCCGTCGAATCGCAAAGAGTCGCTCTTCGATCTTGGGCGGCAAAAGGGCCACTGGTAGCTCGAACAGAAATGCCTTGGGCGTCTCGCTCTCGACGATCGGATCCCGGTAGCCCGGGATTTTTTGGCTCTGGCTCCGCTCGAGAAAGAGCTCGTCCCACATGTTTTCAGCCCCCAGCCGAAGCACGGGCCCGTCCGCGGACTGCGCGGCGGTCACGGCCCGGTGGGCCTGGTCGATCGCTTCGCGCGTCGGCACGAAGAAGCCCACTTTCTGGTGCGGTGTAGCGTGGACCACAGAAAAGCCCAGCTGCCGCAGGAGATCGAGCATGGCTAGCGAGTCGGCGAGCGCGCGGGCGCCATCGTCGATGGCCGGCAGAACGTGGGAATGTAGGTCGGTGAACATGGTCCTTCGAGCGTTGGCATTCTAATCCGCAAGCCCGCTTCGGCAAGCGCAATCACAAACGGGCCGATTCTTTCTCCGCCCCTGCATTGAACCCCCATTTTTGCTATGCTATAGCCCTACTCCGCCCGAAGGGGCACCCTCACAGGAGCGCGAAGGATGGCCGACCCCGAGAACTCCGTTCTCTTTTCACTGAAAGAGCTACGCAATATCGAAGAGGATCGGGTGCGTCAGGAGGAGACAGCCCGGCAAGAGCAGGTGGAGGGCGAGCGGCGGGCCAAGGAGGCGGCGGAGCTGCAGGCCAGGGCAGAGGTGGAGCGCAAGGAGCGCGAGGAGCGCGACCGGCGCGATCGCCTGGATCAGGAGAAGGAGCGCCAGCTACGCGAGGAGCACTTGCGCGTGGAGGAGGCAGAGCGTAAGGCCCGGGTAGAGGCGGCAACGCGGCTTGAGGAGGCACGCATCACGGCGGAGATCCAGGCGCGCGCACAGACCGAGAAGGCGAAGGCACCGATGGGGCTCATCGCGGGCGCGATCGCCGCGGTGGTATTGGTGGCGGGAGGGACGATCGGCTACCTGATGGTGCAGCATCGCCACGAGCTGGAGGAGCAGAAGCGGGCGGCGCAGATCGAGCTCAATCGCGCCATCGCAGCGGCTGAGCAGCGCGCTCGCGATAGCGTCAAGGCGGAGTACGACGAGAAGATTCGTCTCGCCAAGACGGAAGCCGAGAAGGAGCAACTGCGTCAGGCGCGCGAGGTGGAGGAGGCGAAGCGGGTGGCGGCGGCGCGTGAGACGACACGGGAATCACACCACGGCGGCAAGGGGACAGCCAAGCCTGGCAAGCCGGAGAAGAAGTGCGATCCGAATGATCCGCTGTGTGGCAGCGGCCTCGACTAGCGTGTTCTAGTTTTTTTCACAATGCGTTCGGAGCTCGCCGAGCGTTTTGGCCCACTCTGACTGGAGTGCTATCAGCTCTTGCGGGAGATCGTCTTTGCCCTTTTCCCATCGCTGGTTGCGCGCCTCTCTGAGCTGATTATTGTTCTGGTCTTCAATCGACTTGCAGAGCTGAAGCACCGCTAGACGGGGGAGGTCCTTGGCAGTCGTCTGATCGAGCAGCTGGATGAGCTCGCGGAGCTGCGGCAGGATCTCGGGCAGGCGCTGCAGAGAGTCGCTTGCCGTCGCCTTTTTTAGGGCCTGGATTTGGGTGAGGATCTGGTCCTGGTTTTGGGTCCGCACAATCTCCGGTGACGTTTTTGGAGCATTCTCGGTACCCAGGGGGCGCAGGACGTTGCGCAATTCCAATACCCCTTCCGAGAGATGGGGCCCGAGCGCTGGGTTACGCACGAGAGGCCCAAACTTTTCCTGCCACGCCGCCTCCACTCCGAGCGCTAACTGGCACACCTGATCGGCTTCGAACGCGATCGCGTGCAGCTCTTCCTCCTCGTGACCGCATGCTCCTTTGAGGAGGTGGGCGAGCTTTTTTAGGTCGTTGCTCTTCAGACGAAGGCCGAGGAGGATCGCTTCCGCATAGCGAGCGTGATCGGTGTGGAACTCGGCGATCTTGCCAGTCGTCGGCATGCGCTCAATTTCTTCCCGCTTGACCTCAAACTGTTGCGTGAGCTCCTGGACCAGGCTCTTCGCACTAGCCATCGCGGCGGCCGTGGTAGGCGGCGCTTGGATATGGGCCCCCTCAGGCTCCATCAAATGCGATCTTAGGTCTCGCGAGTGTTCCTTAGGGATTCGGCGCTGGGTCTCAAGTCTCTCTTGGACGTCACGAGGAAGCGGCTCCGACTCCTGTTGTTCGTTACGCTCTGGAGGCTCCTCCTCGCGACGTCGGGGGGCCTTCCCATGAGGAGGGTGCGAGGTCGGTGGATCCGCCCTGCGCGCAAGTCGCCGCTGAAGCTTGCGCTGATGCACAGCAACACTCAGACCGCCGGGGCGCTCGGGGGCGGGCTCTTCCGCTGGGGGCGCCGGTGTTTCGGTCTTCCCATCGTTGGTTGTCAGCTTACCCAACAGAGGCGCCGTCCGGATTCGAACCGGAGAATGACGGATTTGCAGTCCGTTGCCTTACCAACTTGGCGACGGCGCCAACTCGCTGGGAAGTTTGGCGCGGGTAGCCCGATGAGTCAACCCTTGTCTTTGCTGCCGCCCTTTTCGTTGGATTCCGCCACCTTGACGCAGTTGCGGCCGGAATCCTTCGCTTGGTAGAGCGCCTGGTCCGCCAGCTTGATGAGCTGCTCTGGGTCCGCGAGCCCGGGGGGCATCATGGCCACTCCGACCGAGACTGTGACGGGAATACTAGTGCCTTCGAAGAAGAAGGGCTGCTTTTCGATCCGGTGTCGGATTCGCTCGCCAAAAGAGCGGGCGCGGTGCAGGTCGATGCCGCGACAGATGACGACGAACTCTTCGCCGCCATAGCGCGCAAAGACATCCTCCCGCCGGATGGTGCCGAGGATCATCTGGGCCATGGTCGCGAGGACAAAGTCACCGGCGAGGTGGCCGTGCTGGTCGTTCACCTCTTTGAAGCGGTCGACGTCGAACATGATGACCGCAAGCGGAGCCTGATGGCGCAGCGCATAGGCCACTTCGCTGTGCAGTCGATCGATCAAGTAGCGACGGTTGAAGACTTTGGTCAGACCGTCGCGCAGTGCCGCTTCGAACATTTGGCGCTGGAAGCCTTCGTCGACCCAATCCTGGAGGGAGAATTTCAGGATGGTGGTGGAGCCCACCTGGATCTTGTCGCCATCGTTGAGCAGGCGCTCGGTGATCTGAGTGCCGTTGAGGAAGGTGCCATTTCGCGAATCGAGGTCGCGGATGAGAATCTTTCCGTCGTCCGTGAAGCGTAGTTCTGCATGGCGACGCGAGACCCCCGCGTCGGTTACCTGCACATCGGCTCGATGGCCCCGCCCGATGATGGTGACCTTCTGCTGGAGCTCAAAGGTCTCGCCCACGGTCGGACCCGCGACGAAGATCAGGTAGGCTTTGTCCCGCGGCTGCACCTCGAGCGCCTGGACCGCATCCATGGTCGGCGGATCATCGAAGGCATTGTTCGTGTCGTCATCCTGGGGGGACTTTGACCGTGTCACGTCGGAAATCCTATTCGACAATTACTCATATCGCAACCCTTCGATGGGGCGGAGCCAGGCGGCGCGCAGCGCTGGGATGAGGGTGAACAGAAAGCAGATCGCGAGGGTGACAAGCGCAATCAGGCCGAGCTCGGCAGGGTTCACTTTTACCGGCAGGCGGTCGATGAGATAGACGTGCGGATCAAGCTGGTACGCGTAGCGGCGCAAAAGGGCGCAGATCGCCAAACCTAGTGCTAGGCCCGTGGTGGTGCCGAGCGCACCAATGGTGAGGCCGGAGACCTGGAAGGTCCCGGCGACCCCGGATGAGCTCATACCGAGCGATTTAAGGATGGCAATTTCTCGGGCCTTGTCGATCACCAACATCGTCATCGTCGCGATCACTCCAAACATTGCAACGAGGATTTTCAAGAACAGGAGCAGCGCGAGAACGATTTTTTGCAGCTCCAGCGCGGTGAACAAATTGTGGTTGAGCTCGCGCCAGTCGATGATGCGATAGGGTGCGCCGCCGAGTGTTCGCTCGATCTCCGCGGCAATCGCCCGCGAGCGGTAGATATCGTCGACCTGCATTTCGAGTCCGGTGATGACATCACCTGCTTCGAGGAGAGCCTGAGCCTCGGGTAGAGCCAGGTAGACCAGGCGGCGATCGTACTCGTCGAACCCGGAGTAGAAAATGCCTGCCACGCGAAACTCACGCACCTTGGGGGACTTGCCCTCGGCGCGCCACTGCGCTGGGTCGATGCCGGTCGGTGCCATCAGCACTACCGTATCGCCCATTTTGGCGCGCAACTTCTTCGCGAGCTCACGCCCGATCAAGATCGACGGTTTAGCGACGCCCTCGGCGAGCGATGGGTGGTCGAGCGCAAAGAGCGAACCTTCGGTGAGGCGCTGTCGGATATCGAGCACTTGAGCTGCCTGCTTCGGATCGATGCCTTTGACGAGCACTCCCGAACGCAGCCCTTCGCGACCAATCATCATCTCATTGAAGACGAACGGAGCAACCGGAGCGCGCACGTGAGGCACCTGTTCGATCTTCTTGGCCAGTGTGCGGTATTCGGAGAAGTCGATCCCATACTTCATCACGAGAACGTGGGCATTGACTCCCAGAACCTTGCTTTGGAACTCCTCCTGAAAGCCGGAGGTCACGGAGGTGACAGCAGTGAGCGAGGCAACCCCCCAAAAGATCGCGGTGATTGAAAGCGTGGTGAAGACGGAAAAGAAACAGAGAAAGAGAAACACGAAAAAGAGCATCCAGACGGGCGGGGTGGCGATCGCGAGAATCGTGGGCACTGCACTCAAAGGGGGCCAGGGAGGGAGCCAAAACAGGGCAGGGAGCAGCAGCGCTAGCGTACCCAGCACCAGCGTAGTGCGGAGGGTCCAGCGCGACCGCTGTCGTCGGAAAAGGTAGCGCCATCCGATGAAGATCTCTGGCCGATTGAGGAGATTCACTAGGTTGCCTTTTTCACCGATGGCCAGTGGGGCGGGCGCTTTTCGAGAAACGCCATCAGCCCTTCGCGTGCGTCGTCGGTGGCGAGGATCGTCGCGAGCTCGCCTTCGAGGTGGCGCAGGGCCGGTTCGAGCTCGAGGTCCTGAGTCTGGTAGAAGGCGCGCAGGCCGAGGGCCATGATTTGGGGGCTTTTTTGCGCCAGCTTCTCCGCCAGCGTAGTCACGGCAGTTTCGAGCTCGGCCTTCGGCACCGCCCGGGTGATGAGACCGCTGGCGGCCGCTTCGGCTGCCGAAATGCGGTCGCCCGTGAGCATCAGCTCAAGCGCACGCTTGCGCCCCACATTGCGCACAATCAAGGCGGAGATCATCATCGGCCAAAGACCTACGTTGATCTCCGGCGTGGCAAACTGCGCCTCCTCACTGGCGATGGCGAGATCGCAGGCGACCACCAGTCCGAGTCCGCCCGCCAGCGCGTGGCCATTGACCATCGCGATGGACGGCTTGCCGAGTCGCTGCAAAGCCAAAAAAATATCGACGAAGCTGGCCGGGGCAATCGCGGGTGGGGCGTCGTTGGAGCGCCCGGCAAACGAGGCCAGATCGCCGCCAGCGGAGAAGGCTTTGCCGGCGCCGGTCAGAACCACCACTCGCGCTGCCGCCTCGCTCTTGGATCGACCGAGCGCGTGCGCCAGCTCTCCGAGGGTCGTGGGACCGATCGGATTGCGCCGCTCCGGTCGATTGAGCGTGATGCGGGCGATGGGGCCCACCAGTTCGAATAGGATTTCGCTATACATGCGCCGAGCATACCCCGTCGCCGCATTGTTGACACCCCGCGATCAGGAGCGGTAGCTTGATGAAGCGAATGCGAGTCGCCACGGCAGTCATCGTGATCCTCGGAGCTGCGAGCGGTCGTGCCCAGGCCGACGTGTTGGATCTGGCCCTGCATCGGCTGTTGTCGCCCCCAGCCATGGGAAAACCGCTCGACCCGGAGAACGACGAGATCGCGAAGGCTGCCTATCGCCAGTTGACGTCGGAGCTTGGCGTCGTGATGGCACCGCGGTTTCTCTCGCCAGCTGATACGGTAGGCTATTCCGGTTTCCAGTTCACCGTCGATGGCAGCTTCACGACCATCTCCAACCAGGCTTGTGCCGCGGACAACAGCGCGGACCAGTGCCCCTGGTCGCGCGGGATGAGCGGACGAGACAGCCATGGAGTGCCGCACCAACTTCCGAGTGTGGCATCGACGCTGACGGTGATGGCTCGCAAAGGGATCTGGTTGCCGATGCCCTCCTTTGAACTCGGCGCGGGCGTCACCAAGCTGATGCAGTCCGATCTGGTGGCCTTGCAAGTCTACGGCAAGCTGGCGCTGCACGAAGGATTTCATCGCTGGCCGCTGCCCTCGCTGGCGGTGCGGGGCGGTGCCTCGCGGCTGCTCGGAACCAGCCAGCTCGACCTAACGACGGTTCAGATCGATAGCACGATTTCGCTCACCCGTGGCATCGCCGGCACGGTGACGATCGCACCCTATCTGGGAGCGGCGGCGCTGCTCGTCATCGCCCGCGGTCAGGTGCTCGATACGACGCCCTCCATCGACGCCTATGGGGGCGGACCGAATTCCTTGGACCTGAATAACAACGCAGTCTTTCCCGCTCAAGACACGATCGTTCGATGGCGCTTTTATGGTGGTTTGAGGCTCTCCTATTCGGTCCTGGTATTGACCATGGACTATGCGCTGAGCGCGCGCGGCTCGCTGATGAACAGTGGCGCGATCGCCGATCGCTCGACGGATCAGCACACACTCAGTATCTCGGGCGGTTTTCTCTTTTAGTCGCTAATGGTTGGGTTGGAGTTCGGGGGGCGGGACTTCAGCAACGTGGCCATAGATCTCTGCGAGGATTTGCGGACCGCGCGGCGGAAATAGATCGTAAACGTACCGATACATCGGCGTGATGAGAAACTCGGGATCGGCCTTGCCCCAGGCGCGCTGGATGTGGTCGAAAGTGAGGAAGAGCGCGCCGCAGTAGTCACGCAGCGCGCTGCAGAGCTGCCGCCAGGGAGTGTGGTCTCTCGGCGTCGAGGTCATGATCATTTGGTAGGCAGCGAGCGCCCGTCCAATTTCGATTGGAGCAGATCGACGGCAGGCGCGCGCCTCTTCGAGCTCGAGCTGGGCAGGTCGGGGATCGCCCCCCCGCTCGTCACGCCAGCGCTCCAGAGCAAAGGTCACGGCATCGATGCGCGGGTCGATGAGGATCTCAGGAAGGCGTCGCAGCCCTTCGAACGCCCAATCGGGAAGACGCACGCGTGGCGTCGGTAGCAGCCGGCCGAGTCCGAGTTCGAGCCGCAGGGCCTCCGCGATCAGGTAGCCATCGAGAAAGGCGCGCTTGGTCATGCCCTCCTCGGGATACCAGCCCCAGTTGCAGGCCCGTCGCATGAGGCGAAAGAGCAGGGGGAGGCGAGCGGACGGCGGAAAACGTTCGATTCGGTACTCCTCATCGAAGAGTGTAGCAGCGGGCAGGTGGGGTATCCGGTGGACGCCGAACGCGTCGATGAGCCAGCCGAAAGTTTCGGTCGGAAAACGTCCGGGTTCCCAAAAGATGAAGGGCTCGTGGAAGAAGATCTCTCGGTCTGCATCGAAACTGCGAAAGGGGCCAGCCCCGCGAGGCGGGTAGTGGCCATCGGAGCGCAGTGCCGGCCGTAGCTCGGGTGCCCAGGAGGCCCGCCGGAAGTGTACGCGCACGAGGTCGCTTGCGCTTCCCGGATAGTGGCGCAGGAACTCCTCGGGCGTGGTCACTTCGACCCGAGCGATCTCCTCGTGTTCGACGCGCTGCCACGCAGCTCCGAGCAGGGTTAGCGCGGCCTCACCAAAGTCCATGAGTTCGAGATCCTGCAGATAGACGATGAGGCCGCCGTCGGGTGCTTCGGCGAGCGCACGACGGAGCGTATCGGCATAGAGTTCGATGCCTTTTTCCTCGTCCGGCTCGGGTGGATGCGGGATCCCAGAGCGGTACTCATCGGCGAAGACCGGGGTCTGTCCGACCAGAAAACCCTGGTACTTCACCCGTTCAGGAAAGCGGAGTGTCAGCGGGCGCCAGATCTCCTGCGACACGGCGAAGTGGCGAGGAAGTGCGACGAGCTCGGCACCGATGCGAAA
>JAHFDT010000050.1 GCA_023248875.1 Myxococcales bacterium | reverse complement strand
GAAAGGAGCTCCTCGACTATTCGCCGATTGTGCGCAAGATGCGGCCCTTCTGCGTCACCTTTACCGGGGGGGAGCCGCTCTTGCGGCGGGACATGGCGGAGCTCGTCGCACAAGTCACTGCGGTGTCGCCGCGCCCCTACACGGCTCTCCTCACCAATGGTTGGCTGCTCTCGATCGACCGGGCGCGCGCGTTGCGGGCAGCGGGTCTCGAACAGGTCTCGATCAGTATCGATTTCGTCGGCGCAAAACACGACGAGCAGCGGGGCATGCCCGGCTGCTACGCCAAAGTGGAACAGCGAATGCCGGAGCTCAAGGCCGTCGGGTTTGATCGAATCGTCGTGAATACGGTGATCATGGAGTCCAATTTCGACCAGGTCTTGGACGTGGCACGGACGACCGCCGGCTGGGGCGTGCTGCAGTCCTTCAGCTGCTACTGTCCGCTGAAGACCGACTCGCAGGGCGAGCTGGTGACATGGCCCCGCCTTCGCGAGCTCGAGCGCGTGGTGGGCGAGATCCAGCGGCTCAAGCACAAGACCCGTCACATCATCAGCTCAGAGTTCTATCTGGACGGAGTGGTGCGCTACTTCCAGATGGGAGGGCGCCTCGGTGACCGCTGTCGCGCAGCCGGCCAGCGCTTCTTTCATATCGATCCTTGGGGGCGTGTGAAGATCTGTCCCGAGTTCGAGCCGTTTGCTCACTGGACCGAGCTGCCGGAGAAGCGGCCGCCGCCGCACGACTGCACCAAGTGCTGGTACGGATGCCGGGGCGAGAACGAGGCGCCGATGACCCTGGGACGAGTGCGCGATCTCCGGATCGGTTGAATGCGACTGCTCTATCTCCAGCCCTCTTCTTCATTCGGAGGAGCCGAGCGGCAGGCCGCCCAGCTCATGGCGCTTTTGCCCCGCCACGGGATCGAGGTGGTGCCGATGGTAGGACCGGGGCGCGAGATGAGCGCCTTCCTCGAGGACGCTGGCGTGACGGAGTATCTTTTCCAGCGGCAGTTCCCAGACGATACCAAGGCGCCGCGCGGTGCCCTGAAAAAGCTGCTCCTGGGAACCGACTACATGGTGTCGTTTGCGCGTCTGGTGCGAACGGTGGCCCGAGTCGCGGTGGAGTATCGTTGTGATCTTCTGTTTGCCAGTCGCCCGTTTGCTTGGATCCTCGCCAGCATCGCGGGATCCTGGATCGGACGGCCGGTGGTGTGGCGCGTGGGTACCCAGATCGACCATGTTGCCCAGGCGATGATTCTGAGACGTTTTGCGCGGATCCTGGGACCGCGGATCGCTATCTACACCTCCCATTCGGTGTGCGCCGGGATCGGTCCCATCGTGCCTTGTCCCGCTTTGGTGGTCCATAACGGCGTCGATGTGGAGCGCTTTTCGCTGCGGCGCGCGCTACCGTCGCTGCGAGACGACCTCGGGATCCCAATGGGGGCACCTGTCGTGGCGCTGGTGGCACGGCTCGCTCCCGAAAAGGGGACCGATCTCTTGGTAAAGAGCTGCCGTCGCCTGCGGGATCGGGTGCCATCCCTGAAAGTGCTAGTGGCGGGTGACTCCGGGTGGCGGGCACAGTTCGAGCGATCGTACGAGGAGGCCGGACTCCGCTCGACGGTACAGCTTCTGGGATTTGTGCGAAACGTGGAGAGGGTCTACGCGGCAGCAGACGTGGTGGTGTCTACCTCTAGCGAGGAGGGGTGTCCGAACGCCGTATTGGAGGCGATGGCAATGGAACGAGCAGTTGTCGCTACCAATGTAGGGGGCACACGTGAGCTGATCCAGCATGGCCGTGACGGGGTGCTGGTGAGCGCTGGCGACGTGGAGGGCCTTGCCGACTCGGTCATCACGCTACTCCGCTCCACCCCACGTCGACGAGCGCTGGGAAGCGCCGCACGAACGACCGTGCTGCGAAGATTCGCTCTCGATCGGCAGGTGGCACGAGTAGCGCAGATCGTGCGCTGGGCCGGCGGGGGAGGAGGGTAGCGATGCGGACTTCGCTAGCGGCGCTCGCGCTAGCGGCCATCGCAGCGGTCGGCTGCTCTTTGATCTCGGCAGCAGCTTGGCCCTCTTCGACCGCTGGGAGAGTGGCGCTGGTGCTCGGGGGCTGGACGGTCCTTGGGCTCCTGCTGGCCTATCTCTTTCTGCCCCAATTTGAATGGCCCTGGGCGATCGAACATTCGATTACGGGGGCGCGCAAGCTGGCTCTGACGATCGACGATGGTCCCCACCCGGAATCGACGCCGGCCCTACTCGATGTACTGGCCGCCGAGGGGGTTTCTGCCACCTTTTTCTTGGTGGGAAGTGGGGTGGAGCGCTGGCCGGAGCTGGTGCAGCGAATTGTCGCCGAAGGCCATTCGATTGGGAACCACACCATGCACCATCGGCTGCTGCCTCTGCGTACCCGCTCTCAGATCGAGGAGGAGATCGGCCGCTGCCAAGAGATTCTGACACGGTTCGGTTCGGTGCGACTCTTTCGGCCGCCGCACGGCTATAAATTCCTCGGCCTGCAGCGGATCCTTCGTGGCTATGGGTTACGGCTGGTAGCGTGGCACGGTTCGATCCGCGATACCGATGCGCCCGGTGTGCAGACCATCGTCGATCGTGCACTGCGGGTGGCGAGGTCGGGAGCGATCCTTCTGTTGCACGATAATCCTTCGTGCCGAGGGCAGACCGTAGCCGCCTTACCGACCATCATCGCCGGATGCCGCGCCCGAGGGCTTCAGTTTGTGGGGATCACATAAGCGACGAGGGGAGCGCCAGCTCGCCCACCATGCGCTCGAGCGCGCTCGCGGAGAGCGATTTTGAGATCATGCCCTGCGCGGCCAGGAGCTCTGCCTCGGCAGGGTTTTCGGTAATAGCGATCAGCGGGATGCTGGCGAGAATGCGGTCACGCAGCAACCGCTGGCGCACCACCAGCGCCCCGCCATTGCCCAGGGTGTCGAGCAGGATGACATCCGCGCCGAACTCGCGAGCCGCCGTGAGATCGAAGATCGAAAGGGGCCAGGATCGCACGGTGTGGGAATGGAGCACCTGCACACTCGCGGCGATGAATTTCGCGTCGTCGCTCACAATCAGCACTCGGCTCATAGGGGTTAACGAAGCAAAGTTTGGACCGCAGACCGGCGAGCTTGATGAGCGCGGCGAAGCGCCGTCAGGAAGAGGGGATCGGTGAGCACCAGGGCCGAAGATTCGACCAGCATGCGATAAACTTGGAACCGCGGGACTTTGACATGATCCGCGGGATCGAGCGGATCGGCATGAGCGGCGATGAGCCCCAGCGTGTCGAGTCCAATCCAGAGCGGCCACAAGGAGGCGAGTCGCAGCCGCGCCAGGCGAGGAGGAATTGCCATGACATAGGGCCACGCCGCATCCACATGTTCGAGCGCCAAGCGTACCAGCTCCAAGATGATCGGGCGCGCCTTGAGGCGTTGGACTGGGGAAAGGAGATCGCTCGGTTGGAGGCCGAGCCGATCCAGGAGGGGCTGTGGAAAATAGCAGCGCCCTAGGGTCAGATCGGCTGGAGCATCGCGGATGACATTAATCAGCTGAAGCGCTTTGCCCAGGCGAACACCGCGCACGACGAGATCGGGAGCGCGCATATGGCCCAGCTCTGGTAAATGCGCGGCTGCCATCTCGGTCCAAAACTCCCCCACGCATCCGGCAGCGAGATAGCAATGCTCGTCGAGCTCTTCCATTGAGGTGAGTGCCACCGGAGTCGCCTCTTCGGCAGGAAAGCGTTCGAGATCACGCTCCATGCCGTGCAGAAGTGCGGCGAGGACCTGGGCGATGCGGGTGCGATCCGCAGCAGGCAACTCTCGGAACAGCACGAGACAATCCTCGAGCCGCAGGAGCAGCTGTTCTTCGGCAGGGATCTGCGGGGAACCGGCAATCTTGCGTCGGACTGTTTCTGAAACCGTGTTGGGAAAAACGAGGGCCTCACGCAGGAGTTGCAGCAGAGCACGCCGCTCGGAAACGGCGATGATCCGCGTATCTGCGATGGTGTCAGCCGCACGAGCGAGCAGATAGGCGATCGCAAAGGGGGTGCGTAAGGAGCGCGGTGCGATCACCAGACTCAGATAGAAGGAGCGCGAAACCCCCGCGAGAATGGCGTCGAGAGCAGGGTGTGGCAGAGCGTGGAACATCGCTTCAGCATAGCGCCTTATCTCACCCAAACGATAGCGATCGCTGTGCGGAAGAGCAGGCGCAAGTCATAGGAGAGGCTTTGCTGATCGATATACCATCGAGCGAGTTCGAGTTTGCGCGGCAGCAACTCCTCGACATAGCCACGCTCACGATCTGAGTAGGCGGCTAACACTTGTTCTTCGTTGCGGTAGGCGATGGAGGCGGGATCGGTGATGCCGGGGCGAATGGCCAGCACGATCTGATCTTCTGGGCGATAGTGAGGGAGATAGCGGGGCACTTCGGGCCTGGGGCCGACGAAGCTCATGTCGCCGCGGAGCACGTTCCACAGCTGGGGTAGCTCATCGAGCTTGCTGGCGCGTAAAAGCCGCCCGAGCGGCGTGATGCGGGGGTCCCCGGCTGCTGTGACAGCGCTACCTTGCTGTTCCGATCGATCCGCCATGGTCCGAAACTTCCACACTCGAAAGCGCCGTCCGCCGCGGCCGAGGCGCTCCTGGCGAAAAAGAGCAGGTCCGGTCGACGTGGTCCATACGGCAATCCCGATCGCCAGGAGTGGCAGCGCGAGGACGGGCAGTGTAAGCAGCGAGAGTGCGACGTCGAAGGCTCGCTTGGTAGCTCGGCGCGAGAGCGGCCAAGGCGTCGGGGGGATCGCAAGAGCGCCGCTCTGGATCATGGGCACCTCGCTCGCCGCGCCGGAAAGCGCGTGTAGTAGTGGGCGAGCTCGCGCACTGTCGCAGCAATGTGTTCGACCTCGGCGTCGGTGAGGCCGGGGAAGATCGGCAGCGATACAAGGCGCTGCCATTCGCGATCCGCAACCGGGAAGTTTTCGGGACGGTAGCCAAAGGTGTTCGCGTAGTAAGGATGGAGGTGCAACGGTCGCCAGTGGACACTGGTGCCCACGCCCCGCGCGCGTAGTTCGTCGATGAATTGGTCACGGCCGATCGTCAGGCGCTCTAGATTCAGCCGCAGGGGATAGAGATGCCACGAGGTGCGCCGATTTGGATCGACCCAGGGCAGCTCAATCTCGTCGATGTTCCCGAGCAGGTCGGCGTAGCGGGCCGCGATGCGAGATCGCCCTTCGAGAAGGCGTTCTGCCTTGCGAAGCTGCACTCGCCCGATGGCGGCGGCCAAATCGGTGAGGTTGTACTTGTAGCCGGGGGCCAGAATTCGGTAGGTGCAGCCGTTACCGCCGCGGCGCGTGCGCGTCCAGGCGTCACTAGAGAGTCCATGGAGCGATAGCTTGCGGGCCTGCTCAGCGATTGCAGGGTCATCGGTCACCAGCATGCCCCCTTCGCCGGTGGTGATGGTCTTGGTGGAGTAGAAGGAAAAGCAGGTTTGCTCTGCGGTCGTACCCACACTGCGCCAGACCCCCGAGGGTGAGCGGGCGGCTGCGGGTAACGCATGGGCAGCGTCCTCGATCACCCGGAGACCGTGCTTTTGCGCGGTCTGTCCCATGGCATCGACGTCGGCCATCTGTCCGCCATAGTGAACGACGATCAGTGCGTGGGCCGGCGAGGAAGCGCTGACACCAGGCACGCTTCGCCCACTCTCTAGCTCCGTCAGTGTAAAGGCGGCTGCTTGGGGATCGATGTTGAGCGTTCGTGGCTCACTATCGACGAGAATCGGCACGGCCCCCAAGTAACCTACCGCTTCCGCTGTCGCCGCGAAGGTCAGCGTTGGAACGAGTACGGGCTGGCCCCGCCGGAGACCAGTGCCGGCCAGCGCGAGGTGGAGAGCGGCTGTGCAAGAGTTCACCGCTACGGCGTGGCGTACGCCCAAGAACGATGCGAACTCGGCTTCCAGCTGCTGGCACTCTGGCCCGGTGGTTAGCCACCCGGAACGCATGACGGCAGTGACGGCCGCTATTTCCTCTTCGCCGATCGCCGGGCGATGCAGAGGAATTCGATGGAGCTGGCAATTCATCAGAGTCGCGCCTCCTTGAGTCCACCACCGATACGACTTCGCCAGCCACCGGTAAGGACCCGTAGCCAGCCGAGAGCGATGCCAAAGCCATAACTCAAGTGATAGAGAGCGAAGACCACTGCGACGGCGGGCAGCAGCCAGAGACGGCGCCTGGTGGCCCCTGCTGCAAAGATCAGGTTGGCGAGCAGATAGGGCGAAAGCAGAAGGATGCCGAACCAGACGAGCGCCGGGTGGTGCCGGCCAGTCATGATCAGTACGGAGGAGAGGAGCGCCGCGAAAAAGAGCAGCATCGGAAGGAAGTGGCGCCAGCGAAAGGTGTAAGGATAAAGGTGTTGGGTGAAGGCATTCCACTGACCGCTCGAGGCCGCGTATCGGCTGAGAGCCGGGAGCGAGGATCGAGGAAAGTAGTCGATGCAGGTGGCTGCCGTCATGTGGAGGTGGCCGCCATGCGCAAGGATCCGGCTCGAGTGCTCGTTATCCTGGTTGCGCAGTAGGCGTTCGTCGAAGTAGCCGACACGATCAAAGAGGTCGCGGTGCCAGCAGCCGAGCTGAACCGCGTCGACCGGTCCGCTTCGACGTCGATAGCGAAAACGACTGCCCGTGCCAAAGGGTGATTCGAGGGCCAGGGCGATGGCTTCGCTGGGTATCGTCCCATCGGAGGCCACGTAGCGCGAGCAGGCACCCACCATCTCCGCACCCGACGATGCCAGGGCACTGACCAATGCGGCGATGAAGTTGTTGGGGTAGGCGCTATGGGCATCGGCGCGCACGATGATGTCGCCGGTTGCGGCACGGATGCCGAGGTTGAGCGCAACCGGGGTCACCGCACGCGGGTTATCGATGCGCCTGACTCGTTCGTCGCGTCGGGCCAGGTCGGCGACGATCTCCCGTGTGCCGTCGGTAGAACAGCCATCGACGATCAAGAGCTCAAACGAGGAGAAGGTGCCCTGAAGGAGGGATTCGATCGCCAGCCGAATGTGTTTTACCTCGTTGCGGCAGGGCATCACTACCGACACGCGTGGCCGATCCGCACTACGCATGGACGCCGCTCTGTTCCACCAGTTGGCGGCTGTCGGGACCGCAGTTCAGCAGGGCATCGAGAACACTCAGTCCGGAGATGAAACCGAGATGTGCGTACTGCTGGGGATAGACGGGATGGGCCGGGTGTTGCCAAAGCACCCGGATCCCTCGTGAGACCAGAAAGGATTCATCGAGGTAGCCGCGCGACCCTCCCGCCCCGGAAAGATAGGTGTCACAACCGAGTCTGGTGCATAGCTCAGCGATCAATTCGCTTTTTTGGCTCCGGGGAGCGAGTGTGGTCGAGCGCACCACGGGAGTCGAAATGCCGAGCCACTCCATCGCCAGCTCAAGGAGCCTTAGGTTGATCTCGCTGAGCCGTTGCCAGGGCTGCGCGTAGATCTCGAATAGCGCCTCACGATAGCGGGAAAGGTATGTCGCTTTCTGGTAGGACTGTTCAATCGTGCGCCAGGTCCGCCGTTGCCAATCATGAGCACCGGTGGTTTCCGCGATGCGCTTCTCTGCGATCGTCTCCCCCAGGCCCCGCCGCGCCACGGGGACGGTGATCCAGTGGGGTCCGCTCGCCAGCTTGATCCGATTCCGATTCTGGTAGCTCTCCGAGCCATACTGGACATGGTCGAGCACGACGAATACGTCGCACCTGGACAGCTTGTGAAAGTAGGGCAGCCAGGGCAGGTAGTAGGGCTGGTGGGCTGCAAGAATCATCCACGAGAAGCTCGACACGAGCGACCGCTTGTCGAGCTTTCGCCGGCAGAAGGCGCTGGATTAGACCGCTTTCACGTTGAAATGAGCGAGCGAGGCGGTCGAGACCGAGGCGAGGCAAGAAGCGACGACGACGCGCTACTAGCGTAACGCGAGGAGGAGCGAGGAAGCATTCACCGAAGGGCTCAGGGTCCCCCGGTCCGAGGACGTCTGCGGCCAAGGCAGAGGGGATCGCCGCAGCCGCTCATTTCAACGTGAAAGCGGTCTACTACGGAAGCGGTTGGCAGAACGCGGGGATGAGCGAGGTGCAGAAATTATAGGTGGCGGCTAACTTGGGGTCGAATCCCCCGGTAGGGACATTGGTGAACTTGGGATCGGCTACTTTGCTGCTGCCGTCCTGTCCGGAGGCCGATACGAAGCTCGCAAGGCTCTGATAGCTGGTGCCGCCCCATTCCCAGGTAAGGGAACCTTGGGTGAGGTAGAAGGTGTTGCTGTTACTGCTGACCCCCGCGTTGGAGGAGAGCGCAAACCCGGTGTCGTTGAAGGAGATGGCACCGGTCAATGAATTGCCGCTTCCCGGATAGCGCATGTAGTGGCCGCCGCGGCGATTATAACAAGTAATGTTTCCGGTCATCTGAGTGCCATCCTGATCATCAATCAAATAGATTCCATACTGAGAATTGTCACAGAATGTGTTGTATCTAATTATGGAATTGGAGTGTGCCGACGCGATCACGATGCCGGCATTGGGGGCGTTGGGATCCTGCGCGGTCGAGCCAAAACCATTGTGGTAGACGTAATTATATTCGATGGTGTTCCCGGCGTGGCTAACGTTGCTGCCGTCGTAGAGCTGAATGCCAAACGTCCAGTTGTTGTAGATCGTGTTCGATCGAACGAGATTGCCGCCACCTTCAATATAGATTCCATGATCGTAAGGGGTGTGTGTGCCATTGTCATGGATAGAATTACGATAGATGGTGTTCTTATCCCCGGTGATCAGAATACCTTGCCCGTGGGCGCCAAAGATTTCGGAATGAGAGACCATGACGTCATGGGACGAACCCGCGATCCAGATGGCCTGGCCAGGGTCGTTCTGATCGCTGATCCGCAGATGGTCCAAGGTGATGTAAGAGCCGTAGACACGAATCGTATCGAGATCGGCACCGGGCGAGGTGGGGGGCTCGATCAGCAGCGGAGACTCACCGGGATAGCCGGTGAAGGTAAGTGGCAGTCCAGCAGAGCCGGAAGCAGTGATGGCGATCTGGCCGGAGTAGGTTCCACCGCGCAGGTAGGCAAAATCACCGGGGGCCATGTGGGTCGAGGCACCGCCCACGGTGCGCCAAGGCTGGAGAATGGATCCGGAGTTGGCATCGCTACCTTGAGTAGAGATGTAGTAGGCCTTGCCCTGGGTGATCAGGAACGGCAGCCCTCCCGATGGATAGGTGGCTATTCCTCGTCGGACGCGAAGGGTCGCGCTGGTAGGCACGGCAGCGGTGATCCCCTGCAGAGCGACGACGATCGCCGTGCTGGCGATCGAGATCGAGGGGAGCGTTGCGGGCGAGGGCTGGGCCCCTGAGATCTCTACGGTGTCTCCCGGGGCAAATCCCGACCCCGCGACGGTGATCATGGATCCCAACGGTCCTTGAGCGGGGAAGATGGCGGTTACGCTGGGCGCAGGAGCGATGACTGCGAGGTCGGCTGGCGGCAGAGCAAGATCGGCAACAAACATGGATAGGTCGCTAGGCACCACTGATCCCTGTGCCAGGTCGGCCAGGGGGGTGAGGTCACTCGGCACTGTACTTAGATCGGGCGGATAGAAGTCGAGCGATGAGCTGGCATCCGGAACCTTCCAGGGCGGTCCATGCCAGGCGTGCTCTGTGGGTCGCGCACAGCCGACACAGAGGACTATCAGGGACACTGCGCTGAAGAGGAGAGAAAGACTGATTCGCATGCGACCTCCTGGGGAAGGTTATTTCTTCCCTTTCGCCTGGTCTGCATACGAGCGTACGTATCGAGACTGATTTGGAAAGAAGTTTTGAAATGGGAGAGCGGCGCTACAGCGACGGTAGATAGAGCGATCGACTGATCAGTTGTCAGCGAAAATGACGAGGAAAACCATGGTTATGGAGAGATGGAGTGGAGGAATAACGGAATACAGATGGATCGCTAAATAATCGACAGAGAGTCCGCCCGCCGGCGCTTCGAGAGTTCCAATAGAAGGAGTGCGATCGCAGCTAGCCCGGTGCCAAGAAGGGTGCCAAAGGTCGTCAGCAGGGCTCTTGCGGGGCGAATGGGACGTTCAGGGAGCGATGGAGCGGAGACCACCTCCGCTCGGCCGATGGGGCGGGTTTCGACCGCACGAAGCTGATCCACCTGTTTCGATAGTGTCTCCAGGTGCGAAGCATCGAGGTCTACGAGTCGGCGCAGTCGCTCATGCTCGCGCTCGATCTCGGGCAGTGGATCGATCGGTAACAGACTTCCGGATCCACCGGAGCCCTGACGTCGCAGCAGGGACAGGGCACGAGCCGCTCCACTGGCTTCACGTTTCGCCCGAACGATCTCAGGAGATCCCTCGGCGGCGAATCCTCGGTTAAAATCGATCACCAACCGCTTTTCGATCAAGAGCCGGCCGAGACTCGAGGCCTCGGCGACAGTGGCGCGGAGCTGCTCGGCCAGATCGATGATCTGGTGTTGTTCGCGGAATTGCGCGAGCGCTTGTTCGGAGGTGGTGAGCGAGGTTCGGGCCGCCGCCAGTTCAATCTCGAGCCGTCGACGGTGTTCTCGGCTCCGAGCGGACCATAGGTCAGCGCTACGCTGACTGGCGAGCTCACCGAGCCGGCGGGCCAGCTGGAATGCACGGATTGGATCGCGATCTTCTGCCGAGAGGGTCACAAGATTGGCTTTGCGGTCGATCGAGATCCGAGTGTGATGCGATAACTCGCGCCGGGCTGCCTCCAATGAGCTTATGCGATAGGCGCGGGTGAGACCCAGCTCCTCGATCACCCGATCGGCGAGTTCATGGCTATGGAGAATCGCCGCAAGCAGGGGCAGTTCAGCGTTGGCGTGCTCCACGGAGCTCGTCAGCGCTGGGGTCGTTGGATCGTCGACCGAGAGCAGAGCCAACTCAGTCGTCACCTCATACCACGAGGGGAGAAGAGCGCCCGTTGCGAGGGCGATCGCGCCTCCCGCCAGTGCCGCGAGAAGAAGGAGCCACCAACGGCGAAGGAGCAGACCGAAGGACCCGCTGTCACTGGGGAACGTGCGATTCAGACTGAGAGCTTCCATGGTCTCCTCAGCGACGGATCTGGGAGAGAGCGAGTGCGGTGGATGCCACTGCGATGTTTCCCAGGATCAAGGTGATTTCGATCCACTCCGCGGTGGTCATGCGCCGTTCGGGAACGGCAATCGAGTCTCCCGGATCGACGGTGGTTGCTTTGGAGACCAGGCGCGATTGCCCATTGTGACTCAGGACGCGTGCGGCGGCGGGATCACCGGTGCGAGTCGCACCGCCCGCTAGGGTCAGGTAGTCGGCGGGATGGAGGTCGGGGTTGAGGGGATAGAGTCCAGGATGCTGGACCGCACCTCCTACGAGCACGGTATCGCGGCGGGTGGGAACAACCAGCGTATCCCCAGGCTGGACCTCTATTTCAGGCGCCCTGCCAGATGCGATCGCTCCGATATCGATCGGAATGCGTTGTCGTGCGCCAGGGCTATCGTTCACTGGGCGTATTAAAAAGGCGCGATTGGAATCGGCGCTGGGCAAAAGGCCACCCACTTTGTTGAGCAGATCCCGTATGCCATCGCCTTCGACGAACGGTACAGGAACGGAGAGTTCGCGTGGTAGTGGAGTGGTATGCGACTCGGCCGTCACGGACGGAGGAGTTCCGGGTAGTCCTAGGATAGCGCCCTCCACCACCACCACGCGATGGAGATCCCCGAGGGTCGGGATGTGAATGCGATCGCCATCGTGAAGCGCCGATGCGTCCGCTGTGGCGCGAAGAACCGATCGGACAGCGATGCGATCGTTTTCGCTGCGGGAGCTGATGCGAAGGGGAAGTTCGTTCGCGACCTCGGCATTGAGGCCTCCCGCGAGCTCCAGCAGCTCCGTGAAATTGCCGTGAACCAATTCATAACGCCCGGGGCGCCGTACCGCGCCAGTAACCTCCACTTCCGTTTGTCTCAGTGGAACAAACAGCAGATCGCCATCCAGTACGGTGGGATCGCTCGCCCGATCTCCGAGCAGTGTAAAACGCATGAGATCCGCTCGCAGGAGTGGATCAGTCGCCGAAGAGCGCCGAACTTCGACGGCACGGGTCGAGGCGGAAGGAAGAGGTTCGGCCCGTGCTACCAGGGTGCTGACGCGTGTCATCGGAGTGGCTCGGTAGGTACCTGGCTTGGCCACCGCACCCACCACGTGGACGAGAAAGCTGCGTGGCCTTACGAGGGTGAGTGTGCAATGCAAGGAGGGATAGATCGCACGAAGCTTGTTCTCGACGGTGGTACGTAACGTAGAGAGGGGCTGACCGCCTGCTTGAAACATCCCGAGCCGCGGCACGAGAAGTTTCCCCTCAGCGCTGACATCTGCAGTCGTGGTTGCCTCCTTGAGGCCCCACTGCTCGATGAGGAGGTGGTCACCGGCACCGAGGACATAGGCGGTTGGATCGATGGCACCCTCGAACGCCGGAAGATTCAGGGTCTCGCTCAGAGTAGCTGGAGCTTCATCGCGCGTACTCGACTGGGCCGGTGCCAAACTCGGCAGGCCGGTCGCGAGTAACCAGATCGAAAGGGCTCGCATCCAGGTCTCCTGTCTCAGGTCCTGCGGCTAAACAGGGTCGCTTTGATCCGTGCTCATCCGTGATCCTTCGTCAGCCGCTGCGGTGCCTGCTCACATACAAAACGTATGCTCCACGGGCTCCTCGCAGCTTCCTCAGCTGACGAATGATCACACATCAATGCGACCCTGTTTAGATATCGGCCGCCAAGGTAGTCGAGCAAGCGCATCGCCTAGGAAAGTTGACGCTCAGCCTCCAGTGTCGAAACCCTGTTTGGGGTGAGGGTGGCTTGGAGAGGTGGCGATGGGTGGGCGGGGCGCGGTGGTGGTAGGGGAGGCGGGACCGGGGGTGGAGTACTGGAGGGCACGGGCCTTGGTGCAGCTTTTGGCCTGGTGCGCAGGAATAGCAATTGCTCTGCCACTGCTGGGAAGCCGACTCTCGGGAGCTCGGCTAGGGGCTGTAGCACTATTGCTCCTCCTGCTGCAGGTCAGTGCACAGCTGGTGGTCGTCTGTTTCTCAGCGAAACAGCGACAGCGCTGGCAGTGGGTGGGAGCGGTTCTCGCGAGTGGGATGGGCGCCTTGGTGTTGGCGCTGACGCCCACTCGGGATGCACCGCCGCTCCTGGCGATGGTGTCGGGAGCCCTGGGGATCCTGCTGCTGCAGGCGCTTTATGTCCTGCAGAACGGCAGAACAACCGGCCGTCGCCGAGCTTTGATCCGCCCTACCGTGCTGGAGGATGCGGCGGCCTGTGCTCGCGCCGTTTTGGATCGTCCCTCGGTGGAGTTGGACCAGAGTCGGATTGTCACCGCCATCGCAGGGCGACGGGTGCTGGTCACCGGAGCCGGGGGTTCGATCGGCGGTGAGCTGGCTCGGCAGCTCTTGCGATTTGAACCTTCATCGCTGTGGATCGTCGATCGCTGCGAGAATGCACTGTTCGAGATCGAGCGCAAGCTACTCGAAGGCGCCCATTTGGGGACCATTGAACCGCGTATCGTCGACGTTCGCGACCGCGAGGCAGTGGCCCGGCTGTTTGCCGCGGCGCGACCGGACGCGGTTTTTCATGCCGCAGCCCACAAGCATGTTCCGCTGATGGAGCGCCATCCTGCAGAAGCGGTGCTGAACAATGTCCTCGGCACCCGGGTTCTCAGCGAGGCAGCACATCGCAGTAACGTGGAGTCCTTCGTGTTCATCTCTACGGACAAGGCGGTCAATCCATCGAGCGTGATGGGTGCCACCAAACGGCTTGGTGAGCTCTATGTCCAAGGCATGGGGCGACGGAGCTCGACCCGGTTTGTCGCAGTTCGTTTCGGCAACGTGCTCGGATCGAGCGGTAGCGTAGTGCCGATCTTCATGGATCAGATTCGTCGCGGAGGTCCGGTGACAGTCACCCATCCGGAGATGCATCGCTACTTCATGTCGATTCCCGAGGCCTGCCGTCTGGTGCTTCAGGCGGCGGCGATCGGCATGGGAGGAGAGGTGTTGCTACTGGACATGGGACCTCCGGTGAAGATCCTTGACCTGGCGGTGCGTCTCATCGAGCGTGCGGGCCTTCGTCCCCACGTCGATGTGCCGATCGTGTTTTCGGGGCTCCGTCCTGGGGAGAAGTTGTTCGAAGAGTTAGCCTTCGCCGAAGAGGGGGCCACTCAGACCCGCTATCCGGGGCTCTGGATCGGTCGGATCGACCCGGTGGAACTCAGCGAGCTATCGGTGGGCATCGATGCACTATGCCGGCATGCTCAGGTGGGGGACGACCCGAGCGTGCTGTTGCTGCTCTCCCAAATGGTGCCGGGTTATCGTCCCGATCGGATCGGCGAACCACTGGTGGCCGAGGTGCGCATGGGGCAGGGCCTCAATGCGGGAGGGATTTCCACGTGATACTGACGGCGCACCAGCCTGGCTATTGGCCCTGGCTGGGGTATTTCGAGAAAATCGCCCGCTCGGACCTGTTCGTGCTCCTCGACCATGTACAGTACGAACCGCACAACTTTCAGAATCGAAATCGCATCAAGGTCAACAATGGATCACTTTGGCTGACCGTTCCCATCAAGCGGCAGCATGCTGTGCCGATTTGCGAGCAGCGAATCGCCACCGAGCCGCGCTCACGCCACCACTGGCAGGAACGCACCCTGCGAACGCTGTTTCACCACTATGGCCATGCGCCCTATTTCGACGAGTACGCCGAAGAGATCGTGGACATCTACCGCCGACCTTGGCAGCGACTGGTGGATCTCGACGAGGAGCTGATCGAGCGAATGATGGGCTGGATGGGAATTGTGCGCCCCATGGTGCGCTCATCGTCGCTCAAGCTCTCGGGACAGAAGAGTTCCATGATCGTTTCACTGTGTCAGCGCCTAGGTGCCAAGCGCTATCTGTCGGGAAGCGGAGGTTCCCGCGACTACCTGGATGTCGAAGAATTTCGGCGTTCGGGGATTACGGTGGAGTGGCAGAACTTTATCCATCCGACCTACCCACAGTGCTATCCCAAGTTGGGCTTCGTGCCGCGTTTGGCGGCGATCGATCTGCTCTTCAACTGTGGACCCAGGAGCCGCTGCTACTTGAACGGTGACACAGCCCGCGTCGCTCTGGCGAGTGGAGGTCAATGATGGGGCGGTTTCTCGAACGGGCGCCGTTTGGGCGCGTGTTGGCGGTGGGAGCACATCCGGATGACATCGAGTTGGGCGCAGGAGGACTGCTCGCTCGTCTCGTGCGAATGGGAGCGCGGGTAGTGATGGCAGTCGCTTCGGTTCCCACGCTACCGGAGGAGCGACTGGCGGAGGCTCAGCGGGCCGCCGAACTCATCGGGGGGGAGTTGGTGATGCTCAATGGGATCGATCCCGTACGCGTCGAGGATCTGCCGATGCATCAGCTGGTGGCGCGCCTCGATGATCTGATCGACAAGGAGCGGCCCGAGCTGGTGATCACCCATTCGGTGCGCGATGTCCACTGGGATCACCAGCTCGTGCACCATGCTGCGGTGTCTGCACTGCGGCGGATGCCGTGCGATCTCTTGGCTTTCACATCGACGCCCGAGCTCAACGCGGCCTCCAACTTTCTGGGGGACTGCTTCGCAGACATCACGGACACCATCGAAATCAAACTGGCAGCCGTAACGGCACACGCGTCACAGGTGGCGAAAAAAACCGTCGATCTCGAGTCTTGCCGCGACCTGGCCAGGGCGCTGGGTCGGATTGGTGGCATGCAGTATGCGGAAGCGTACGAGGTGAAACGTTTGCGCTTGTAGCGGTCGCCCCCGCAGAGATTGCGCGAAAGTAGCTCCCTCGATGGAACGAAGGCTGGCCTGGACACTGCAGGTGATCGACACAAATAGTTGGGGAGCGGTGCGATGAAGATTCAGCGGATCCTTTGCCCGATCGATTTCTCGGAGCCATCGCGTGCGGCGCTGCGGGAGGGAACAGCGTTAGCTCGTCAATTCGGCGCGGTCCTGGAGCTGCTCCACGTCTATCAGATCCCGGGCTATACGTTGCCGGATGGCGTCATTTTCCCTGGGCCCGAGGCGATGAACCAGCTGTTCGAACGGATCGACCAGAGTCTGCTGGAGTGGCGCCGAGAGGCGGAGAGGCTAGGCGTCAAGCTGGTCGAAACGCGTACGGTGCAGGGCGTGCCTTGGCAGGAGATTGTCGATAGTGCGGAGAAGGGGCGGTGCGATCTCATCGTGATCGGCACCCACGGCCACACGGGGATCAAACACTTTCTTTTGGGATCGGTCGCCGAACGGGTGGTGCGGCATGCCAACTGTCCTGTGCTGACGGTGCGGGAGGAGGCCACAGCACACCCCCAGCCTGAAGCAATACCTTAGACGACACTTCAAAGCTCGATGCCGAGCACAGCCTCATCGAGTTCGACGAAATTTCGCGCCGAAAAAAAACGGCGTAGGTGGCCTTCGCCGGGACGCGCCTCTCGCACTTCGATTCTACGACACTGCAGGCTGCGCGCGTGGCCGATCGCCGTTTCGAGCAGCTGAGTGCCCACTCCCGTCTGGCGCTGCGATTGTGTGACCGCGATTTCATCGATCGACGCCAGTAGACCGGCAAGCCGCATCTGTGGCCGACAGGACAGGGCCACATAGCCGACGACCTCTACGCCTTGGGTAGCGACAAAAACCGCTGCCTCGGGATGTTTGACCACTTGCGAGACGGTCTCGTCGGTGGCGCGGGCATCGCCACCGTAGCCCAGATCTTTGAGCAGATTGCGGATCGCCAGCGCGTCACCGGGCCGAGCCCGCCGCACCGTGATCACGGATGCGCCCCGGGGCTGGGCAAGCGCCGTTTCGCCAGCGCGACCACATCGAGCTCGCCTTCGAAGACCTCTTCGGCCGGACCCCGCATGAGCACTCCGTCGAATTGCGGTGACACGGTAATAAAGAGCGTGCCCCCCAGTAGTCGCACGGCAAGCTCGCTTCCTGGCTGAGCGCGCCCAGTGAGGCATGCGGCCACCGCCGTGGCGCAGGCTCCCGTTCCACAAGCGAGTGTGATGCCGCAGCCCCGCTCCCACACCACCAGCTCGAGCTCAGTGGGGGAGTGGACGCGAGCAAACTCAGCATTGGTTTTGCGGGGGAACAGCTCGTGTCGCTCGAGCGCGGGGCCGTACTGCTCGGCCAGCGCACGAAGTGGTTCATGGCTGTCGATGAACACGACCGCATGCGGATTGCCCATGGAAACTGCCGTGAGGTGAAATCCGCGGTCACCGAGGCGAATCGGCTGTTCGAGCACCTGCTCGTCGGCCGATCCGTTCATCGGAATCTCACCACGGCGAGTTTTTGGTCGTCCCATTGCGACCTGGACATGGCTCACGCGCCGCCGTACATCGATGGTGACGCCGCATTTCAGGATACCGGCGCCGGTCTCGATCGGCAGCTCGGGTCGGCGCAGCTCGGGGTCGCGCTCGTAGAGATACTTGGCGACGCAGCGAATGCCATTGCCGCACATCTCTGCTTCGCTTCCGTCGGAATTGATCACGCGCATGCGTGCCAGGGCACCTGCCGCGGCTGCACTGGCGGAGGGGGTCTCGATCGCGAGCAGGCCGTCCGCACCGATTCCGAAGCGGCGATCACACAGCGCAGCGGCGACCGCGGGCTCCTTGAATGCTTCGGCTCGTCGCAAATCCACCACCACGAAATCGTTGCCGCACCCTTCGAGCTTGGTGAACTTGAGCATCTTACTTCTGGGGCGTCGTCGATGGTGTGGCGGCCGGCGGGGCGGGCGCTGCGGGCACTGGTGTGGTAGCGGGCGCCGCGGCCGGCTGTTTGGCCTTTTCCTCCAAGGCCTTCTTGGCCGCTTCTGCGTTCTTGCGGTTCTCGTCCTCTTCGCGCTTTTTCTTCTCGGCCTTCTCCTTGGCGAGCTGTTCCGAGCGCTGCTGGAGCCGCTTCGATTCCGTCTGGCTCGCCACATAGGCGAGCGACGAGGAGGTGAGCATGAAGACGATGGCGGTGCCGGCCGTGAGTTTTTCCAGGAAACTGCCCGCCCCACGGCCCCCGAAGACCTGCTGTGCACCGCCGCCGCCGAAGGTGAGCCCTACGCCGCCCCCTTTGCCCGCTTGCAGCAGCACCACCAGCATCAGAAACAGACAGGCAATCACGTGGATGACTGTGATGAATGTGACCATCGACCCCTCTATTTGCTCAGTCTATACTTCACGATTCCGAGGAAGTCATCCGATTTTAGGGATGCACCTCCGACCAGAGCTCCGTCGATATTGGGCTGGCTGAGCAGCCCCGCCGCGTTGTCCGGTTTGACCGAACCCCCATATTGAATGCGCACGTGATCGGCGGTGGTGGGCCACCGCTCGCGCAGCTGGGCGCGGATGAATGCGTGCACCTCTTCGGCCTGCTGCGTGGTGGCCACTTTGCCGGTGCCGATGGCCCACACCGGCTCGTAGGCGAGCACGGTTTCATTCAGCATCTCCGGCGAAAAGCCGACCAGACCCGCTGCGAGCTGCGCCGCGATGCGGCCAAAGGTCTCCCCCGCTTCACGCTCGGCGAGCGTTTCTCCGACGCAGAGGATCGGTCGCAGGCCGTGGCGCAAGATGGCCTGCGCTTTGTGGTTCACCGAGGCGTCGGTCTCGCCGAAATGTTGACGCCGTTCGCTGTGGCCGACGATGACATACTTGACGCCGAGATCCACCAGCAGCCGGACCGAAACCTCGCCCGTCCAGGCGCCCTGGTCCTCCCAGAAGCAGTCCTGCGCAGCGAGCGCCACCGTCGAACCCTCGAGCCGTTTGCCGACGGCATGCAGCGCCGTGAAGACCGGTGCCACGGCGACCTCGACATCGCGGATCGGCGCCACCGAGTTCTTGATGGCAGTCGCGAGGTCGAGCGATTCTGCCACCGTCTTGTGCAGCTTCCAGTTGCCGCAGACAAAGGGGGTTCGTGCCATCACTGGGCCTCCGCGGTTTCCAGCGCCGCCACGCCGGGCAGCGTTCTGCCCTCGATGAATTCGAGCGAGGCTCCGCCGCCGGTAGAAATGTGCGAGATCCGCTGCGCCACGCCGGCGCGATGGACGGCTGCCACCGAGTCACCGCCGCCCACGACCGTGAGACCTCGGCACTCGGCGATGGCGCATGCGATGGCCAGCGTACCGGCGGCAAAGGGGGCCTTTTCGAAGACGCCGGCGGGTCCGTTCCAAAACACCGTCTTCGCGCGCGCGATCCGCTCCGCGAACAGGCGCGCTGATTCGGGACCGATATCGAGGGCCATTTTTCCCGCGGGAACGGCGTCCGCGCGGCACACCTCTCCGTGGGAAGAGTCGAGTCCGATGGCACACACGGCATCGACCGGTAGCAGCACTTCGACGTGCCGCTCCCCCGCTTTGCGCAGGAAGGCTCGCGCCAGCGGCAGCTTTTCCGTCTCCACCTTGGATGCGCCCACGTCTCCGCCGCGGGCACTGAGAAAGGTGTTGGCCATCGCACCACCGATGAGGAGCGCATCGACGCGACCGAGCAGATTCTCGAGCACGCCGATCTTGTCCGAGACCTTGGCACCGCCAAGGACCGCCAAGAAAGGATGCTCCACGGCGCCGAGCAGGCGGCTGAGGAATTCCAGTTCGCGTAGGAGAAGGAAGCCGGCGCCCTTCTCGGCCACGTACTTTATCATGCCTTCCGTGGAGGCATGGGCCCGGTGGGCGGTTCCGAAAGCATCGTTGACATAGACGTCCGCGTGGCCGGCCAGCGCGCGCGAAAAACCATCGTCGTTGGCCTCTTCGCCCGCGAAGAAGCGGAGGTTTTCGAGTAGCGCCACCTCCCCATCGTGCAGGTCCGATACCACCTTGCGGGCCCCATCGCCCACGGCTTCATCGGTGAGCAGCACATCGCGGCGCAGGAGTTCAGCCAGACGCACGGCGACTGGCTCGAGCGACAGGTCCGCCACGGTCTTGCCATCGGGCCGACCGAGATGGGACGCCAACACCACGCGAGCCCCGCGGCCGATCAGATGTTCGATTGTCGGCAGCGCTGCGCGGATGCGCGAATCGTCGGCCACCCCTTTGGCCGGGGTGAGGGGTACGTTGAAGTCGACCCGCACGAACACCCGCCGCCCCTCGACGGGCAGCTCCTTGACCGATCGAATCGCCACCTAGAGTCCCTTCGCTGCGACCCACTTGGCAAGCTCATAGAGCCGCGTGGCATAGCCCGTTTCGTTGTCGTACCAGCCGATCACCTTGACCAGCTCGCCGGTCACCATCGTCGATTTGGCGTCGACGGTGGCGCTATGCGGATCGCCGTTGAAATCGATCGACACATTGGGCTCCTCCGTCACCGCGAGGATGCCTGCGAGGGGTCCTGCGGCCGCCTTGCGATAGGCGTCGTTGATCGCGTCCACCGTCGCTTTGCGCTCGACCCGCGCGGTGAAGTCCACCACCGAGACGTTCGCCGTGGGTACGCGGATGGCAAAGCCGTCGAGTTTGCCCTTCATCTCCGGCAACACCTCAGACAGGGCCTTGGCCGCGCCGGTGGTGGTGGGGATCATCGACATAGCCGCGGCGCGTGCACGCCGTAGATCTTTGTGGGGCTGGTCGAGGATCGACTGGTCGTTGGTGTAGCTGTGGACCGTCGTCATGAGGCCGCTCGCGATGCCGAAGCTCTCGTGGAGAGTCTTCACGATCGGCGCCAGGCAGTTGGTGGTGCAGGAGGCGTTCGACAAGATCGTGTGCTTCGCCGGATCGTAGAGGTGGGCGTTGATCCCGAGGCAGAGGGTGATGTCCTGCCCCTTGGCGGGCGCGCTGATGATCACTTTTTTAGCGCCACCTTCGAGGTGACCGCGGGCCTGCGTCGCCTCGGTGAAGCGGCCGGTGCACTCCAGCACCACGTCGACGCCATGCTGCTTCCAGGGGAGTTTGGCGGGATCCTTTTCAGCCAGGACTGCCACCGAGCGCCCATCGATTTCGAGCGCGCGCTCGTGTGCTGCTACCGTACCGCCGAAGCGCCCGTGCACCGAGTCGTACTTCAAGAGATAGGCGAGCGTCGCCGGATCGGTCAGGTCATTGACGGCCACAATCTCGACCGTCTTATGGGGATCTTTGTGGAACGCGCGTACCACCATCCGGCCGATGCGGCCAAACCCGTTGATACCGATACGGATCGCCATAACGCTCCTCCTTTGCGACGAAAGAGGGGCAATATAGGCGCGCGGTTTTGGCGAGTCAACGACGGACCGACGGTCGGGAGAGAGAGGGCCTCCCCGAGAACCGCCGTAGCGCCAGCAGTGCTACCAGCAGCGCGAGTATCCCCTGGCCACGCAGGCCGCCTCGTGAACCGACTGAGCACGAGCAGCCCGCCGGAGCGCCGCCCACGCCCTCGACGCTCACCGTCGCCATCAGCGGCAGCCCCTGGATTCGTACCTGGATCTGCTGGTTCGCAGGTCCCCTCACGTTCGCATGAAAGCTCACCGAGAACTGAGTCGTCTCGTGCTGGCCGAGCACCATCGCGGTCGCGGTCTTGTCGATCGAAAACTGTTTCTGCTTAGGATCTATGCTGACGATGTCAGCGATGGTGAGCGGCTCGCTCCCCAGATTGGTCATAGTGACCTTCTCGGGGCGCGAGGAGGAGTGGATCGGCCACATGCCGAAATCGATCCGATCGCGACTCACCGTGAGCGGCGGCGTCGTCCCGGTGCCCTTGAGCGATACCGACACGGCCAGCTTAAACTGATCGTCCTTCAGAAGGAGCGTCGTCGTCGGCGCAGGCCCCTCCGCGTTGGGGGTGAAAATCACTCCCAATAGGGCCTCTTTCCCGGCGGCAATCAGGAGGGGGCCAGCCCGGTCGAGCATGAACTGCGATGCGCCCAGCCCCACGATCGTCGGCACCAGCACCACCGGCAGCTCGGCGGTGTTGCTGATCATTATGGACTTCATTCCCGATAGCCCCACCGCGACCTGCCCCGCGTCGACGGTCCCGGGATCGACCTTCACTTCGAAGCCCGTGCCCTGGAGTGGGATCGCCACCGCCGGGTGGGTGAGATCATCCGAATCGATCGCGATCTGGTCGGTCGCCGGCCCTTTCATTTTCGGGTGGAAGGTCACCTGGATGTTCTGAAATTCG
>JAHFDT010000236.1 GCA_023248875.1 Myxococcales bacterium | reverse complement strand
AAGCGCGCCAATAGCCCAAACCCATCGAGCTTCGGCATCATGACGTCGGTGACGACCAGATCGGGGTGGCGCTCGAGGATGGCAACCCAGGCGGCCTCACCGTCGCCCACCGGGATGACGTCAAAGTGAGCGCCGAGCAGCTTGCAAAGGTAGCCTCGCATATCGGCGTTGTCATCGGCGACGAGGACGCGGTAGAGAGGGCCATCGTCGCGGGGAGACGCATGCGGTTCGGCGCCTGGGAGCCAGCGCAACGCCTCGACCACATAGGCATCGGCACGAATCTCCGTCGAAATGAGGGTTCGCTCGCCGCCGATTCGGTCGGCGGGCAGGTGAGCGCTCCCGAGGGGGAGCGAGACGGTGAACGTGCTGCCGCGGCCGAGGGCACTCTCCACGCCAACGACTCCTCCGTGAAGATGTGCTAGCTCTTCGACCAGCGATAGCCCGATGCCGGTCCCCTCGTACGTCCGGCTTGCAGTCCCTTCGATGCGGTAGAAACGATTGAACACGTTGCCAATCTCTGCCGCCGGAATACCGCAGCCGGTATCCTCGATGGAGAGCACCAGGTGATCGCCGACCATCACCTGCCGGACCACGATCCGGCCCGTAGGCGTAAACTTGAGCGCGTTCGAAAGCAGATTGAAGACGATCTTCTCCCACATCGTGCGGTCCACATAGACCGGTCCTGCGAGCGGCGGACAGTCGACGAGAAGCTCGATCCCTGCTTTTTCGATGGCGGAGCGAAAGACGCTGGCGAGATCGCCCGTCAGCTGTGCAAGATCTGTCAGCTCGAACGCCGCTTGGGCGCGCCCCGCCTCGATGCGAGCAAAATCGAGCAGCGTGTTGACCAGCTTCAGCAGGCGAAGCTGGTTGCGATAGACCGCTTCAAGATCTTCTCCCGAAAGCGCCCGTTCGGGGGACTCGAGTGCGTCCTGTGTCGGCCCCAGCATGAGGGTGAGCGGCGTACGAAACTCGTGGCTCACATTGGAAAAGAAGGTCGTCTTGGCGCGGTTGACCTCAGCCAGCGCCTCGGCGCGGCGGCGCTCCTCTTCGTGGGCCGTGGCGGTGCCGATCACGGTGGCGAGTTGCGAGGCGGCACGCTCCACGAACAGGCGGTACTCGTCGTCCGCCGCGCGTCGCGGGCTTACTCCCACGATCAAAAATCCGAGCTCCCGATTTGCTGGCCCTTGGATGCGTGTGATCAGCGCCGAGCGCGCAGGCTCCGGCCATGCCCCCCCTGGCAGAGCGAGCCCAAATCGCTCGGTGAGCTGGTCGACCTGCTTCACCCCGGACGAGGGGGTCGTGTTGAGCGGCCAAACGCTACTATTGGGTTCTATGAGCGAGACGGAGGCAGGCGCTGCTGCTGACCCCGTATGCAGCCCTGCTACTCCCGCAAGGTGCGCACACTCACCGGCCTTATCGATCAAGTAGACGGCACAAAACGGTACGTCGGCAGGCACCGATCCGAGCGCTTCTGCCGCCAGGGCGCAAGCCTCCTCCGGGGTCCGGGCGGCCGCGGTGCGGGCCCCGAGCTCTCGAAGAAGTCGCGTGCGCCGCTCCGCGATGAAGCGGTAAGTCGTTTCGATGACCGCATTGAACAGCCCTTCGACCTGGCCGCTCTCGCCCCGGATCGGGCTGATGGTGAAATTGAAGTAGCACTCCTCAAGGTACCCATGGCGATCCATCACCAGCAGCGAGTCCTCGAAATAGACCGCTTCGCCGGTGGTAACGACCCCGTGAAACATCGGGTCGAGTGTCGACCAGATCTCCGACCAGGCCTCTTCGGCGGGGCGGCCGAGCGCCCAGGGATGTTTGTTGCCGGGGATCGGACTGTACATAGCATTATAGAGCAGGACGAATTGGGGCCCCCAGTAGAGGGCGATGGGAAAGCGGGTGCCAAGACAGATGCTCAGCGCCGAGCGCAGGCTCTGGGGCCACGCTTCGATCGCTCCCAGCGGCGTTTGGCGCCAATCCGTTGCACGGAACAGCGCCTCCATCGCTCCGCTACCGGTGAGCCAGTCGGCTCCTGTCGTCTGGCTCATGACTTCATCCTTATGGCCCATTCTTTGGGCCAGGTAAAGCGCACGGTGGTTCCTCGACCTCCCGGGGATTCCAGCTCAATCGTGCCACCGAAGGTTTCCACGATCCGCTTGACCAGCGCGAGCCCCATCCCGCTCCCTTCGACGGTGTCACGCGATTTCAGCGTTTGGAACATCTGGAACACCCGCTGGTGAAACTCGGGCGGGATCCCCGGTCCATCGTCGGCCACCGTGAACGCGTAGTAGTCATAGGCATCTGCTACCGTGATCTGAATGCGACCGTTGGTGCGATCGTGGTGCTTGACTGCGTTTCCGATCAGATTGAGGAGCACGCGCTGGAGCGGGATCCGAGCCGTGGTGAAGGTGGGCTGTAGGCCCGTTGTTTCAATGACAAATCCAGCGGGAAGGTTCAACAGGTCCTCGACCTCTCGCAGCAGACCAATGACCGAAACCTCCTCGAGGTTGACGCTGCCGCGCCCGATGCGAGCGTAGTCGAGCAGATCGGAGAGAAGTCGATCCATCCGCCGCACACGGCTACGCAATAGATCCATTTGCTGGCGCGTGTCTGCGGTCAAAGCCGATGCGCGAGCCGTCTCGAGCCATTCGGACAGAGTATCGATTGCCCGTAGCGGTGCGCGCAGATCGTGCGAGGCCACGTAAGCAAACTGCGCAAGATCCTCGTTCGAACGCTCGAGTTCCTTGGTCCGTGCGGCGACGCGCTTCTCGAGCTCGGCCACCATTCGTACGTGCTCGATCCACAACCAAGCCTTTTCCGCCACCGACTGCACCAGGCCGATCTCACGGGTTGTCCAGTTGTGGGGATGATCGTGGATCGCGTTGAGCGAAGCGACCCAGCGGCCATTTCGCACCAAAGGTACCGAGAGGATGGCGTGGGCTCCGAGTGGGGCATAGACCTTTTCAAACAGCGCCGCGGTGCGCGGATCGTTGCGCACGTCATGGTTGGGCACAATGCGCCCCGCCTCATACTCCGCCCGGGTCTCGGGGCTGAAGGAGGCGAGAGGCTGGCTGCCGGCCAGGGAGGGGGGCGAGCGATAGTAGTCGCGGTGGAGTCGACTGTTTTCACGCTTCGCATCGACCTCGGTGAATATGCAGCGCGAGAGTGTGAGATATTCACCAAGGCGCGTCGCCAGGAAATAGAGCAGCTCTTCGCCGTCTTGGTAGAACACCGCCTGCAGGCCGAGCTCCAGCACGAAGCGCTGATCCTGCTCGACCTGTTCCCGTAGCTTTTGGGCTCGATCGTTGCTGGCCTTCAACGCGGCATCGAGGCGGAGCTGCTCGAGGCGAAACCAGGTTCGCTCCGCCACCTCCTGCAGCAGCGCCACCTCTCGATCTTGCCACACCCGCGGCTCGGAGAAGACGGCGCTCAACGTCCCCACACGGCGCCCTTCGCGCATGAGCGGCACGGCGACCAGGGCGCGAAAGCCGAGGCGCTCGTAGGCGCTTTCGTACCACTGCGCGGTACGGGGATCGGTTTTCGCATCGTTCAGAGTGACGATATGGCCGCTGTTGGCCTCATCCCCTGCGTTTCCGAAAGTGGACAACGGGTAGGTGCCGGCGATCGAAACGCCCCCTCGGTAGTACTCGCGATGAATCGTCCCGCGGTCGTTCTCTATGTCGATTTCGGCGAAGAAGCAGCGCGACAGGTCGAGGTATTCGCCGAGCTGCGTGGTGATCCGCAACAGTAGCTCGGCGTCCGTCGGAGTCTGCGCTAGGGATTCGCCCAGGTGATAAAGAAATCGCTGATCGTCGACGCGCCGCTCGGCATCGGCGCGGCTTTTACGTAGCGCCTCGAGCAGGCGCGCGTTCTCGATCGATAAGGCGGCTCGCTCGGCGAGTTCGATCACCAGGGCGAGATCCGCCGGGGTAAAGGGCGCCGGAGTGTGGTCGCGATTGAGCACGACATTGCCGAGGATTTTTCCGTGCACTTTCAGCGGCACGGCTAAAAAGCTGTGGACCGGGTAGCGTTCGAGATAGGGCAGGTACTCCGGCTTGGCCTGTGGGCGTAGCGCCTCGAGTGAGATCTCCGGCACGAGCAGCGGCTCGCCGGTCAGCACCACCCGCCCGCTCGGCGTATCGGTAGGACGGATGGGACCGGGAGCAACCAGTTTGCCGAGCAGCTCCAGTGCCCCTGGATCAACATGGTGCAGTGTCGCCGTGCTCAGCCATTCGCCGCTCTCGTCGAGCAGGCGGATGGCACACCCATCGCCTAGGGTTTCGGCGACTAGGCACGCCAACGCCGACAGCACGGAATCGAGCTTGAGCGTCGCTTCGGCAAAAACGCGCGACGCCTCGGCCAATACCTTGAGGCGTGCAAGCTCCGCGGTCACATGGATCTCTCGGCAGGGATGATGCGCAGGCGGGTCAGATAGCTGTGGAGCTCCTTCGCAAGAGTTCCGATGCGCAAGGTGTCGTGTTCCCGCGCCGCCTGCTCGAGTGCGGCTCCGACAGCGGTTACCCGATGGAGGCCATACCCGCTGCCCGTCCCGCTCATGTTGTGTCCCAGCACGTGGATTCGCTCGAAATCGCTCTCGGCGATCGCCGCTTCGATCGTCCGCACGTCTTGCCGTCGGTTGGCGATGAACTCCGGCACGAGAGGCATGATTTCAGGATCGATCGGCACCACGATCTGCCGGCCATGGCGAGCGATCGCCGTAAGGAGCGCCGCCTTTTTGAGCGGCTTTCCGAGATAGTCGGTGCAGCCCGCAACCAGACTGCGCTCCCGGTCGGCATCCAAGGCGTAGGCGCTCACGCCGATGATTGGAACCGCCGGCCGGTGGTGCGCACGCTCCCACTCGCGGATCGATCGTGTCGCCTGGTAGCCATCGACGATCGGCATCTGCATGTCCATGAGGACGAGATCGTAGTCGGCGCCGATGAAGCGCTCGAGCGCTTCGCGCCCGTCTTGGGCGATCTCGATCGTGTGGCCGGGGAGAAAGGCGGCCACCAGCCGTCGGTTCGCCTCAGAGTCATCGACCAGCAGGATTCGCAGTGGGAGAGTGGCAGGCTCCTCCACTGCTGCTGATCTGTGGTGCGCCTCGTCACTCAGGGCGAACGGTGCAGAAAAGGAGAAGGTGCTGCCCCGTCCAGGCGTGCTCTCGACGGCAATGCGCCCTCCCATGCGCTCGACGATGCCGCGGGCAATGGCGAGCCCGAGACACGTACCGCCGTGCGTTCGGCTCGGCCCTTCCACCTGCG
>JAHFDT010000235.1 GCA_023248875.1 Myxococcales bacterium | reverse complement strand
CAGCAGTTTTTTCCACATTTTCAAACCTGGTTTCATCGGCTAATTGGGAGAGAAGGGGTAAGCCTTCAGGTTTCTAAGCATCGGATAGTCGCAGCAGTTATTGGCGCTGCCTACGCCTTGCATTGTGGTGCCGACGCGGTGTCGCCAAGAACATGGGCGGACGTCGCTGAGTTTGTCCGTCGTCCCCAGGAGGGCGCGAGAATCGTCGGGCTCGACTGGCCGATCAGCAAGGGCCGCTGGGGTGGAGTGAGCGGATACAGTGTACAGCTGCGCAGAGCGAAGGAAATTTTGAAGAAATTGCTAGGCTGAAATGGACCTCCCAGCTCCGATTCTATTGGAGAATGTCGATCCTCACGACCGACTATTCCCACCTTCTTGGCGGGACGCAGCGATCCGTGCCACCTTTGATGATCAACTTGGTGGCGTGAAGTGCGGAGGCTGCGGTCGCGTCTTTCGACGCCGGTCAGAACTTCGCCAACTCCAAGCAGACCACATTATTGCGTGGAGCGTGGGCGGTCCAACGACTTGGGAGAACATGCAGCTCTTGTGTGCGAGCTGCAATCTCCGCAAGCTCGACAGATAACCTCCGTTTTGGGACCCGATCCGGGACCGGTCGGTTGCACGATCGATCGCTCGGCACCGTCGAGAATCGCGCAACTCACCGAATTAATAAACTGTGCCCGGGGCCGGACTCGAACCGGCATGACCTTGCGATCGGGGGATTTTGAGTCCCCTGTGTCTGCCATTTCACCACCCGGGCAAAAGCGCTTGCGCGCCGATTCATAACGCCCACGCGCATCATCGTCAACGGCCTAGGTTCTAAGGAGCTAAGGAGCCGCTTGACATCCACCCGCCGGGAATGATATCCGCCTTGTTGATAATGAAAGTGGATTTCAAAATCAGCAAGGGGGCAAGGTGGGTTTCAGCGGCAGCTTTCGCCGCGGTGGGGCTGCGAGCCCTCTTCATTGCACCAGTACTCGATTCAACGGATGCGGTGAACTTCGCGTTGGCTCTCCGGCACTTCGATCTGCGTCTGCATCAGCCCCACTTTCCGGGCTACCCGCTCTATGTTCTTGCGGCCCAGCCCTTCGCTTGGATTGCGTCGCTGCCGGTCGCGTTGGCGCTGCCAGGCGTGCTCAGCTCCGCGCTGCTAGTGGGGGCTGTGTACCGAGCGGTGCGCGGCCGTGCGGGCGAGGCGGCCGGGATCCTGTCCGCGTGGTTGGTGGCGGTAGCACCCCCGCTGGTCGAAGTCGGTGCGGCGCCCGGCTCCGATGGCCTCGCTCTAGCGCTGTTCGCAAGTGCCTTCGCTCTACTGTTCGTTGCGACGGAGCGGGGGATGGTATTGCGTCCGCTGGCCATCGCCGGCGGATTGGCGGGACTGGGCCTCGGGGTACGCCCTTCGGCGGCACCGCTTTTGCCCTCCTTCTTCTTGCTGATCGCTCTCTTGGCTCCCGGGAGGCGGCCCCTGACAACAGTGCTCTGCGGTTGGGCGTTGGGCACGGCGATTTGGCTCGTACCGCTGGTCGGTCTGGTCGGCGGTCGCACGCTCATCGATTTGGGACTCGTCCATATCGCTGGCCACTTCTCCACTTGGGGCGGAGCGATGGGCGCCTCCCCATCCGTCAGTGGGCTCGGCCATCGCGCGGTCGAACTCCTTCGGCATAGTGCAACGGGCTTGGGGCCGGCGATCGGGTTGGCGGCGATGCTTCTACTGTTGTATCCGAGACCGAGACCGCGCCGAACTGCTCTTCTGTGGGCAGCCGTCGCGCTTCCCTACGCGATTTGGGTGTGGCTAGCGCAAAATGTGGAACGGACTCGACACGCAGCGCCGCTGACCGCGATCCTTTGTGTGGCCGTTGCACTCGCCGTGACGCACAGCGCGCGAGGGCGTTCATGGGCGTCTTGCGGGGCGGTAGCGAGCGCGGCCATTCTGCTCCTCCTTCAGCCACGCCCCGCACCTTGGCGGCGCGATGCCGCACTCTGGATCCAGCAGCACCTTGGCCTCGAACGAGTGGTCCTTCTCGGTAGCCATCTCCCACGGGTCGCCCATTTTTACGCACCGGCGCTGCGTACCGGCCAGGCCGTGGACGGTGGCGATGTGGCTCGTGTGGCGAGCGCGCTCGGCAATGGAGTGACCGTCCTAGCAAGCTCCGAGATCCCCGCACTGCAGCGCAGCGATCTGCAGCTCCAGCCGCTGGTCCAATGGGGGGGACGGACGCTCTACGCCGCCCATTTTGTGGGGAAGCGATGAGATTTCGTCTACTCGCGGTCGTTGTGTTAGTCGGCTGCCGGTCGAATCGCGGCAACGACCAGCTGCCATTGGTGCAGACTTCCTCGGGAGCGGCCGCTTCCCGCATCGTCACGATCACTGCGCTCGGGAACTTCAGCCCCCCCTGTTTGGCGGTTGATCTCGGCGACACGGTGGAGTGGGACAATCCGACTGAGCGTGTCACCAATGTGACCAGCGCCTCGGTGCGCAACAGACCGCCGGAGCTCTACTCGCCCAGTTTGGTGGCATCGGCGGTGAAGTGGCGCCACACGTTCAACGCCCCGGGGCGCGTCGACTACTTCGACCAGAACGGCGCCGGGGGGGGAGCGATCGATCCCTACTACGGCACGCGGGTGCTGGGGGGGAGGAGTGGCGGTGCCGAGGGCACGGTCTGCGTGCGGCGTGCGGATGGGACTGGATGCCAGGCGCTGTGCTGCCTGAAAGGGGGGGGGCTCGAGCAGTGCACTGGCAAGCGCTGCGTCGTCCCAGCCGACCCGGAGATTGCCTATGGCTTTTGCGATACGAGCGGATCGGGTGAGCCATTCGATGCAGCGGTTTCGGACTGACTCAATAGGAGGAGTGCTCATGCGTTCAATCATTTCCACTCTCGTGATTTGGAGCGGCTGCGGCGGTCAAGGGGGGGTGACCGACCGGTACGTTCCGTTTGACCAGGCGGTGGTCACCGCCGCACGGCACAAGATCGCTGTCTTCGACAAGTTCCACGAAGCGCTCGAGGCGAAGGATTTCGCCGCCATCCAGAGCTCCTACGAAACGAACTTCCGGGGCGATCTCAAGGCGCTCGGTGCGGCACACTCCTATGTTTCCGAAGGAAACAGCCTGGGTATGGCACTCGACCAGCAGGTAGAGGCGGCCATCACACTGGGGGCCGGGACGAGTGAGCTCTCCGTCAAAGAGGCGGCGGAGGAGATCGTTCAGACGATCGTTTTGCGCTACACCTTCGAAATGATCTATGGCGAACTCAAGAAAAGTACTCCCGAGGGTTGGGACCGCGCTTTCGCCTACTACGGCCGTAGCACCGACGGGAAGACCTCGGCGGGGATCGCGCGCCAGGGCCAGCAGCGCGACACCGAGTTTGCGACCCAGAAGAACGACACGGTGTTCCAGGCCTTTATCGACGGCCACAATGCTCTCGTCCAGGGCGATAGCAGCCTGGTGACGAGCCGGGCCGCGGCCATCGACCAGGCGGTGACCGAGATCTTCGGGCTCTCGGCCCACCATGAATTCGCCGAGGCCGCGGAGGCGATCAGTGAAAACAAGCCGGAGGAAGCGGTCGAAGGGTTCGCGGTCGGCAAGGGCATCGTGACGATGCTGCGTGACTACCTCAAGACCCGGCCGAATGGCGCCGCCACCGTCGCTGCGATCGACGCGGAGCTCGGCAAGGGGGACCCGACCCAGGCGCAGACCATGGCGCAGGTGAAGTTCACCACCCTCGTGAGCGCGCTCGACACCACCTTTGGCTTCAAGTTGTAGACGTGGCCTCTTCGCTACGGGCGCTATTCGTGCTGCTGGCCTTGCTGGGCAGCCTGGTGCGAGCGCAAGGACTCGACGGTGGCGCCCCCCTCACCGATGGCGCCGTGCCCTCGGTGGGGGAATCGCCGGCCGAAGCGCCAGCAGCGCGTGCACCGCTCGGGGTACCCCGGGTCTTGGCGACGCCCGGCATTCTCGGCGGACCGGTGATCGAGCTGCCCCCCGAACCGACGACACCGCCGAAGCAGGAGGCTCCACACGCGGCTCCCAGCAGCGAACGCACTTCCGTCTTTTCCGATCTCAAACGCAAAGCAGAGGCGATCGTCCATCGCACCGTGCTGGGCGGCTATGGCGAGTTCGCCTTCACCAAGCGCGAAGCCGAGGACTCCTTTTTTGAGGCACGGCGCTTCGTGGCCTTCCTCTACAGCCCGATCTGGGAAAATCGCATCTCGGTCACTTCGGAGATCGAGTTTGAGCATGGCGGTTCGCCGCTGAAAAAAGAGGGGCAGCTCGGCGCCGGCGAAGTGCAGCTCGAATTTGCTGCCGTCGACCTCCGCCTGGTCGATCAGTTGACGCTGCGCGGCGGCATCGTGCTGGTGCCGTTCGGCCGCTTCAACATTAATCACGATGCGCCCACGCAGGATCTCACCGATCGACCGCTGACCCTCACCTTCATCGTGCCCTCGACCTGGTTCGAGGCGGGTGCCGGACTGACCGGGCGCCAGCGGCTATCGCGCGGCTTAGAGCTCAATTACGAGGCCTATGTCATCAACGGGCTCGATTCCAAAATCTCGGATGGCCTCGGCTACCGAGCGGCCCGCGGATCCAAATTCCAGGATAACAACGACGACAAGGCGGTGGTGGGACGACTGGGGCTTTACTACTTTGGTCCGCTCGGCAAGAAGTCCCTGCAGCTCGACCTCGGGGCCTCGGCCTACTCGGGCGCCTACAACCGCCGTGGCGACCGTGCACTCCTCTTCGGGGGAGACTTGGCACTACGCATCGCCGGGTTTGAGCTCATCGCCGAGTACGTGCGGGCCTTCAACGATCCCGGCTTCGACGACGATTATCCCTCCTCTTCCCGGGCGCCGGTGCCGACCGACATGTACGGTTTTTTTGTCGAGGCGCACTACCACGTGATGCCTGAGGCGCTCCGCCAACATCTGCCCAGCTGGCTGCGAGAATCGGTCTTTACCCTCGCAGTGCGCTACGATCTCATCGACACCGATATGAACCTGAAAAGCGCGGGCGACCGCCAGCGCATGACCTTGGGCCTCAACTACCGTTTCATCGAAGCGGTGGCCTGGAAGCACGAGCTGCAGCTCGATCATGCTGGACCCGCGAACCCCTTCGATCATCCCAAACTCGGCTACGTGACATCGCTGGCCTTTCTGTTCTGATGACGGTTCCTAGGCGCATCGTAGTGCTCGGAGGTGGAGCGTGCGGTTTGACCGCGGCCTGGCGGCTCAGCCAAGCGGGGGCGGAGGTCACCGTC